>NZ_BMPG01000027.1 GCF_014647475.1 Halocalculus aciditolerans | reverse complement strand
GCGTGTGGTGGTGGTTCGCCTCTCTTGTCGATTCCTGTAGTTGTCGCCTCGTTTCAAATTGTTTTTCGAAAATCAAGCGTGTGTGTTTGCACGCCTTCCGTGGTTGCTGTCGTTACTGCGTCGGTTGGTTGCAGACACCTCTTTCCGTCGACTATATCTTTCTTTCTTTCGCCCTCGTCTTTTACATCTGTTCCCATTCGTTCTCTCATCTCCCTATATATTTGTTTTTCCCACCCGCGGCTCTTCCTCTCCCTCACTCCCTCGGTGCGTGTGGTGGTGGTTCGCCTCTCTTGTCGATTCCTGTAGTTGTCGCCTCGTTTCAAATTGTTTTTTCGAAAATCAAGCGTGTGTGTTTGCACGCCTTCCGTGGTTGCTGTCGTTGCTGTCGTTACTGCGTCGGTTGGTTGCAGACACCTCTTTCCGTCGACTATATCTTTCTTTCTTTCGCCCTCGTCTTTTACATCTGTTCCCATTCGTTCTCTCATCTCCCTATATATTTGTTTTTCC
>NZ_BMPG01000026.1 GCF_014647475.1 Halocalculus aciditolerans | reverse complement strand
GATGCGTGGGTAAAATATGGGTATAGAATTTGTGGGAAACTTGATTTTGGGAGGGGCGTTCAAATTTGGGGCCGCAATTTCATGCATCTCACCCGTACATTATTTTGGGATTTTGGCGGATTTTCACGGGAGGTGGGGGTTCGATTGGGGTTGGTGTAATATAGGCGGTATGTTTAGTTTCGGATTTATAATGTATGTTATTAGTTTGAAATGTATGAGAGGTTGTTATGATAGTTGCAGTGTACAAGAAAGTGGAATGTGTATTTATGCATGAGAGGTTAATCTGTTCTTGTGTTTGTATTAAGTTGTAGAGTATACATTATTTGATATTATGGGTTGGTGTGGTTGGTGTTAGTGTGGTAAGAATGAGTAGGTTCAGAAAGGTGGAAACTTGATTTTGGGAGGGGCGTTCAAATTTGGGGCCGCAATTTCATGCATCTCACCCGTACATTATTTTGGGATTTTGGCGGATTTTCACGGGAGGTGGGGTTCGATTGGGGTTGGTGTAATATAGTATTGGTTTGGTGATGTAA
>NZ_BMPG01000025.1 GCF_014647475.1 Halocalculus aciditolerans | reverse complement strand
ATAAATAGAATTCAATAAAATCACATTCAGTATATATTACACCAACCCCAATCGAACCCCACCTCCCCGAAAATTCCGCCAAATCCGTAAAATAATGTACGGGGGAGATGCATGAAATCCGGCCCCAAAAGTTGAACGCCCCTCCCAAAACCAGAATTTTACAATTTACAGCAACCTATAACTTCCACCAAATGCGTAACCTCAACATATCTAATACATCCAACATAACATTTATACAACAAACATACACGTACACACAAACTTTATACTACTCAACCTTTACTTGTATCTTGTATAACGACATCATCACCATAACAATCACTATAATAACTCTCAACCGTTAAACTACATCGAAACATAATACACTCTATCCCATCCACCGTCTATATTACACCAACCCCAATCGAACCCCACCTCCCCGAAAATTCCGCCAAATCCGTAAAATAATGTACGGGGGAGATGCATGAAATCCGGCCCCAAAAGTTGAACGCCCCTCCCAAAACCAAACTTTCCACAATTTCCGTAACCATATTTCCGAC
>NZ_BMPG01000024.1 GCF_014647475.1 Halocalculus aciditolerans | reverse complement strand
GTGGGTGTGACGGCTTTCAACTAACGCTATATAAGTATCAGTTTCTGTACTTTATTGGTATGCGAAACTTCCGGAACCTGTCTTCCGGCAACATTTTGGAAGCGCGCAGGCGCTCTTTTTTTTGTGTGCGTGTGTGTGGCGGCGGGCCCCCCTGCGGTCCCGCGCGGTCGCCGGCGGCTTCCGTAGCGGTGGCCCCGCCGCGCCGAGGGGGCCGCGACGCCGCGGGGCAGGCGTCCCCCAAGGCGCCGCGTGACTGGCGCACCGGGCACGGGGCCTGCGTGCGCGCGGCCGTTTCCGTCTCCGCGGGGCGCCGCCCGCCGCGGTGTGTGCCAGGGCGCGGCGCCCCGCACCGCCCGGCGCGAGGCGAGCCCGGTGCGCGGCCATGGTGGTGACGCGCGGGCCCGTGCGCGGAGAACCTCCGCCCCGCGAATGCGGGCTGTGGGTGTGACGGCTTCCAACTAACGCTATATAAGTATCAGTTTCTGTACTTTATTGGTATGCGAAACTTCCGGAACCTGTCTTCCGGCAACATTTTGGAAGCGCGCAGGCGCTCTTTTTTTT
>NZ_BMPG01000023.1 GCF_014647475.1 Halocalculus aciditolerans | reverse complement strand
AACTTAGGGCCCGTGAAAAGGCGAGCACGAGATTCGTACCAAGATCCGACACAGGTGCTCAGGCGGCGAAAGCCAAGGTCTGTCGAGATCAACCGACGTCAGGGAATTCGGCAAGTTAGTCCCGTAAGTTCGCGATAAGGGATGCCTGCCTCGTTAGAGGCAGGTCGCAGTGACTCGGATGCTCCGACTGTCTAGTAACAACATAGGTGACCGCAAATCCGAAAGGACTCGTACGGTCACTGAATCCTGCCCAGTGCGGGTATCTGAACACCCAGTACAATGGGACGAAGGACCCGTTAACGGCGGGGGTAACTATGACCCTCTTAAGGTAGCGTAGTACCTTGCCGCTTCAGTAGCGGCTTGCATGAATGGATCAACGAGAGCATCACTGTCCCGACGTTGGGCTCGGTGAACTGTACGTTCCAGTGCGGAGTCTGGAGACCCCCAAGGGGAAGCGAAGACCCTATAGAGCTTTACTGCAGGCTGTCGCTGGGACACGGTCGCTGATGTGCAGCATAGGTAGGAGTCGTTACACAGGTGCGTGCGCCAGCACGTCGCCGAGACATCAGTGAAATACTACCCGTCAGTGACTGTGACCCTCACTCCGGGAGGAGGACACCGGTAGCCGG
>NZ_BMPG01000022.1 GCF_014647475.1 Halocalculus aciditolerans | reverse complement strand
GGGCAAGGTGAAGCATGGCGAAAGCCATGTGGAGGCCTGTTAGGGTTGGTGTCTTACAATACCCTCCCGTGACCTGTGTGTAGGGGTGAAAGGCCCATCGAGTTCGGCAACAGCTGGTTCCAACTGAAACATGTCGAAGCATGACCTCTGCGGAGGTAGTTCGTGAGGTAGAGCGACCGATTGGGGAGCTCGACTCCGAGAGGAGTCGACCCCCCTGTCAAACTCCGAACTTACGAACGCCGTGGAAGCAGGGAATCCGGTGTGCGGGGTAAGCCTGTGCACCGTGAGGGAGACAACCCAGAGCTTGGTTAAGGTCCCCAAGTATGTGCTAAGTGCGATTGAAGGTGGTCTCGAGCCCTAAACAGCCGGGAGGTGAGCTTAGAAGCAGCTACCCTCTAAGAAAAGCGTAACAGCTTACCGGCCGAGGTTCGAGGCGCCCAAAATGATCGGGGCTCAAGCACATCACCGAGACCTAGCAGCACCAGTAACATGGTGATCTAGTAAGTTGGCACTCCGCTCGGGTGGAAGCATGGACGAGAGTTCGTGTGGACCGAGTGGGGACGAAAATCCTGGTCATAGTAGCAGCGTTAGTCGAGTGAGAAACTCGACGACCTTACGAGCAAGGGTTCCTCGGCAATGTTAATCAGCCGAGGGTTAGGCGATCCTAAGTCACATCGTAATTCGAGTGTGACAAAAGGGAAACTGGTTAATATTCCA
>NZ_BMPG01000021.1 GCF_014647475.1 Halocalculus aciditolerans | reverse complement strand
AAACCCCGTTCAAAAAATGCCCAAAAATGCCAATTTTGGCCTCCGGGGCGGGAAACTGGGGGTTGGTGTAAAATAGGGCCGGGTGGTGGCCGGAAATGGGCTTCCCTGGGCTGGATTGGCCTGAACCCCTGGGTCTGGAGGCTTGTTTTTGTTTCGGCCAGAATTTGCCTTTGATTTTTTGCTTTTGGGTTTGGGACTCGCGTGTTTCGCTGGTTTATGCTCTGGAGGTTTGTTTGTTTTCTGATTTTGGAGGCTTTGGTATTGAGGTTGATTTAATTATTAGTGGGTTTATTTGGGTTGTATGGGATGAGTGGGGCTGGCCTTGCGTTGGGAGTTAGTTCATGGCCTTGGCTGGCCTTGGATAGGGTTGCCTGGTTATTAGCATGGTGTTGGGGGTTTACACCTTTCCTTTGCTTTAATATATATATATTTAGCTATTTTGCTATCCGTAAGGATATCGTATAGGGGTGGGATCACTAGTGAGCCGGGTCCTCTATAGGCTGTAAGTTTGTTGTGGTAGTAGAATATCATATTCTGCGTATACACAATTAGTCTATTACAATCTAGTTTTACATTCAAGTCCACGATTACCAAGTTGTAGTCTGTATGATGTAGATGATGACAACGTTGTGTCTGTACTTACCATACCTAAAGGTGGCGTTGCTGTGTTAAGAATTGGGGTTGGCGGGATGGTTGGGGGATGTGGGGAAAATCCTGAAAAATCCCTAAAAATCCTCAAAAATGGGGGGAAATTCCAAACTTTTCTGGTCCTCCGGGTAGGGGCGTTCTGCGAA
>NZ_BMPG01000020.1 GCF_014647475.1 Halocalculus aciditolerans | reverse complement strand
CCCCCAGTTTTCCGCCTCGGAGGCCAAAATTGGCATTTTTGGGCATTTTTTGAACGGGATTTCTGCACCCATTTTTCGATTTTCGCAGAACGCCCCTACCCGGAGGACCAGAAAAGTTTGGATTTTTGGGCTATTTTTTAGGATTTTTATCAATTT
This sequence comes from Halocalculus aciditolerans, assembly GCF_014647475.1. Taxonomy (NCBI): domain Archaea; kingdom Methanobacteriati; phylum Methanobacteriota; class Halobacteria; order Halobacteriales; family Halobacteriaceae; genus Halocalculus; species Halocalculus aciditolerans. Next base: position 662 of record NZ_BMPG01000020.1, on the reverse strand, counting down.
TCGACGCATTCCAACCAAATTCCCACAATTGCAATTCTATAGAAACTGTCACTTTAGTGATAGGAATATACGTCTAACAGACACTCTAACATAACTCTAGACATCACATAATACGCATTATACATAGATCACAAATAAGAAAGACAAATGCACGTATAGATAGCCTAACTTTACAATAACTGTAACCTTACCAGGACGTTAAGCTAAAATATACTATAGACGCTGTAGCTATATAGGCTAAAGCCACATAAGTTTAAACCCCAAAGCCTCCCCTTTGATATTAAACTTATTCTATATATTAAACTCCAATCATATCGAAGCCCATCAATGCGCCAACGCCAACCACCAATCCCCAAACACCCGTCTACCCCACGACAAATAACAACCCGCACGCGATCATAAAATACAAAGTATCCCAGCCCACCAAGTCAAGCCAAGCCGCCCGAGACCAGCCAATCATGCACGCCAAAGGCCCCAGCCCACCAAATCCACCACTTTAAAGTCAAATTTTAAAGAGAAAAGCCAGCCACCTCCAAAAGTACGCCCAGGACCCAGGGTTTCAGGCCAATCCAGCCCAGGGAAGCCCATTTCCGGCCACCACCCGGCCCTATTTTACACCAACCCCCAGTTTTCCGCCCCGGAGCCCAAAAATGGCAATTTTG
>NZ_BMPG01000019.1 GCF_014647475.1 Halocalculus aciditolerans | reverse complement strand
TACACCAACCCCCAGTTTCCCGCCCCGGAGGCCATTTTTGGCATTTTTGGCCATTTTTTGAACGGGATTTCTGCACCCATTTTTCGATTTTCGCAGAACGCCCCTACCCGGAGGACCAGAAAAGTTTGGGAATTTGGGCTATTTTTGGGCATTTTTTAGAATTTTGACACCCTCCCACACGCCACACGGCCTAAATTTTATAAATTTCACTCCAATTAAGTGGCAACTGCATAAAGCCACCAGGTACATATACGAGAGTATTACATTCTACACAGCACAGTCAAATTATAGTCAAATATAGAACACGAATCATAGACAAATAAGCGTATATAGACTAGTATTTATGTATTGTAGAATATTTATAAACTATTACCTATAAACTATAAATATAAACTAATTATAGCGGAGGACCCGAAACCCTAGGGTTACCAACACCTTATCCTCCCCTATAACTAATAATCAATATTAAAGAGGCAGGTGTCCAGACCCCTTATTACCCCTCCATCACCTCTTAACACCCTAAATCCATAAACTCTAAAACCTAGGCAGCCCAGTATAAGCCACCGAACCCATCTATTCACACCCACCGCCTCCAAGCACATCCACTTAACATTCAGAACGCCTCCAATCCAGCCAACCCAGCCCCAAAAAGCTCAACACACGCATAAAAGCAGCCATCCAAGGCTGAATCCAGTCCAAAACTCCAGCCACCCCCAAAAGTACGCCCAGGACCCAGGGTTTCGAGCCAATCCAGCCCAGGGAAGCCCATTTCCGGCCACCACCCGGCCCTATTTTACACCAACCCCCAGTTTCCCGCCCCGGAGGCCATTTTTGGCATTTTTGGCCATTTTTTGAACG
>NZ_BMPG01000018.1 GCF_014647475.1 Halocalculus aciditolerans | reverse complement strand
CCACCACCCGGCCCTATTTTACACCAACCCCCAGTTTCCCGCCTCCGAGCCGATTTTTGGCATTTTTGGCCATTTTTTGAACGGGATTTCTGCACCCATTTTTCGATTTTCGCAGAACGCCCCTACCCGAAGGACCAGAAAAGTTTGGAAATTTCCCCATTTTTCGGCCATTTTTGGTGATTTTTGCTCATCTCCAGTCCCACCAAAGCGCTTCAGGCTAGTCTGTACAGGTATATTTACCCTCAATATAACACAGCATACACACAAAATACAAATACACTGGCAGATCAATAAAACTATCACTTTCAATTATAGACGATATTAGATACTATGTCTACTATAGCTACTCATTACCGGGCCCCACGTAACCTTTCCCAGTATATTCGTAATCAAGCTCTATAGACCTAGATAACTATATTAATCGTCCACTAGCGTTACCTCCCCTGAGACCTTCGTCACTTAGCATAACTAATATTAATATCAAAGGAAAAGGAGTCAAAATCAACCCTCATACCCCTAACCAAGAGTATCAATGCTCAAACATCCACCCATGTCCCAAAGTCACACCCCAAACCAATAAAGTTATCCCGCCACATCCCAAACCATATTCAGCCACACACATTAACCATCAACCCCCAAACCAAGTCCGAGGCACTTCATTCCAAGCAACAACCACGCAATCCCCAACGAAAAGCCCTCCAAATCCCCAATAGCAGGTCCCAAACCACCAAAATAGCCAGCCAGGTCGAAACAAGGCCTCCCCACCCGTATATTTCCAAGGAGGGGCCGAAATTCCCCCACCACCCGGCCCTATTTTACACCAACCCCCAGTTTCCCGCCTCCGAGCCGATTTTTGGCATTTTTGGCCATTTTTT
>NZ_BMPG01000017.1 GCF_014647475.1 Halocalculus aciditolerans | reverse complement strand
GCGTTCAAATTTGGGGCCGCAATTTCATGCATCTCCCCCGTACATTATTTTATGGTTTTGGGTGGATTTTACGGGGAGGTGGGGTTCGATTGGGGTTGGTGTAATATAGTGAAGTTGCTGTAATGGTATTTGTTGATTTTGAATTTGTAGTATATAGTTGTGGTATGTGTTATTAACTTGTTGTGTTTCTTGGATGGTTATAATAATGAGGATGATATGTTTATTATGTTGTATGGTAATGATTACAATGTATTCTGTTAGTGTTGTGTTATTAGGTGGGTAGGGTGTGATGTGGTTGTATAGGTTGTGGTTGTGTAAAAGATAGGTCAGGAAATTTGAGGAAAGTTGGTTTTGGGAGGGGCGTTCAACTTTTGGGGCCCAGATTCATGCATCTCCCCCGTACATTATTTTTGCGATTTGGCGGAATTTTCGGGGAGGTGGGGTTCGATTGGGGTTGGTGTAATATAGTGAATGTGATTTCATTATTTATTTTAGTTTATTAGTGAACATTGACATAGTTTAAAACATAGGTAGTATCTGGAGTATAATGAAGATGAGAGTTCGTGTAATAGTTAGAATATAGATTGTTGATGTATTATATATTTTGATTAACCTAACCTGTGTGTGGGTAGGGTATGTGTGGTCAGTGTGATGGTTGGTATATTGGTTGCTACAGTAAATTGGTGGTCAGGAAATTCAGGAATTTTGGTTTTGGGAGGGGCGTTCAACTTTTGGGGCCCAGATTCATGCATCTCCCCCGTACATTATTTTGGTGATTTGGTGGAAATTTCAGGGAGGTGGGGTTCGATTGGGGTTGGTGTAATATAGCATTGATTGCTTGGGATTGGATTATGGTGTCTATGATAGTATGGTAGTTTGTTTAGTTAGCGTAATTGTTGTTGTTATAGTGATATATCTGTGGTCGTTAAAGTTTGTTTTTTAAGATGAATGTTCTGTGTTGATTATGTATGTTGATTTACAGGATGCTAGTGTGTTATGTATCTTGTATGTATAATGGTGTGTTTATGAGTTAGTCTGGAGGTTGGAAATTTGCGGAAAACTTGGTTTTGGGAGGGGCGTTCAGATTTTGGGCGGAAAATTCATGCATCTCCCCCGTACATTATTTCCACAAAATAGGGGGTTGTCACGGGGAGGTGGGGTTCGATTGGGGTTGGTGTAATATAGGCTTAGGTTATGGTGGTGGTTTCGGAGTGTATGGTATAATATGGTTTGATTTAGTCTTTAGTTTATGGATATGAATATTGGTATATAGTATGTAACATAAATTTATAGATTAGTGTTTGATAGATGACTGTGTATGCTTAGAGATGTTGTTAAGAGTATAGTTGATAACATTAATGATTGTGTTGGCGTTGTGTTGTTTAGGGTGGAAATGGGTATCGGAAAATTACAGGAAAGTTGGTTTTGGGAGGGGCGTTCAAATTTGGGGCCGCAATTTCATGCATCTCCCCCGTACATTATTTTATGGTTTT
>NZ_BMPG01000016.1 GCF_014647475.1 Halocalculus aciditolerans | reverse complement strand
CCAAATTAGCAGTTGGTTTTAATGAGCCAAAATCAGCCAAAAAGTTGAACGCCCCTCCCAAAACACAATTTTCCGGAAAACTTAACCGGCAAAATTTGAGAAAGCACCAGACACCACATGTTACACAAACCCCAACAAGCCATCACACCAACCCCAACACAACCCACCCACACGGTGGCTTAATATATAATAGAAACATAGCACATGATAAAGCCACATCACATATAACATATTCTAAACTGCGGCTCCTAGCCTACGGAGCCTACTGTCTTACTTCGGATTCTTAGCATCACCCGAAGTATAACACCCTCACAACACTCGGAACCCCAACACCATAATGCAACCCCACCCCACCCCAATAATATAACCCCACCCCACCCCAATAATATAACCCCACCCCACCCCAATAATATAACCCCACCCCACCCCAATAATATAACCCCACCCCACCCCAATAATATAACCCCACCCCACCATACACAAGAACAACCCTAAGTAGCAATAAACGGAATGCGACGCCATAACACCAACCCCACACCAACACAAACATCAAACGATGTATACCACAATACAGCGTTTGACTCGTGGCGGTAATAACAACCGCCATCGTAGCGCCAGCGAACTGACGCCACTTTCGTTCACGTCAAACTTCGTCATGTCTAATATCACCATATCAATTCGATTAGGTTTGGTCACGGATCCATCGCCCATCCTATATTACACCAACCCCAATCGAACCCCACCTCCCCGAAAAATCGCTGTTTTTGGGCCAAATTAGCAGTTGGTTTTAATGAGCCAAAATCAGCCAAAAAGTTGAACGCCCCTCCCAAAACAGAGTTTTCGCGAATTCTGGGACACGCTATCGTCGCAATTTTAACAAGACAACACAACATTCCAACACAACATACTGCACAAGCATCCAAACCACCCCACCCACATCAAGCAACGCACAGGTGTCATATCACCACCCAATCAAACATTTATGAAGATAAGATAAACATATAAACATACATATCGAATAAATGTTTGACTGTTGATGGTACTGCGCTGCACTCGCCAACTAATCATGGTCACGGAATATAACTAACAATCAACGCAATGTACTCAAATATAATCGTGTCGCAACAATCCAACCATATCACCCACACAACCCCATTGATAACAACCCCACACCACTGCAACACCAAAATACCACCCCACCAACGTAACAACAAGTAACACATACCCTACACCACCAACATCATACACACCACCAACAATCAACACATCAGCAACCAACATAGTGCCACCAATAATACCACCACCCACAAAAGCACCAACCAACATCACCCCACAACACCTAACACCACCAACAACCAACACACTGCAAACAACAAACAACAAACAACACATGCAACCTAAACACCTGCAACAACATTACAAACCCAAACACGCCAGGCAACAACCAAATCAAAAATTCCAAAATGTATCGCCCATCCTATATTACACCAACCCCAATCGAACCCCACCTCCCCGAAAAATCGCTGTTTTTG
>NZ_BMPG01000015.1 GCF_014647475.1 Halocalculus aciditolerans | reverse complement strand
CCCCACCTCCCCGAAAATTCCGCTGAATCACCAAAATAATGTACGGGGGAGATGCATGAATTCTGGCCCCAAAAGTTGAACGCCCCTCCCAAAACCAGAGTTTACATATTTTTTCAACCCCATTTATCAACCATATACCAACTTCAACCAATACCAAGATAACAACCCTCCCGTAACCATATAGTATCAACATCAATTATTGTATCATTCAAATTCAAACAACATATACAAATCTCTCAATATTCACTTCACCTATCTTTATGTTATGTTTATAATCTATGCCACTACACTCAGACACAATATACATAAAACAAAATCAAATCATAAATCTCAAACCCTTATATTACACCAACCCCAATCGAACCCCACCTCCCCGTGACAACCCCCAATTTTACCGAAATAATGTACGGGGGAGATGCATGAATTTTCCGCCCCAAATTTGAACGCCCCTCCCAAAACCGAATTTTCCGATATTTTCTAACCATCATTTTACCACAACCACCAAGCACAACCATAAACAACCCATACCTACACTAACACACAATACAATATCAGCATTAACTCTATAACAACAAAAATTCAAATCTCTTATAACATATTCTACACACAACTCACAGTATATCACCTCGCAACCACCATACTCTTTCATAACTCAAATCCATAAATCACACACACTATAATATACCCAATAGCCTATATTACACCAACCCCAATCGAACCCCACCTCCCCGAAAATTCCGCAAATTCACGAAAATAATGTACGGGGGAGATGCATGAATTCTGGCCCCAAAAGTTGAACGCCCCTCCCAAAAACCAAATTTCCGATTTATCCGAACCTATAAACACCAACACCAACACCAACATAAACACAAACACACCATAACCTACACCATAAAACAATTCACACTACAACATATTCACAACCATTAAACATAATATACACTTACTCACTATACTACACAAAACTCACTGTACTCTGTCCAAACAACTACCACTCAATGTATCACATAATCTATAACATACTATACAAAGTTTCAAATTAATATCACACCGTCTATATTACACCAACCCCAATCGAACCCCACCTCCCCGAAAATCCCGCAGATTCACGAAAATAATGTACGGGGGAGATGCATGAATTCTGGCCCCAAAAGTTGAACGCCCCTCCCAAAACACAATTCTCCCAATTTCTTATACCACCATTTTATACCGTAACCAATAATCTCCAACATTCTTATAACAAACATCAACATAGAATCAACATCAAGTATACATCTAACACATACACTATCACATACTCTCACATCTTCACCTCATTGTATACTATCTATCACTGTAACTCACAAATTCAACTACAATAACTAAACAACCATACTTCATAACACCTCCACCTCCCGCTCAAGCCCTATATTACACCAACCCCAATCGAACCCCACCTCCCCGAAAATTCCGCTGAATCACCAAAATAATGTACGGGGGAGATGCATGAATTCTGGCCCCAAAAGTTGAACGCCCCTCCCAAAACCAGAGTTTACATATTTTTT
>NZ_BMPG01000014.1 GCF_014647475.1 Halocalculus aciditolerans | reverse complement strand
ACCAACCCCAATCGAACCCCACCTCCCCGACAAAATGCGAAAATCGGCAAAATAATGTACGGGTGAGATGCATGAATTTGGGCCCTGAAATTTGAACGCCCCTCCCAAAACCAGAATTTCCGTATTTTTAGGATCACAAACGTAACCGTAACAACCCATCCGTACCATACCAAGCACATAAATTAATAAACATTATAACAGTATCAACAAAACAAACAGTAAACAAAACAATCTATACTCACTCACTAACTCATACTCACTTTCATCGTCATAGTATATCACACCATTATCATAACCAATAAAACAAATCAAAATAACATCTATATCATCTACGTTACCCACTGTATATTACACCAACCCCAATCGAACCCCACCTCCCCGACAAAATGCGAAAATCGGCAAAATAATGTACGGGTGAGATGCATGAATTTGGGCCCTGAAATTTGAACGCCCCTCCCAAAACCAGGATCCCACGAAATTCCAGACCCCATTCTAGCAGTATACCACCTCCCATACTACACACTCAACCTCAAACATTATAATATATAAAACAATTACCATGTATCACAAACTATTCACTTCTACAAACTTACTATACCATCACTCACCAAATTTTCACACTTGTATTATAACATAAATCATACCAATACACTACATAATGAAACAAATCAAAATCATATTCACACATCGTTACGTCACAAACCCTATATTACACCAACCCCAATCGAACCCCACCTCCCCGACAAAATGCGAAAATCGGCAAAATAATGTACGGGTGAGATGCATGAATTTGGGCCCTGAAATTTGAACGCCCCTCCCAAAACCGAATTTTCCGAATTTTCCGTACCCAATTTATCAACCAATCCATTAAACCACACCACCATATCCCCTAAACAGATTAATAACTAAGTATACAACATTATAAACTATCAATACATAACAAAATAACGTCAACTATTCTACCTACTAGATATTACATGTTCATAATCTATACATCACAATCTAAGACATAAATCAACATTCAAACATAACAACTTTATAATCATCTCACCCACCCTCTATATTACACCAACCCCAATCGAACCCCACCTCCCTGAAAATTCCACAAAATCGGCAAAATAATGTACGGGTGAGATGCATGAATTTGGGCCCTGAAATTTGAACGCCCCTCCCAAAACAAGATTTCTCGGAAATTTTAGACCAATAACATCGCACTAACCGCACACCAAACTACCCCTCATACACAACTACCCCTCATACACAACTACCCCTCATACACGAATATCAATACAACAACTATGTTACTCTCTATTCACCATCAAGTACATTAACAACCTATACTAACACACCACCAACTGTATTCAAACTGTATCAACTTAACGCACATAACATACTCCCTCTAGCAACCACAACACTATATTACACCAACCCCAATCGAACCCCACCTCCCCGACAAAATGCGAAAATCGGCAAAATAATGTACGGGTGAGATGCATGAATTTGGGCCCTGAAATTTGAACGCCCCTCCCAAAACCAGAATTTCCGTATTTTT
>NZ_BMPG01000013.1 GCF_014647475.1 Halocalculus aciditolerans | reverse complement strand
CCAACCCCAATCGAACCCCACCTCCCCGTGACAACCCCCAATTTTACCGAAATAATGTACGGGGGAGATGCATGAATTTTCCGGTCCAAATTTGAACGCCCCTCCCAAAATCAGATTTTCCTAATTTTTCGTAATCAATTTTATCACACGTAACCAATATTCAACCTCAACACAGACTACCACAACCCCACCAAACAATAATTTTATAAATATCAAATATATTCTATAACAACTTCAACTATACAAGAATCTACAACATACTACAACCCATAATGTTTGTGCAGTCAACTACTCAAGTCACACAACCTCATTAACTATACATACGACATTAATGTACCTTCAGCCTCCATGCTATATTACACCAACCCCAATCGAACCCCACCTCCCTGACAAAATCACAAAATCGGCAAAATAATGTACGGGGGAGATGCATGAATTCTGGCCCTGAAAGTTGAACGCCCCTCCCAAAACAAGAATTTGCTGAATTTCTGAACCATTATCTTAACCCAAAACCATAACCACACCAACCACACCAACCATTAACACAAGTATACCAGTATAGCATTAACATATTATACACTAAACAAACAAATTATCAAACTTACTCAACTCACTAACAAACGTACCTTATTCATTCACTAGCGTAACATCACCTATAACATATACAAAACTATAATTAGTAAATAAACTCTTTATACTCCAATCCCTATATTACACCAACCCCAATCGAACCCCACCTCCCCGACAAAATCGCAAAATCGGCAAAATAATGTACGGGGGAGATGCATGAATTCTGGCCCTGAAAGTTGAACGCCCCTCCCAAAACCAGAATTTCCGGAATTTTACAAACCCATTCACTTACATACCATACCCCACAACACAAACTAACCACCAAACACAAATATAACATAGAGCTATAACATTATCAATACTAACTAACTACAACAAATTCAACTCTAAATCATTCTTAACCAACTCATTACATAACACACAACCATTCTCTAAATCCAACTCAACATACAAAATACATAGAATACATTTTAACCTTACCCATGCCAATCCCTATATTACACCAACCCCAATCGAACCCCACCTCCCCGTGACAACCCCCAAAATTGCCAAAATAATGTACGGGGGAGATGCATGAATTTTCCGGTCCAAATTTGAACGCCCCTCCCAAAACACAATTTTCTGAATTTTCTTACCTCCAAAATACACAATAATATTATACACAATACCCTTCCATTACCTACCAAACAACTAACCCTATCTACCAAGCATAAACATTATTATACAATACACAGCTAACTAATACAAAGACACTAACAAACTATCTTCTCTCAACTTTCTATTCCTCTTCTGTTTGTCCTCATACACATCATAAACATATTCTATCAACTATACAACTGTAATCCACCACTCCTATATTACACCAACCCCAATCGAACCCCACCTCCCCGTGACAACCCCCAATTTTACCGAAATAATGTACGGGGGAGATGCATGAATTTTCCGGTCCAAATTTGAACGCCCCTCCCAAAATCAGATTTTCCTAATTTTT
>NZ_BMPG01000012.1 GCF_014647475.1 Halocalculus aciditolerans | reverse complement strand
AGGAAATGAGGATTCCACCCCTGCGGTCCGCCGTACAGATGGGATCTGATGTTAGCCTCGATGGCTTGGTGATATCTGGTTGGCCACGACGACCGTCCGGTCGTTGCGGTACAACTCGATACTGTTCCGCCAATTGCTGGCCTTAGCGCCAGCACATTCTGGTTGATCCTGCCAGAGGCCATTGCTATCGGAGTTCGATTTAGCCATGCTAGTTGCACGAGTTCAGACTCGTGGCGTAAAGCTCAGTAACACGTGATCAAACTACCCTGTGGATGGGGATAACCTCGGGAAACTGAGGCTAATCCTCAATAAGGCTCCCACATTTGAATATGGGGAGCTGGAAACGCTACGGCGCCACAGGATGTGATTGCGGTCGATTAGGTAGACGGTGGGGTAACGGCCCACCGTGCCCATAATCGGTACGGGTTGTGAGAGCAAGAGCCCGGAGATGGAATCTGAGACAAGATTCCAGGCCCTACGGGGCGCAGCAGGCGCGAAACCTTTACACTGTACGCAAGTGCGATAAGGGGACTCCGAGTGTGAGGGCATAGAGCCCTCACTTTTGTGAACCGTAAGGTGGTTCACGAATAAGGACTGGGCAAGACCGGTGCCAGCCGCCGCGGTAATACCGGCAGTCCGAGTGATGGCCAATTTTATTGGGCCTAAAGCGTCCGTAGCTGGCCGTGCAAGTCCGTTGGGAAATCTGCGCGCTTAACGCGCAGGCGTCCAGCGGAAACTGTACGGCTTGGGACCGGAAGACCTGAGGGGTACGTCCGGGGTAGGAGTGAAATCCTGTAATCCTGGACGGACCACCGGTGGCGAAAGCGCCTCAGGAGGACGGATCCGACAGTGAGGGACGAAAGCTAGGGTCTCGAACCGGATTAGATACCCGGGTAGTCCTAGCTGTAAACGATGCCCGCTAGGTGTGGCACAGGCTACGAGCCTGTGCTGTGCCGTAGGGAAGCCGAGAAGCGGGCCGCCTGGGAAGTACGTCCGCAAGGATGAAACTTAAAGGAATTGGCGGGGGAGCACTACAACCGGAGGAGCCTGCGGTTTAATTGGACTCAACGCCGGACATCTCACCGGCACCGACAGCAGTCATGACGGTCAGGTTGATGACCTTACCCGACGCTGCTGAGAGGAGGTGCATGGCCGCCGTCAGCTCGTACCGTGAGGCGTCCTGTTAAGTCAGGCAACGAGCGAGACCCACACTCTTAATTGCCAGCAGCACCCTTGTGGTGGCTGGGTACATTAGGAGGACTGCCGCTGCTAAAGCGGAGGAAGGAATGGGCAACGGTAGGTCAGTATGCCCCGAATGTGCCGGGCAACACGCGGGCTACAATGGTCGAGACAATGGGATGCGACACCGAAAGGTGAAGCTAATCTCCTAAACTCGGTCGTAGTTCGGATCGAGGGCTGAAACTCGCCCTCGTGAAGCTGGATTCGGTAGTAATCGCGTGTCAGCAGCGCGCGGTGAATACGTCCCTGCTCCTTGCACACACCGCCCGTCAAAGCACCCGAGTGAGGTCCGGATGAGGCCACCAACCGGTGGTCGAATCTGGGCTTCGCAAGGGGGCTTAAGT
>NZ_BMPG01000011.1 GCF_014647475.1 Halocalculus aciditolerans | reverse complement strand
GTCTAGTGGTGCGAAGCGACAGCGAGAGGAACGAAAGATGTCGCGCGAGGAGTGGACTCGCTGGGTAGGTCCGCTCCGGCTTATCGCAAACGATGGTGGTGATGGGTAAAAACGCATCGTTATCGCCCCTCCGGGACTTGACGGCGGCGCACGCTCATCTTCTCCCGCTCGGTTCGGGCGTCGTAGTGCTCGTAGAGGACGTCGAGGGACACGTCCATCCGCTCGCTCACCGTCTCGGGCGGGGTGTCCTCGTTGAGGTGGTGGGTGATGGCTCCGCGGCGAACGGCGTGCGGCGACCGCGATGACGGACACTTCGAGTAGTGGTCTCGGCCGTTGCGTGCCTCGCACGTCTCGGGGTCGCGGTCGTGCGGGCAGGGCTCGCCGATTCGGCACGGCTGGGTCGCTTTCAGGACGGTCTTGTAGATCGTGTCACCCGTCGGCCGGCCGTTCCGGGTCGTGATGAGCGGGCGGCGGCCGTGGTCGTCGCGCTTGTCCGGGCGAGTCGGGTGGTTGAGGTACTTCTCGACGACGCTGAACCAGTGCGGGCCGAGGTAGACCCAGCGCTCGCCGCCCTCGCCGTTCTTCAGTCGCGTGCCGTCATCGATGCGGTGACGGAGGACGATGGCTTGCTCGTCGGGTCGCAGGTCCTCGACGTCGAGGGACCGGAGCGCGCCGCGGCGCATCCCGGTGCGCCAGAGGAGCGCCATCACCGCGTGCTCGCGGCTCCCCGGCTCGTACTCACTGAGGTAGTGGAGAATGTCCTTCGCGCGGTCGGCTTTCAGGTGCACGTCCCGCGAGCCCGCACCGTCGGGCAGCTCGGGCGCGTGGACCTTCTCGGCCAGCCCCTCGGTGACGCCCTCGATGTCCGCCCAGTACCGGAGCGCCGTCCGAATCGTCGAGAGTTGTTTCTGGAGGGTGATGGCCGCGATGTCGCCGCGTCGCCACGCGACGAAGTCCGAGAGATCGCGGCCGGTCAGGTCGTTCAGGTTCTCGACGTTGCGCTCCTCGCACCACTCGCGGAAGTACCGCAGGCGCGTCTTCGCGTTCTGAATCGTCGAATCCCGGACGCTCGGTTCGCGGTGACGAAGGAACCGCTCGATACCCTCCTCGGGGCTGAGCGGCTGCAGGTCGTCGCTCATCGGCGGCCCTCCATGCCCGCGCCCTCGTAGTGGCAGTCGGGGCAGACCCCGCTCGGGTCGTGCGTGCGGCCGTCGCAGTACCGACACTCCTCCGCTTCGGGCTCCGAGCGCTCCCACCGGCTCGGGTCGTTTCCGAGACTCACGCGCTCCCACCCCCGTTCACGAACGCGAGCGTCTTCGGCGGACTACCCGACCCGCACGCCGGGCACTCGTCGACGTCGTCGACGGTGACCGTCCGGCACTCCGCGCAGAAGTAGAGCCGGTCGTTTTGGTCTCCGCCGTCGGCGACCAGCTCGCCGTCGGCCCCGCTCTCGTCCACCTCGTCGGGGTCGTGAATCGCATCGCACACCGGGCAAATCCACCCGTGTTCGTCGGTCCCGCGAGCGCGGTAGACGTGCCCGTGAACGTCCGCGTGACACGTCGGGCACGTGCCCGCCGTCGTCCTCACGTACTCCGGTTTACTTTCAGTCGATTCGAGGGTTTCTTGGGGTCTCTCGTTATCTAGCGTCATGTCTCGTCAGGTTGGTGCAGCGCCCCGTTTCGGGACGCTGCGTGTCTTCGACGGGACCGCAGTCCACGGCGCACCCATCTCCTGGTAGAGTGCTGGTGCGCCGCTCGGACCGCGAGCGCCGAAGACGATTATCTCTAAAACTGTGCTGACACTTAGTCCCGAGCCGTGGGCGCGGTGAAAGTGAAAGTGGTCTCGTAAACGCGCGAAACGGCCGTCTGTGCGACCCTGAACGGGTCAGCGAACCAGACTTTAGTTTAAGGCCGTCGTGCATCACTTTCACCTTGTGTACTCCCGCGACCGGCCACCACCACGACCGCACTCCTTCTCGACGGGTGACCGACCGCGTACTTCACACATACAATCCGCCCACCTTAATTCTAACGCAGTACTTAGTTAGATAGTGACGCAGTGCTACGTTAGACTAAACTCATCCACACACAACTTATGACCGTATCCGACCGAAGCACACTCGACACGATGGTACAGCGGGTCGAATGGATGGCTCCGATTGATTACTGGATTCTGGAGTTCTTCCAAGAGCACGACATTAAGGCGACTCCTCAAGTCGTAGCCGCAAACATTGACTACGACAACCAGTACACGGGAAAACGCCTGAATCGGATGGCTGAAGCAGGTCTATTCGAGAAGGACGAACCGGGATTGTTTTCTCTCACCGACCGCGGCCGCGCGTTCCTCGCTGGCGACCTCGACGCCGACGACCTCGACGCCGACGATCTCGACGAGTAGGGTCGATTCAGGCGGGAGAGTTAAGACGTTTCTCGGTGGAGGTGTTTTCAGATGGTTGACTTACCAGAGTCGCACGGGAAGGTGCTACAGGACCACATCACGGAGGGCGAAAGCATCGCGACCGTCGAGTACGACGGCGAGACGACGACGGCGGTGTCGGGTCGGCGGCTGTACCAGGTGGAGGTAGACGACGCGGGCGTTGAGTCGGTGACCGCCATCGGCCTCGACGCCGTGACGCGCATCGACACGGAGCGCCATCCCGACGAGGAGCAGGACGCCGCCGGAGTAATCGTCGGCTCCGTACTGAGCGTCGCCGGGCTGGCACTCGCCGGGTTCGGTCTCACGCAGTCGTCGGTAAAGATTCTCCTGTTCGTGATCGGGGGCATCCTCGCCATCACCATCGGATTGGTGATTCTCGCTACGGCTCTCGACACGGAAGACGGGCACGCGGAGATAGAGGTGACGACCGGAACCGACGAGTGGGAGCTTGAGGTGGGCCTGAACAGCGACCTCCCGGAGACGGTTTCGGAGCGCGTGTCGCGTCGTGCCGTCCCTATTGACACCGTGGAGTAGCGACCTGAGCCAAACTTTAGGTTAAACGGGAGGGCCGGATTGGTCCGCCCGGAATGGCATCCAATAACCTCGACCCCATCGACCTCGTGGGGATGGCCCTGGTGGCCATCTTCGGGCCGATGGCGCTCGGCGTTGTCTCGTTCAGTATCACCGTGTTCGGCGGCTTCAGCTTCACCGACGTGCTGTGGAGCGGGAGCGGCGTCGAAGTGACGTGGGCCGGCATTCTCGCGATGCTCGGCGTCGCGTGGATTGTCGGCGCGAACTTCGCGCTCGGCGACTGGGACCTCTCCAGTATGCGGGCGTACCAGGCCGTGACGGTCGTCGCCGCGCTCGCCATCCTGCCGCTGTACCTCCTCGTGCCCATCGTGCAGGACACGTTCAGCAACTACCCCGTTATCGCGCTCGTCTTCGCCGTCGTGCAGGCGGGCTTCGGGCCGCTCCTCAGCTGGGAGGGCTAAGATGGCGGCAGTACCCTTCACCCCCGACTCGTGCATCGACTGCCCGTACTGCGAGGGCTTCCACGTCGAGCAGGAGGACGTGACCGAGTGCGGGCTTCGCTTCGGCTTCGACGCGAGCGGCGAGCGCGTCGACGACCGCGGTCGGCTCCGTCGCGCCGTCGCTCGCGTCCGTTCCTGGGGGGCACGATGAACGTCAACCACCAGGCCGCGCTCGGCATCGGCTACGCCGGCGCGGTCCTCGTAGCGTACACGGCGGTCGCGTTCGTCGCGGTCGCGGGGGCAGCGTGACCCGACTTCGTACCGTCGCCGTCGTCGCGCTCCTCGTGCTCGCCGCGATCTCCGGCCCCGGTGTCGGCGGCGCAGCTGCCGTCGAGGAGTGCACCCAAGCCGATACGATGGTGTGGCTGATTAGCGGGGGCTTCGTCAACGAGCAGTGCGACCCCGTCACGCAGTCGGACACCATCGGGCAGATGGAGCAGAACCAGCAGGATGTAACGGAGGCGAACGTTGCACAGGGGGCGCTTGAAATCAAATCGAGCACCAATACGTTCGTGACAAGCCAGAACAACAGCCTTCAAAACTGGCAGACACCGCTCTACGCCGCTGGGCAAGCTGCTGCGGTGAAAGTTCTCCAGAACGGCTCAACGGTCTCTGAGGCACAGGCAGCGGCTAACGCGACAATCGACAACCGGACCGCGGTTAAGCAGGCGAACCTCCTTTCGGCGTGGAATAATCAGATTCGCGGCATCCAAAACTTAGTCCAAATGCGGGACTCTGGTAACATTTCGTCCGAGTTCATCTATCAGCAGACTGTCGCCGATGGCGGGTCAAATGAGGGGACGGTCTACCGGTCGGGGCTTAATGCGAGTCTCTTCGTGAATACAACGACTCTCCTAGCTAACGGCTCAACTCGACAGGTGACGTACTACATCGCTAATGATCACAAAAGTACTAATTTCGTCGCTCAACACTGGAAACCGTGGCACAACCCCACTAAGATCAGTGCGGAAGGTTTCGGCTTCTCCAACGGTATGCAGATTGGCGTGAAAGCGCCTCCTGGAGGGTCTGAAGTTGTTCTCTGGACGCCTGGGAGTACGGTTGCAAAGTTCCCGGCGACATGGAACAAGACTGAAGATATCTCCCAGCAGACGAAGGCGAACCTCGCGCCGTCCATCGAGTCGATCTCGAACGCTCACGCCGCCGGAGCGAACTGGAGCGAGCTAATCAACCCCAGCACGCTCGCCCAAGAGTACGCGACGAACTACTCGTCTACCGGGCACTGGAGTTACGCGCTGGCGACTGCGGCGGCGTCCGGTTACGCGCTCCCGGACCTTAACGAGACCTCGACGATGACGGTCTCGTACGACGGCGCGACCTACGAGGGAGCGATTATGAGCCAGCAGGCCCCGAGCGGCGGCACGTGGGAGGTAGGCACGACCTACAACTCCTCGCAGATACCGGGTTCGCAGATCATCCTCACGACCGAGGGGGAGCACGTCGACATCAACGGCGAGTTCACGATTACGTCGATGACGGACAAAACCGGGTCGGCGCTCAACTCCACGACCTCGCAGACCTACGTCTTCGAGGCCGCGAACAACGAGGAGTATTACCAGATGATGGACGAGTTGAACGAGCTTCGCGAGGAGATTAAGCAGCGCGAGCCGACGACGGGCGGCGGTTCGGGCGGCGGCGGTGAGTCGTCCGGCGGGTCGTCGATGACGGCGGCGGCCATCGGCGGCGGGCTGCTCCTGGTCGCACTGGGTGGCGTCTTCCTGTACGGGAGGTCGTCATGAGCGAGGACACCAAATCCGCCGGTCGTGTGCTCTACGGGGGCGTCGTAACGAGCGTCGCGTTCTTTGGCGTCGCCGACGCGCTCCTCGACGCGAGCGTACTCGTGCTGCTGGCGGCGTGGCTCCCCGCGGCGGTCGCGGCCGGGGTCGTCGCTTACCGACGCGGCGTTCGCGTCTCCCTCGACGTCGACGACACGACCGACACCGCGTCCGGCGCGCGCGCCGGGGAGGCCGCCGACTGATGGGCCTCTACCTCGGCGTCGCGAAGCTCCTCGGCTTCCTCGTGCTCGTCGCGCTCGCGGCGGCCGGCGTGCTCCTGTTGCTGTCGGGCCTCGGCGTCCCCGTCGCGGACACGGCCATCGCGGCCATCCAGGGCGTCGTTGACGGCGTTATCGACTGGTTCCAGTCGCTCGTCACGGACGCCGCGACGCCCTGGTAGTATCGCCTCCTAACCCCTCTCTCGTCCGCGCCGGAAGCCCGCTCTTTGGACATTGTGGCGGCCGCGGTTCGACTCCGCGGGCGGACACTCATGGACCGATACACAATCGCCCTGCTCGCGCTCGTCGCGCTCGCGATCTCCCCGGCCGGGGTGGTCGCGGCGAACAACTCCACGGCCAGCTCGGACTCGCCGAGCGCGGCGAACAACTCGACCGCCGCGAGCGCGAGCGGCGACGTGGTGAAGCGCATCGACTCGCTCGGCTACATCTCCGACGTCGAGTGGAGCGACGGCACGATGACGCTCACCGTCCACTCGGACCGCTACCGCTCGGCGACCGTCTCCGGGACCGTCGGCGGCGACTCCGGCCGGTTCGCTATCCGCGACGTGACGCTCTACCGTGGCGAGACGACGATCTCCGTGGCCGCGCCGACGGTCGATGGCGCGGCGACCGCCACCATCGTCACCGGCCAGTGCAAGTCCGAAGGCTCCTGTCCGTACGTACAGGTCGGCTCGCGCGCCGGCTCGCCGTTCTCGGGCGGCTCGACACTCGGGTGGCTCGGCGGCGCGTTCGCGTCCATCGTGACGTTCTTCGGCGTCGGCTGGTTCGTGCTTCGTCGCGGTGACGGCTCCCCGGAGGTGGCCTGATGCGCGCGACGTTCGCCGACTGGCGCGACCGCCTCACCTTCATCGTGTCCGAGTCGCCGGTCCTCGCCGGGTTCCTCCTCCTCGCCGTGCTCGGGGTCGTCGTCGGGCTCGGCTGGCTCTTCACCGCGGGCGGCTGGGACCTGCCGTCGTGGGCGTGGAGTCTCCTCGGCGGCTACCTCGTCCTCCTGCCGGCGCTCGCGCCGAGCGCGTACCTGCTCGCTCGATGGCTCCGTCGGCGTCGCATGGTGACTGTCTACCTCTGCAACGCCGAAGCACACGCCACCAACTCCGGGAAGGCCCAGGAGAAGTACTACGTCCCGCCGGACGTCTGGGCGCGGAAGTCCATCGGCAAGTACGCGCCGACGCCCATCAACGGCGGCTCGGCGTGGCAGGTGCGCGAGTACGATTGGGACGAGGACACCCGGACGCTCTTCGTCGAGGGAACGCCGCTCCCCGAAGTTAACGACGACCGGATGTTCACGTGGAAGACCTACGTCGAGGACATTTACTCGGACCTCATCGCCAAGCATCACGCTCTGAACCGGGCTCGCGACCGGATGAGCAAGATGGCCGTCGACGTCGAACAGGCGTCGGTGAACGAGAACGCCGAAGCCCGTGAGCGCGGCCTGATGATGGACAAGAACGCCGCGAAAGACGCGTGGAGCGACGCAACAAGCGACCTTGACGACCTCTCAGAAATGGAAGACCTACCGAACGTCGACGACTACATCGACGCGCCGGGCGACGACCGCGGCGACGACGGAGGTGAAACCGATGAGTGACGGCGGTGACGCCGGCGACGACCTCTACACGCCGGCACAGTACCGCGAGCACCTCGACCAGTTCGGCGCGCGTGACGCGCTCGGCCACGAGTACTCGGCCATCGTGCAGGACCCGAAGGTGAACCGTCACCTCGCCATCCTCCGCAACCACTACGACCCGACGAAGGCGGAGCGACCCGACGAAATGCCCGCGCGCTACGACGGCCTCGGTGAGGTGCGCGACCTCGTTCGTGTCGCCGCGTCGGAGCGCGGCCGTGAAGCGATGGATGAGGGAGATATGCAGATGGTGAAGCATCTCACTGGCGACGCCGGGCAGCGCGCCGACGTGTCCGGTCTGAAGGCCATCGAGACGCTGAAGTCGTTTATGACCGGTCCCGCGCCGATGTTCTACGAGTGGGCCGAACCCGGCACGGGGAAGTCGAACTTCGCGTTCCTTCTCGCCCAGCTGTGGAAGGCTCACCACGAGGGCGAGGCACTCGTCGCGTCGAACGTCCGCACGCTCCGCGAGACCGACGATTGGGAGGATAAGGAGGGGAAGAAGCGCGCCGGCTGGCTGTCGAACTTCGGTGAACTCGAAGAGTGGATTCAGCAGGATGGCGACCCGCTCCACAACGACCAGACGCCTAAGCTCTTCATCTTCGACGAGGCCAGCAGCAGCGCCGGCGGCTCCGGCTCATCGGGCTACGAGACAAAGAGCAAGATGGGACCGCTGGCGTACAAAATCCGGAAATACGGCGGCTCGCTCATCGTTATCGGCCACGACGGGAAGGACGTGCATCCGCTCATCCGCGAGATGGGCGTCTGCGTGCACAAGACCGGCCTGAAGGAAGCGACGTTCTACCAGGACGTGACGAATCGCCGCGGCGTCGGTGAAATCGAGTCCATCGAGGGCATCCCGGAGACTGACTGGCGGTACAACGACAAGGAAGCGACGACGTGGAGCTGGTCGAAGGGAGACGAGGGCGAGGAACTCGAATACGGCGAAGTTGTGGAGGACTGTGCGATGTGGACCATCGTGAACGAGCGGGAGAAAGAGAACCCTGTTGCGTTCCGTAAACTGGCGAAGAAGACGCCGTGGGACGCCTCTACGTGCTCTCGACGGTGGAAGAAGTACAAGGAGGATGGGAAGTACGTCGATTCGGTGCAACGAGTTGAGAATGAAATCGCATAACGGCGTCGGGGTTATCGATGTTGCGTGTTGCGCACCCCCCGCCGTACTGTATAGTGCACGGGGTCCTACCCGGCGTCGCTATCGCTCCTTGGTGCGAGGACCCCGCGGAAAAACGGGCCGGGGGATAGTATATATATGACGCGCGCGACGCGACGCGTTGGGTTCGAGACAACAGAATGAATCAGTCTCGCTCAAAACGCGCGAATAGGTACGGGACGCTCGCCGAGAGGAAGATGGCCGAGAAGTGGAACCTCCGCCGCGAGGGCGTGCACACCTACTGGCGCGACGCCGTCGACGCCGACGGAACCGCGTGGGAGCTGAAGGCGACGATGGCCGAGACCGCGAGCGGCCGGCCCGGTCGGTTCCGCGTCCGGTCGCACGCCCACGACCGCCTCACCGACGCGGGCGGATGGTACGGATTCGCGGTCTACGTCGTCGTGGGAAACGGGATTCGCGTCCGCGCCTACCGCGCCATCCCGGCCGTCCGCCTTCCCGTCTCCGCGTGGTACGGCGCGGGCGGCACCGACGAACACGACCACACGAAGATCGCCATCGGCGACCTCTTCTGAGCGTACTGGCAGGACTCAGCCTTACCCCTCTAAAGCCCGTCTCTGCGGGTATCTCGGGCGCGTAGAACCGCGTTCGTATATAAGCCAGCGTCATTCTCTCCACAGACTGACACCGAAACCGGCGTCGTAAGTATTCACTATCCGAGAGAAACAGCGACTCGACTACCGCTGCGGGCGGTCGTGGGGCGGGAGGGGGGCGCGAAATTTTTCGCGCGCCCTGCGGGGCGGTTGCGGTCTCGCGCGCTCTGCGCGCGAGAGAGCGGTGTATTTTGGTTAGGTGGCCTTAGCCACACCCCTAACGGGGAACCCGACAGCGGCCGTCGGGTTCCCCGCTTGGGTGGCTCGGGCCGCGACGTGAGGAGCGGCCCGAGCCCGCGCCCAGACCCCCCACTAAGGGGCATCAATTGCCGGTAATTACGGGTGAGAAGTAGTGTTGCCACTGGTCAGGCCGCGCCCTAAGTCGGGTTCATGACCTTCCAGAACGGGCGCGAAACGCGAGTACCGTCCGGGCGCGAGTAGCGCACGGTCGCGGTGCGGAGCCGCGTCGGGTCCTGACCGGCTGCCTTCCACTTCTTCATCGCTTCGTCGGCGATGTACTCGGGTGCGGGGTCGTCGTTCTTGTCCAGCTCGCCGAGTTCGATGCTGAGGGCGTCGCGTCGGTTCGAAATATCGACGCCGTAGCGGTTACACCACGCGACGAACTCGCTCGCTGCCTGGTCGAATCCGCGTTCGGCCGCTTCCATCGTCTGCGCGGCCGCCTGCACGGCTTCACGGTTCGCTTCGCGTGCCGCCTCGACCTTCTCGTGTACCAGCTTAGCGATGTGCTTCGACCGGATCGCAACCTCGCCGTACTTCCGGTCAACGAGATCTTCGATCCGAGACAGTGCCCGGTAGACACTGTCGACATGACGACTGTGTTCGTCGGCGATATCCTGCGGGCTCACGCGCCCACCGTCCGCCACGAGCGTCTGTAGGCTCTCCCACTCGACCGGAGAGAGGCCGTCGGCGATGTGGCGGATAACAACGCTCTCCTGAGAACTCTCGATGCGCGTAAGGTCGAGTTTCACCGGTTCGTCGGCCTCGACCGTGTCCGCCGAAAAGAAGGCGTCTGGCGTGTAATCGCCGGTTCCGTTCGTCGGTGAGATATCGAGACCGGCATCGAAGAGGACGGAGCGCACGATGGCGTCGAGTTCGTCACGGAGTTGCTGAAGATCCTCCTCGCTCGCTCCGAGCGTTCCGTCCCACCGGTTCACCTGATACGACGCGCCCAGCTTTGGGTCGCGGAGAGGATGGTCCTGTGGGACGCTGAGAGCCTCCCTGGCGTAGTAGTGCTTCACTTCAACCGGCAACTCGTGCGTGGGCCACGCTTCACGGACGCGACGCGGCCCGAGTGTGGTTGTGTGATAGTAGCCAGGGAGCTGGCGACCGTGTTCGTCGGTGTCGTTCTGAACGACCTTCCGGTAGCCCTCCCGGTCGTTTTCGAGAAGGTGTCCGAGAGCGGCGAGTGGGCCGTCACGAGCGTGAATCGGCCCGGACGCGTCCTCACTCACTCGAACGTAGCGTTCGGCGTCCTGCACGTTGCTGTAGGGGTGGAGACGGTCGAAGTTGAAACCAGGCACGCCAACAGCGTCGAAGGCGAGGCGTACGAGGTTCTCGTAGCGGAACGCGTCGATGTTCGAGCCTTTCACCTTCACGTTCACCGCTTCGTCGATAGACTGAGGAACGCTGTACTCGGACACCTCGCCCGCGTAGTTCTCGGTACGCATCCCTTGCCACCTTGGGGCGAGGTGAAGGTTCGCCGACTGCTCACCGGTCCGCTCACCGGGGTCTTCCGCCTCCTCGTTCGCGGTGGGGTCCTCGCGTGGGTGGCGGCGGAGAGCGACACGGAACTCGCGTATCTCCTCAATCTCGAACGTGGTCCCGGCTGGAGTCTGGTCTTCAGGAGGGAGGATATTCGAGGGCTGGTAGTACAACTTCGCCTGCCAGCGTTCACCGGACGTCTGGAAGTCAACCCATCCCGTGCTCCCGTCGACATCCTTCACAGCGGCGTCGGCCGCGAAGAACGGGGAGAGACCACGCTTAGCGTAGAGAAAGTTCGCGGCGAACTCGTGCCAGACGAGTTCGATTAGCTCCGTCACGCCGACCCCTCCACGAGTTCGGGAGTGAACAGCCGGCTCCAGGCGAGCTGGCGGTAGCCGGTCTCGGCGCGATCTCCGCGCACCTCCGTCCACCCAGCGGGGAGGAGGTCGTCGACGACACTCGCCGGACAGACGAGCATCGC
The DNA here is from genome assembly GCF_014647475.1 of Halocalculus aciditolerans. NCBI lineage: Archaea > Methanobacteriati > Methanobacteriota > Halobacteria > Halobacteriales > Halobacteriaceae > Halocalculus > Halocalculus aciditolerans. The sequence continues at coordinate 1,575 of NZ_BMPG01000011.1, read as the reverse complement.
GAGCACGTCGAACGACTGTGGGTCGTAGACGGCGAAGAGGTAGCTGGCGGCCTCCTGTACCAAGCGCTCGTGCTGGCGCTGGCGGATGTAGAAGCGGCCGCGCTGGCCGCTCGCGAGGCGCACCTGGGCCGCCTTTATCTCGACGACCGTCGCGTTCTCAAGTAGGCAGATGCTCCCGAAGTGCACGTCGTTAGAGGGCGTGAGTAGGCCGTCGACGCGCGCGTCATGCCACTCGGCGACGTGGTCGGAGACGGGGGCGAGCGAGGGCACGCGCTGGATAACCTCGGCCTCGATGGCTTCGCCAGCGTGTTTGCTCGACCGTCTCGCGGCCTCACTCATCCTCACCCCACAGACTCCGGCACGACCGGCAGAGCGCGACACGTGCGTCGTGCTGCGGCGTCCGAACCCGGCGCACGTCGTGGGCGTCGCTCTCCCCGTCCGCCCCGCACACGTCGCACGCGTCGGCGCTCGGCGCGTTCTCGGCCAGCCCGTCCCAGTACCCCTCCGGCCGCGCCTGCGGCGCGCCCCCGTCGCTGCGCAGCTCGGACGCGCGAACGAACTCGTCGTTCGCGAGGGACGCGCTCGTTCGACGATCGACCGTTACGATAACATCGCGGTGAATCGGCCCTCGCTGAAGGAGAACAGTCTCCTCGCGCTCGAACGCGGGGAACGAACGCATCCCCCACGAGTTCCACCCGAAGGTGAGAACGACACCACCGGGCCGGACGAGTTCGTTGAACTGTCCGAGCGCGGCGTACATGTCGCTCGCGTGGAGTCCGTCGTACTTCGTCTCGGCCTGCTTCTCGTCGAACGGGGGGTCGAAGACGATGGTGTCGAACGACTGCGGCCCGAAGTGTTGGGCGATGGTCGCGACGTCGTGATGCGTGTCTGCATCGCGATCCGGGTTCAGGTCGTTCCGGATTATCTCGCCGTCGTGGTTCAGTGTCGTCTTTCCCGCGCAGGCGTTCAGCACGCGGCCCCGGAGGTTCTTCTCGACGAGACGGCGAGCGGGAACATACTCGAACGTCCACCGCTCGAGCATCCGCGCCGAACCGTCCGCGTTTCGACCGCCGTTGCTGACAATCTCCGTAACCGCCTCGGGTTCAGTATCGCCCGCAGACTGCTCACGCGCCATCGCCGACACCTCCAAAGAGCGGCTTCGCGTGATCCTCTGGAATCTCCCCGTGTGGTGAGAGTCCGAAGTCTTCGGGGTCGTGCTCAGCGATGTGTTCGCATCGGCGTTCCCAGCCGGCGAAGTCGTGACCGCACGCCGGGCAGGATTCGAGAACGTTGTAGACGGTCCCGCATCCCTCGGCGCGAACTCGCCGGACGCTCACGCCGAAACACCCCCGAATCCCTCGGTGAAACCACGGGACGTGGGCGGGGTGACTAACGAGTCGTTAGTCACTCGATTTTGAGATGGGTTCGTTACCGCGTACGCAAGACTGCAGAATGGCGAACAACCGCGTGACTCGCCGCTACGCGTGATAGTTCGCCAGGACGAAGAAACGGAGTGGACTCGCTGGGATTTGAACCCAGGGCCTCTTCCTTGCGAAGGAAGCGATCTACCACTGA
>NZ_BMPG01000010.1 GCF_014647475.1 Halocalculus aciditolerans | reverse complement strand
CTCATTCGAGGATAGGGTCGGGGACTGCGAGGTCGATTTTTTCGCCGTCGACGAACGCGGTGACGGGCGTGTAGTTGGGTGGGAGGTAGTCGTCGGCGGGAGTGAGGAGGAGGACGTCAGCGTCGCGTCGGCAGGAGCAGCGTGCTCCGTGGACGGGGACAGAGTCGGGGAGTTCGTCGACGTCGACGTCGGGGTCGGCCTCGAAGGCGTCCGCGGGTATCTGGGGCGTGCCGGCGGTGGCCGGCTTCCGACAGAGAGTGCAGTCGAGTTCGCCGAGGACGTCGTCGACGTCGGCGAGGCGGACGAGTTCGCGCGGGGCGACGAGGTCGCCGTAGTTCTCGCGAGTCGTCATCGTTAGAGGTCCTCCTCGGTTCCGGCGTGGGGGATGACGTCGTCCTCGATGAAGCGGACGAACTCGGCCGTCTCCATATCGCCGTAGACCTCGATGTAGCCGCTGGAGGCGGCGTAGCCGCGGACGGGACCGAACCGCTCAGACTGAAGGGTAAAGCGGGCCTGTGAGAGGGCTTCGGCCCGGAGGTTGCTCTCGTAGAGTTCGCCGATGCCGACTTCGGTGTCCTGGCGGACGTCGCTGCCGTGGGACGTGACGGTGTCGACGGGGCCGAGAGTGTTCATGCCGGCCGTGGTGACGGAGTAGACGTCGTGAGCGCCGAGGAACTCCCCGAGTCGGAGTCGGGCGGGCTCCATGACGGGGCGGCCGACGATGTCGAGAGCAAACTGTCCATCGCTCGAATCGACGAGGACGAAACCGTCGTGTCGGTCGGTGGCTTCCGCGCCGGAAACGTCGGCCCACTGCTGGGTTTTCTCGACTTTAGCGCCGATTCGGATGCCGCCGGACTCCGTGACGACGGCGCTCTCAACTTCTTCAACGCGCTCGCGAAGGACGCGACCCTCGAAGCAGATCGCGTCGCCGCGAAGGTCGTGTTGTTCGCTGACGTCGACGCCGATGCGGACGTCGTGGCCGGCTTCGCGAGAGGTGTGAATCTGGCTCTCGACTTCGTCGAGGCGGGTGCCGTCGATGGGGATGCCGAGGGTTCCGCGTTTCACGCGTCGCCCTCCTCTTGGCCGAAGAAGTCGTCGAGGAACCCGGCGCGGATGTCGTCGACGTCGCGGCCGCCATCAGTGACGAGCGTCGCCTGCTCGGTGTCCGGCTCCGGCTTCCGCGACATGAGCCACTGATGCTTGTCCCACTCGGGAGCGTTCGCGGGTGGCATCTCGGAGTCCTCCCGCGTCGAGTGCGTCACGCCGACGATGTCGCACGCGACCACCTCGGCCGACTCGACCGCCCATTCCCGAGCAACCTGCTCTGGACTCTGTTGCTCGTCAACCATGTTGGACGGGTAGAGGTCTCCCCAGTCGTAGCGATGCGCGCACTTGACCATCGACACGACTTTGCCGACTGACGGCGCGCGACGCGCCTCTATCGTCGCTGGTGGCGTCGTGTCTCCAACGTCGAGGCGAGCTTGTTCGATACCGCTCGTCGACTGAACGTCGCGGCCGCCGTCGGTCATCAACGTCGCCTGTCCCCCCTCACTCGGCGGCAGGATACCGTTCTCCGTCGCGTCCGCCGCGAGCTCCTCGAAGCCGTCGACGAGTTCGAGATTCCGTGTCGCCGCAGCCTCGAAGTAGTCGACGAACCCGAACTCCGTCTCGCGTGGAACCCATAACTGCGTGCGCCACGCCGCCAAGAGAGCCGCGTCAACCGCGAACCGTTCAAGCTCTCCCTCGCGTTCGACGTCGCTCACAGGTCTAACACCTCCTTGACCTCCTCGATGGGAACCGGCTGCCAGTGGTCGAGGAGTTCGTCCTCGGTGGTGAGAGACTCGTTCGTGCCGACACCGGAGACTTTGCCGAACGTGTACTGTTTGAAGGCGCGTAGCTGGGTGAGCGAGTCGTCGGTGGTGGCGTCGTAGTTCCAGACGCGGGCGGTGACGACGTAGTAGTCGTCGGCGTCGAGGTCGTCATCGTCGGCCGCGGCGGGCTTGAAGCACTGGCCGGGCTGGTACTCGAACTCGGGCGGCGTCGGGAGGTGGTTGGTGGCGACGTCGGAGTCGCGGGTGTCGTCGTCGGGATCGTGCTCGCTGGCGTCCCGGAGGCGGCGACGGATGCGCCGGCAGGTTCCTTCGACGACGTCGTCACGGGACGCGCCGAGTTTGTCCTCGGCGGCGACGAGCTCCTCGATGTCGTCGACGACGCGGAGGGCGGTGGCGAGGTCGATTCGGCCGAGGTCTCGTCCACCGTCGGCGCGCGCTTCCTGCTCGGCGTCGAGGTCGTCGCGGCGGCAGTCGGCACAGACGACTTCGGCGGAGAAGGCGGGGCCGCCGCACTCGGGACACTCGGGGAGGTCGACGTCCTCCTGGGCGCGCTCTTCGGAGCGCTTCGCGCGTTCGCAGTCGGAGCAGGTTCGGCGGTCGGTGAGTCGGCCGCAGACACGGCACGACATCACGCGTTCACCTCGGGTTCGGCGAGGAGGAGCTGGCGCGCTTCGCGGAGTCGGTGGACGACGTCGAAGGGGACGTCGTTGTTCTCGCTGGCGGCTCGAAGGCGAGAGAAGGCGTTGTTGAGGCGCTGGGCGCGGACCTCCTCGTCGGCCATCGTCGCGACGACGATGTCGCTCCGGGCCTGTGAGAGCGTGTTGGTGAGTCCGTCGCGGCAGGATGGGCGGTTAGAGTGGTCGGCGGCGCGGTCGCGTGCGTCGTCGACAGCGTTGAGCGCGGCGGTTAGTCGGGAAGACCTATGCGTCTGGGTCGTGTCGTGTCGAGTGGTGCGTTTCATGGTCAGCCGTGCATGGCACCAGTAAGCACCAGCCCTGAACGCTCGTCTTGCCCGTGGCGCGCGTCTGGGCTCTCGTCGGGGCGTGGTGGGACACGCCTCCGACGTTCCGTTTTACCGTCGCAAAGCGACAGTGCCGTTAAGCCGTTGGGAGCGGCCCGGAATCCCCGGAATCCTTATGCCGGGAGAGCCAGAAGAACAACCACGGGCAAGAGTCCGGGGTGAGGTGCTCCAACACCGGCGACCCCCGGACGGCGGTTGCTTCTGATGCTAACTCGTTCTACATAGTCAGGGGTCTTAAGCTTTAGCCACCTGAACGGCAACATCGGACCAATCACACGGGAACTTAATACCAGCAATCGTAGAGGTTTATCCGTGTGACCCGGAGACAGTGGGATATGTACCGCCGCGTTGAGTGGCTCGTCCCGGCCGATAGGGCCATCCTCGGCCTCCTCGCGGCGGATAGACGGTTAACGCTCCAACCCGGAAATATCGCTCAAAGCGTCGGATACACGCGCCAACACGTCGGTCGACGATGCCGGATTCTCTACGATAAGACGCTGCTCGACCGGGAGGACGACGGCTACTACAGAATAACCGACTTCGGCGTCGAGGTGCTCGATGAGCAGATGCCGCCGGAGGAGTTGGAGGAGCGAGTTGAAGAACGTCAACGCGACCTCGGTCGGGGTCCGTATGGGGACGAGTAAGCCGCCAGTAGGCGCGGTACTGCTCGCTCACGAATTGCTCGAATCGGATTACGATTTGCTCGCGCGGGACGGCTGGATGGTTATGGGCGCGGGCACGGGCGTCATGTGCTGGGAGTACGGCGGTCTCCGGGAGCAGGCGTCGGGCGACGTCGCTCTCGACTTAGAGTTCTCGACGTCGTGGGAGACGGGAGAGGTGCGCGACCTCTACGCCGACGTCGTCGAGGAGTAGGGTTTTCAGCTCTCAACGCGGTGTCACGGACATGAAGAGACGAGCGGTTCTAAGCGCGGCGGCGCTGGCGAGTGTGGCGGGGTGCACCTCGACGAGCCGGTCGACGTCCGGATCGACGACGACCTCGACGGCGAGCTCGGGCGAGCCGACGACTCGAACGACAGAGTCGTCAGAAATCTCGCGGCTCGCGATGGGCGAGTGGTTTTCGGGCCGGCGGTGGGGCGTCCGGATGGACGAGGTTCGGTATCGTCGAGAGTTCTCCGCGCCGGAACCGGCGCATGAGGGCGTGACGCTCCCGGAGAGCGAGCGGCTGGCGATTATGTCGATGACGGTAACAGCACGCGAGAAGTCCGGGGACTCTTGCACACGCTAATTCTGTGAAATGAACGCGGGGGTCTGAGCGCTGTTCGGTCGCGGTTTGCATCGTTATTCCTCAGAATCTTGAGACTGGTCGCAGACGATGTCGCGCAGCTCGTTACCGAGGTCGCCGTGAGCGTCCAGGGCCTCGATGTCGTCTTCCAGACGCTGGAGTCGTGAGCGAATGCGGGAAACGGTCTGGTAGCGGTACTCGTCGGTGATGTCGTCAGCTTCGCCGCTGACGATGTCGCGCTCGCGCTCAGTGAGAAGCGCGCGCCTATCCGTCATGCGCAGTTGTTCAGCTTCGGCCATACAGTATCTTGCGAACCCCAGCCGCATAATGGTTGCGTCCAAGCAAGCAACGTTGCGGGTATAGTGCTAACCTTTATGGTGTTGCGTACATGTTGTAGATGTATGAGCGCGAAAGCTCAGTCCGCGACGGTCGAACCGAACGCCGACACCCCGGCTGAAGAACTATCGGAGACGCTCACGCAGGCACTCGAAGCCGCGTGCCGCGCTGTCGAAAACGCAAGCCCGCTGGAGCGTGCCGCTCGGAAGGGCGAGCGCGACGCCTACCAGATGGCGCTCGGCAACGTCCAGAACTACGGCGACCTGGAGTGGACGCACGAGGTCTGCCGCGACCGCGAAGCCTCCTACCGGCTCAAGTCCATCGACAGCGAGGACACGAGCCCGCACATGGTCCGGAAGTACAACGCGCAGTTCCAGACGTTCGGTCGCATCGCGGACCGCATCGAGGAGCTCACGGAGATCGGAGGCGAGTGACGATGGCAGAACTCATCGACAAATCGTCTGGCGGCCAAGAACGGTACGACAGCGAATGCCCGGAGTGCGGGTCAGAGAACGTCTGGCGGTCAGACACCTACGACCTGAGCGAACTCAGTTCCACTTCGCCGTGGTGCGAGGACTGCGGCTACGGCTGGATGGAGTCGGTCTAACCCTGGTTGGCACGTTTCCAGGGTTCGGTTCCCTGGCAGGGCCTGGGGCTGTGGTGGGCCCCAACCCAGGAGAGAGTGTTCCCCACTCCCTCGGTCCCCGTTCGCCTCGGTCGGCGTACCGCGGTTCGATTCCGCGGCGAGGTCTGTATGACTAGATGGGCAATCGTCGGCTGCGGGAGTCAGAAGCTGGACCTGTCCGGCGACAAGGGTCCGGTGGCGATCTCGCGGCTGTACACCTCGAACTACTTCGAACTCAAACGCGAGTACGCGAAGGAGTGCTGCGACAAGTACCGGATCCTTTCTGCGAAACACGGCCTCGTGAGTCCGGGGTTCTACGTGGAGGACGACTACGACCTGACGGTCACGGACCTCGATGCTAAGCAGCGCGAGGAGTGGGTCGGAGACGTGAGCGCCGAGCTTCGGAAGATCGGTGAGTACCACCCCGACTACACGCTCGTGATGCTCGCCGGGCAGGACTACCTCGACCCGCTGTCCGAGGCGTTGGAGTACCTGCCGAACGAGATCGAACGCCCGTTCGCCGACACCAGCGGCATCGGCGAGCAGATGGGCTGGCTGAAGGACCAGATCGAGACGGCAGACAAGGAACCGGAAGCCGAGAATGACGACGGTCCTACGACGCTGGACGCGTTCTAAGTATGGTCCGGAAACCACACCTTCCCGATGGCTACGAGCTTCCGAGCGAGGTGAACGGCTGGATCCACGACCCAGAGTCGAACCGCAACGGACACGTCTGGACCGGTGCGGACGACCCGCGGTCGGTCGGCGTCTTCTCCAGCGTCGGCGATCGGGTCCGGGTCGCTGTCTTCGACGACCGCGTCTGCGGGTTCTGCAACAAGATCGAGCCGTTCGACCGCGAGTTCGAGGCCGACGAGACGGAGGCCGAGGCGGTCGCGTGGGGGATCGAGCAGGCGGCCGAGTGGATGGAACGGCACCACCCGAGCGAGTGGGACCACCCGGCTGTCTACGACGCCGTGTTCGACCCGCCGGTCGGGTTCGTGCTCGACCAGTACTACCTCGAACAACGCCAGCACATCGTCTGCTACCGGCAAGAAGGTGAGGAGAAGGACGTGAACCTGAGCGGACGTCCGCCGGACACGGATCCGTCGCTGGAGACGCGGAAGTATCTGTACGTGGAGGCATGGCGTGGCAGCGGGAACGCGACGGTCGCCCTCGCGCCGTGGCTTCGTGCTCACGATGATGAGAAACACGAAGTGCTGGATCTACCTGAAGAGTGCGGCCTGCCTGTCGCGCTGAAGCTGGCGCGAGAGTGGGTCGCTGAAGAGACTGGCCAGACGCGGGAGGAGCCCGCAGCTGGGCAGAGCGACCTCGGAGCGTGGTCGGCGTGACCCTGGACGGCGTACGCGGGTTCGATCCCCGCGCAGGGTGTCGGGTGGCGACCAACCGCCGTGATACGATGAGTACGAAAACAATCACTCGTGAGGTACCGATACAGGAGTGTCTGAACGGGAAGACACGCGACGAGTCAAACCTTGACGACGACGCTATCGAAGACTTCGTAGAGTGGACGAAGGAAATCGAACGGTCAGAGGCGCTCCGCGAGGTCGCCCGACAGCGCTTGGACGAAGACGAGCTTCCTGAAGCGACCTCGCTGCTCTGGATCGACGCCGCGGAGGTTTACTGCCTCTGTAGCTCCTGCTACCACGAAAATCGAGACGGCGCGTGGACGGGATCGACCCAGAACCCGAACCAAGCCGAGCTCCGGCAGAAGCTGAACGAACGCCTCGAAGAAGGTACTCCTTGTTCCTTCTGCAAGAGTGATCGAATTGAGCAATTGAAGGAGGAACTTGCCGACGAAGTGGACGTTGAGGTGGTGGTCGTCGAATGAGCCACCCTTGCGCAGTCTGTGGACGTGGTGTTGAACCTGACACAGACCACGTGGAGATCGAGGCCGAGACGATCTGGATGGACGACCGCAACGACAAGCGCTCGTACATCCTGCACCTCGGGTGCGCGATGCGAACCATCGACGCCTGGGAGGAACCAGTATGACTCTCGGACCGATGCAGATCGGGAAGAAGGCGACCGTCCGCGTCGCCATGGTGATGGAGTACACCGTGGAGGTAGAGATGCCGGTGGACGGCGACCCCGGCGAGCAGGCCGACCTCGAACTCTTCGCGTTCGACCGCTTCGGCGACTACGACGACAAGGACATCGTCCACTCAGAGATACTGGAGGAAGAACCGATCTACGAAGACGAACGCGAGGAAGAGGACTGGCCAAGCTATGTCTGAGAACGAACTTCCTGAGCCTGGAGAAATCCGCGCGCTGAACGGGCTGTCGTGGGAGCCGTGGGTGCTGGTCACTCGCGTCGAACCAGACGGCGACGGGAACATGCTGGCGCGCTTCGGGGTGCTCGACCAGATGGACGACGACGTACTGGAGCCGGTACCGGACAACCGCGTCGCCGATCTCGAAGCGAGTGTCGGCGACCGCGACTGGCGGGAGCTCATCGCCGAAGCGGTGGACGAGAACGAGGAGATCGACAAGCGCTGGTGTCCCGTGGGCCGCCTTGATGTCCTCGGAACGCCCGGCATCCAGGGCTGTGACGGCGAAGAGGAGGATGCGCGGTACCGGAATCCGCCAGATTTCGCTGGTATAGACCCGTCGCCGGGAATCGAGTGACGCCGCTGGGTTTTTCTACTCCGTACGCCTGGGTCCGAAAGAACCGTGTCCGAGCCCTTCCCCGACGCCGACCTCGACCTCGAAGCCGGCCTGGACGGGCTCGTAGACGACTACCTCTCACCGGGGATGGAACCGCCGTACACGCACCGGCTTCTTGCCCTCCGCCACGCTGAACAGCGGTACGGTTCGCTTGACCCCGACAACCTCATCGAGTACTTCGAGCAGGGCTTCCCAGACCTCGATCACGTCGCCTCATTAGTCGCCGTCCTCCAGCGGAAGATGCGGCCACTGGACGATCAGTACGGCCGCATCGACTCGCTGCCGTTCACCGCCGTCGTCTCCCTGGAGGTGTACCGCGAGATTCTCGGTATCGACAGCCCCGTCCACCTGCAGGGCCACCTGCGACGCCAGCTAGCGGATGGCTTCCGCGTCCACGAGTTTTTCGGCTTGGACAGCATCCCACACCCGAACACGCTCCGGAAGGCCGAAGAGGAACGCTTCGACCGGCACACGAACGAGTTCATCGCGCGCTGGGGTCGGACGCTGACGCAGATCGCCACGCGCCGCGGCTTCTACATCCCCGACGTGGACGAGGACAGACTGAGCAACAACGGCGGTGTCACCGCCATCCCGGTCGAACTGAAGCGCGGCTACGCCCAGGGCGCGCTCGACCTCCTCCGCGACGACATGCCCATCGAGAAGAACGAGGAGATCTCCACGTGGACGGACTATGGACTGCACTTCGACTTCAGCCTCCATCTCTGCCACAGCGGGAACGCGCCCGAATCGGAGCTGGAGAACTGGGCCGACAACCGCGGCCTGCAGACTTACGACGACGTCTGGGCAACCGCCGAGACCTACCGAAACGACATCTACCGCGTGAACGCGGCGGACTGGCAGGAGACCCTCGATTCGTGGACGAAGCGCCTCCTCGATGCCGTCTACCCTGAGGACCTCCGCGAACGCTACCTCCCCATCGCCGTGGACGCCACCAACATCCCGACATGGTCCTCCGAAACCAGCAACCTGGACGGCGTCGTCGGGACCGAGAAGCTGAAGAACACGCACTACGCGTACCAGATTCTCTCCGCGGAGACGGTATCGGACGGGCTGCCGTTCCAGGTCGCCCACGATCTCCAGCTGGAGAACCGGCCGGTCCACGAGCAGATGAACGACCTCCTGGACAAGGTTGAGGCCCACGGCGTGAACCCGGGCGTCGTCTTCGCAGACGCCGACTTCGCGTCCGGCCGCCTCGTGAACGAGATGAAGGGGCGCGGCGTGGACTTCGTAATCGCCTACCCGACCCACTTCGTCCAGTCGTACACCGAAGAGTGGGAGGACGAGGAGCAGACGTTCGGCGTGGAACCGGGGTACGTCATCAACCAGCAGAAGACCGCGCCGAAGCGCGCCGAGGTCACGCTCTTCGGGGAGTATCAGTCGAAGGTCGGCCACGCGCCGGACGACGCCCAGCAGACGCTGTCGGAGTACTTTGATCCGGGCGCGGAGTTCGTGACGGATCGTCAGGACCAGAAGACGCTGGAGGCGTACGTCGAACGCGAGGACGCCGAGGACGTCTTCGAAGCCGACAACCGGATGCGGTGGTTCACGTTCATCACGAATCTGGACGTGGGAGAGACTGAGGCGCGGGCGCTGCGGGAGTACTACCACTACCGGTGGGCTATCGAGTCGGCGTTCTCGGACTACAAGCAGAACTTCTTGCCGAGCACGCGCTCGACCGAGCTGGGGCTGCGGACGTACCTCTACCTGTTCGGGATGGCTGCCTACAACGGGTGGGTGGCGGCGAACGTGAAGGCGCGACGGCAGCACCTGGACGACAACGCTCGGAAGCGACCGCCGATCCGCGCCAGCCGGTTCATGACGCTCGGGCAGCAGCGGTACCGGGACGAGTTCCACCGCGATTATATCAACTTCAGAGAATAGTTCGCCGGCCTGCTGACAGTCCGCTTCACCGACTCACAGCACGACCTTCTTTCACAAAATTAGCGTGTGCAACAGCCCCGGGACTTCGCGCGTGCTGGTAAAGAACCTGACGTCGGAGGACACGCAAATTTATCAGAACAACTCGTGGGGCGCGCTCGTCGACGGCGTCGCGACGAAGCCGACGTACAGGCTGCCGCATCGGTCGTGCGAGTCGTGCGCGGAGGAGGTTCACGTCGCGAACCTCGACATCAAGGGCAATCTCTGGGCGATGGAGGAGTTCGCGGCTGGGGAGTCAAAGCCGCTCTACTACCCGTGTCTGGTGTCCTCGGACGCGTCGGTGGTGCCGGCGTACGACGTCTACGGCGGTTCGAGGTTCGAGGCTCGCTGGGCGCAACCGGGCAAAACTGGGTAAAATTGGGCGGATTTGGGTAAAGTTTAAGTGGGTATGGGTGTTTGTGGGTAATACGATGGTGACGAAGACCACCGAAGCGACCGAAGCATCGTTCGACGACCTCGCGGACCTCGCCGGCACCGGCTGGCACGCCGCGGAGGTTGAGATTCTCAACGAGAAACTGCCGCTGAAGCGCTACACGGTCGACAACGCAACCTTCGTCGCTGGTCCGCGCGACGACCGGCCGGGCCGCGAGGACAACGGAGACGGCCGCCACCTCGGGACTAACTCCGAGGGGTCGAGCACGACCCAGCGGTTCGACGTCGACGGCAAGTACCTCGTCGAGACCGAGACCGACTACCAGCCGGGCGCGACGAGTCCGCGGATGCGCGTTTCGGAGCTTGAGGAGGGTAACTAAGATGACTGACATACTCGCCCAACTCGTTGAAGAATCGAAGAATGACGACCGCGCGGAAGTCTTCCAGGAGCGATTCGCGAAGATCCACGACGCGTTCGTCGACGGCAAAGCCGTTCGCATCCACACCGCCAACACGAGCGACTCGTACGCGTACTACGACGCGGAGAACGACGACCTCTACCTCTCGTTCCAGCCGAAAGCCGAGAGTCGGGTTCTCCACGCCTACGGCGACCTGTACGAGGAGTCGGGGACGATCCTCCAGCTCGTGTTCGTCGACGACGTCGAAGCCGTCGAACTCGAAGACACTCCCATCCACCACTCCGTCTACGGGCTAAAGCCCGTGATGAACCGATGAGCGCAGGGTTTCTATCGTCGGCGTCCTCTACGAAGACGGAAGAGACGGACGAACGCGGGCGTTTCCCACTGGGCCTTGAGTTCGGCGGCGCGACCGTGACGTTCGCGGTCGTCGACCCGGACACGCTCGAACGACTCGGCGGCCCGGACACGGAGACGGTCCCGACGGACGGACGGCTGTCGCTGGGGAGTGAGTTCGCGAACCGGGAGGTAACGCTCGCAATCCTCTCTGACGACCGCAAATAGGCTTCTTCTTCGGTTTTGGTGAACGCTCGCGCGTAAGGCGTGCGCGTTCAGTCATTCGGGGTCGAATTTCCAGACGGTTCCTCCTTGTCCGGGTGAGTGGACGCCGGGGAGCTGGGCGAGAGCGTCGCGGATGCAGGAGTCCCACGCGGAGTAGCCGTCGTAGCGGGAGGAGGCGGCGGAGTAGCCGAAGTCGGGGTCGTCCTCGAACTCGTAGAAGACGGCGTTCGCGATGTCTCTGGTTCCGGTGGGTGCGTTCTCGCGGAGGAAGTCCCACGCCCAGAGGACGGCATTTTTTCGCGCTCGCTCTTGGTCGCGACCTCGGGCAGGGACGTCGACGTCGTCGAGGGCGTCCTTCGCTCGCTCGCGTAGACCGTCGCCGCCGGGACCCGCTGACGGTTCCTCCGGAGGTTCGGCCGACGGTTCCGCTGGCGGACTCTCCTCACCACCCCGATTTTCCGCTGGCGGAACCGCCGACGGAGCCGCTGACGGTTCCGCCAGAAACTCCGCCAGCGGAACGGGCCACCAGACGCGACCGCGGCCGACGGGCTTCGAGGCGACGTCGCCGCGCGCCTCCAGGACGTCGAGGCGACCGAGGACGGTTCGGCGCGTTCCGTCGACGACGTCGGCGACCTCGGGGGCGTCGTGGACGGGGTCGGCGTCGTTGGTGAGCTCGCGGAGCGCGTCGAGGACGTCGTCGGCGTCGGCGGTCATGGGGAGCAGTTTGGGGAGTGACGCCTTCGGCGTTCCGACGGGTATATCGCATATCGCTATATCCTTCGGCTGTTTGTGTCGGGTAGGTTACGGTTGTCTCGAATCACCAACAAAACGTCGTCGACCGCTCACGCGTAGTGCTACGCGGGCGTGGTGTGGATGCCGACTTTCGACTATTCTCGGCCGGATCGGGCGCGACCTCGTCGTCCTCGACGACGAATCGACGCCCAAATCCCGTTCCCCGGCACCATCAAGTGCCGGGAAGGTGCATATGTGAATGAATCCGGTAATGCAAACACGACCCTACTCAACGAAAGACGGGATGAAGTGCTGGCTATCGACGAACGAGCAGGAGGCGCTCCTCGCGACAGTCGAGAACGACACCAGGAGAGAACTCGCGATGTCGCTCGGACTGTGCGGCCTCCGGACAGCCGAAATCGAAGCGGTCGAGCGGAGGAATTTTCGGCGCGCGACATCTGCGGACGGGTCGGTGTGGAAAGTCGCCATCGAGGAGGGAAAGACCGGTGACCGAGAAGTGCCGGTCCCGCAGGAGGTCCGCGACCTCGCCGAGCGCCTCGCGAACTCCGCCGGCCTCCGGAAGGACGAGCCGCTCGTCGGACGGGCGACCCGGACGCTCCGGTCGTGGATGGAGGGGGCGAGAAACCAGATCGCGGACTCGCTCGAAGACGACGGTCGCGACGACGACGCCGAGGAGTGGCGCGAGGTCGGGATGCACGACCTCCGGAGGACGTGGGCGACGGACACGTACTATAAACTCGCGATGGCGAACGTCCCTATCGCGGAGACGCTCGTGATGGGGTGGGGCGGCTGGGTGATGAACGAGAAAGGACGCGAGACGTTCCGCGAGGAGTATCTCGGACCGGAACCCGACTTCGTCGCGGTCGAGGCGTCCGACGTCCTCGGGCTCGGGGCGTCCGAGTCGGCGTCGTCACTGTTGAAGTAGGGTCCGATGGGGGGAGGGCCGAGAAGAAGGTTGGTGTCGGGCGCTATTCGTCGTCGCGGTTTTCGCTCAGGTTCCAGAATCGAACGGTCTCGTCGCTGTCTGCCGTCTCGAAGTGAATGAGGTCTCCGTCCTCGATTCCGTGGGCTTTAGCGACATCCTGGGGGATAGTGGCCGACACGCTGTCGTTCTGGTGGTGTCCCTGCGCAGTCGTGTTTCCGGAGTGAGTCTCCTCGGGCATTGACATCACTACCGAGATGGTGGCATATAAATGGCGCGGGAATACCGATTCCTTCGCGAGCGCGTATACAGGTACTCTAGAGTACCTGTATACTTGTGGATAGTTTAGGTGGGTGCATAATAGAGTTATGGCCGTCGCCGCCTACCGGGCGGACGGCACTGAGCCCATGCACGGCTGTACCCCCAGTGTCCTTTTCGCTCGATTTTGCGCGGCGCGAACATCGCGATGACGAAGAAACAGAATCCCGCTTCGAGCGGGCACGACGGCCTCTCGACGGCCCAAGAAGCGAGTCAGCGGCTCGCATCGCTGTCGAGATACCGGAGACGCATCGAGTCCATCATCGGCCTCCGGCCGGCCCGGAGGACCGCATGACTAAGAAGAGGAAAGAGGAGCTCCGCCAGGAACTCATGGAGTTGGAAGCGCGGGAGCAGAAGAATCCGCGCGACCTCCTCGCCGACGGTGGGACGGCTGCCTCGGCGACAGCCGAACTCCCGGACCTCCGGGAAATGGAACTTTTGTCGACTGTGTGGCCTCTCTCGGCCCGCGTGACGGCGCTGGGCGGACTCCTCGCCGTGGCCTACGGCGCTGGTGACATCTTCTCTGCGGGACGCCTCGGTGTGCTTCTCGTCGGCGTCCTCGTCGTGGGTGCCGCGTTGAAGCTCGCAGAGGCGGAGGCTCGCCGGGACGAACGGACTCGGACAGTGACGGGTGGCGACCGGAACCGCCGCGAAAACTAACAAATGCAAGAGAAATTCAAGAAGTTCGCGACGATTCTGCTCGTCTCGGTCCTCGCCCTGTCGGCGGTCGGGCCGGTTATGGCCGCGAACACGAACGGAGTGGCAGTCGGGTCGAGTGATAAAGTGCCGAACCAGAAGTTCGACGGGACGGTGACGAAGGCGTCCCACGAAATGGGGTCGGAAATCCTGTCGTATGAGAACGACACAGGCGCGGAGAAGTTGCTTAAGGGACGTCTCAAGGGAGATAACCCGATTCGGATCTCGGCGTCGAATATCTCGTTCAACGACACGTTCCCCGGGGATGGGGACTCGACCCTCAACGCGTCCGGTTGGACGGTCTCCTCGCCGACGGGGGTGACCGCGAACGTCACGAACCCCGACAGCAAGGTCGAGACGCTCGAAGTCTCGACGAGCGGCGTCGGGTCGGGTGAGACCGTCACCGCGACTTACTCGAACGTGTCCATCACGAGTGACGTGCTGAAACGCGTCGCGTGGGTCGTAACCGACGACGTCCAGGTGAACGGGACGGCCGAGGTCCGACTCGCGGAGAGCGACGGAGACTACGTTTCCGTGGACGTCTCGAACTCCTCCGACGTCACGCAGACTAAGCTTAACGACCTCGCGGTCTCGGGGAGCGGCGACGGGTCGCTGTCCTCGGTCGACAGCGTGAAAATCGTCGTCTCCGGTGGGGACGCCGACATCGAACTGACTCAGGTCCGGAGCGACCGTCTCTCGATGGTCCGCTACGGCGCGTTCGAGAAGGACATCGACTCGGACAACGAGACGGAGCGCCTCGACATCTACGAGCCCTCGGGCACGTACAACGTCTCCTCCCTCTCCACGATGTCGTCGGTGTTCGATTCGGCGACGATCTACGACGTCGAGTACGACGTCATCGTCTCGGCGGCGACCTACGGCGACGTTCAGTACGAGTTCGACGAGGAGGCAGCCGAGGAGTACGACCGGAAGTTCATTTATCGGCAGTACACGCGGCTCGCGCTCCCGAACGTGATTGAACTCGACTACGAGGGCTTCACGGCGTACGAGACCGTGGCGTACCCGACGTCGCGCCTCATCGACGCGTGGTACATCGAGGGCTCGGGCAGTCAGACGTTCGACGAGGCGGCGGACTCGTCCGCGCAGATTAGTCGCGTCTCGGCGTTCGAGGCGGCCGGAGACAACGCGACGGTGACGTGGGACGACTCCGTTCAGGACGGGACCACGTACATCTTCTACGAGAGCTGGACGACCTCGCAGTCTGACAAGGACACGATGACCGACGTCTCGTCCGGCGGCGGTGTCGGCACGCTCCTCTCGGAGGGTGGGAGTTGGCTCTGGGGCTTCTTCACCAACCCGCTGGGGGCCTTCTCGGCGCTCATCGCTGCCCTGCTCGGAGCTATCAAGCGCAACTCGGGCGGCGACGGAACCGTGGGTGAGTGACATGGCTGACAGCGACACGGACTGGATCGACCGCGCTGACGGGAAGTCCGCAGGAACGGTCCTCTTCCTGCTCATCGCGTCGCCGTTCATGGCCGCGGCAGCCGGTATCTCGGAGGCGACGTACGCTCTCACGCAGATTTACACGGTCGCTGCGGGAGCGTTCGCCGAAGGGATCGGGGACTTCATCGCGGCGTTCACGTCGTCGCCAGCGGAGGCGATGTCAGGAGTCATCGAGGGAACCGTTCAGTCGCTTAACACCGGGCCGTGGGCGGTTCTCGGCGTTTTCCAGATTCCGATATTCGCCGCGATGATTCTCGTGACGGCGTGGTTGTTCTTGGAGTTCCTCGACCGGCGGAACTCGGACATCCCGTTCACGGGGGCCGACATTCCCCTCCTCGGGAACGACTCGGACGGACAGGAGGAATAACGATGCAGGACCACCAGCCCCCGTCGACGCTCGGAGGTGCTCGCGTTGAGCAGTAGCGAGACCGACGAGAGCGAGTGGACGAACTCGGACGGGAGCTTCGCGTGGTCCGCGATTGTCGGCTCACTCGCGGCCGCGTGGGGACTATCCGCGGCGGAGGGAGTGTCCGACGCTGTCGAGGCGTTCTACTCGTCAATGACGAGTCAGATTATAGCCGTCGCGACGTTCCAGGCGGACCTCATGGGTTCGCTGCTAACCGGCTACGCGGCCGGGCCAGACGCTGCATGGAGCGAGGCGGCGGCGTTCGCGTCGACACTCGGGCCGGTCGGAATCCTCTTCATCGCCGCGGAGGCGCTCGTGGTCGTCGGTATCATCGGGTCGGGGGTGGACCGCTTTGTCTAGCCCTTGGGGCTGGGGAACGAGCACCGACGGGGTCGACGAGAGCAGCTCGTCGGAGACCTCGGACGACTCGGACTCGATGCGGAGCGCCGGCTGGGTTGAGGGCATCGTCATCGGTGTCCTCATCGGCGTCATCGAGGGATTCGGTAACTCGGTGGCGGACGGTATCACGTGGTTCTTCGACGAGGTCGAGAGCGGAGTCACGTGGTTCTTCGGGTCGTTCGGACTCGTCTTCCAGCCGCTCGGACAGGACCTCATCGGGCTCGTCGACGCGTTCACGGCCGCTATTTCGGACATCATCGTCTCAACCGGCGCGTTCGCTCCCATCACCGCGGTCCTGCTCTACGGAGCGGTGTTGTTCGTCGTCGCGTGGACGTTGATGTTCGTGCTGCAAGTGCTCGACCCGAGGTAACCATGTCTGATAAAAAGAAATACGAAGTATCGAGTTGGCCCGTCATCGGTGGCGTCATCGCCGTTTTAGGGCACTTCCAGGGTATCGGACTCATGTCGGGAATCGATATGCTCGTCCACCTCGTCTTAGAGTGGTTCCCGTTCGTGTCGCTGGCGAGCTCGAAGTTCGCCGGCCGGCTCGACTGGCTCCCGCGGGAGCTGACGACGAAGATCGTCATCGGGATGGCGCTCGTCGTGTTGCTCTGGCGGGGCTCGAAGGCGGCGAAAAGCACCTACGACAGATTCACAGATTCATGAAACACGAAACAGAAGGTAACGGTCCGAACGGAGGTGCTTGGAGTGTTTGAGTCACTTCCGTTCGGCGGGTGGGGCGTCGGCATCGCGGTGGTCCTGGTGTTATCCTGGGGCTTCCGCGAGCGCGACGAACTCCTCGATGACGGAACAGACGCCCGGCAGTCGGCGGAGGCGCTGGCGCGGCCGGCAGTCGACGACACGAAGCGAGCAGGAGGGTTCCTCCTCGGGTTCGCCGCGGTCGTCGCCGCAGTGACCGGACAGTTAGCGAGCGTCGGACATCAACTCCTCGCGATGGGAGGGGACGTCCTCGCCGCGCACTCGATAGGGTTCGGCTGGGCAGTGACGACGCTGCTCGGCTGGTTCTCGGCGAACGGGTGGTTCGACATCACGCCCGCGCAGTTCCTGGTGGCGGCGGTCGTCGTCGGTCTACTCGCGTTCGCGACGAAAGAAGGAACGTCATGAAGAAGCCATACAGGACTCTCGCGGCGGCTGTCGTGCTCGCGTGCGTAGTCCTGTCTCTGGCGGTCCCGGCGGGGCTCGCGGCCGCCGGTCAGAACGACCAGAGTCAGGATTACACGCTCGACGAGTTGCGGCAGGGAGGAGAGCAGGTTTCGCAATTGAACCCGTCGAAGCGGCGGGTGGGCCGTCTCACGTCCGTCTCGCTCCTCAACTACCCGACGGGACCGATGTCGGACTTCGGCGGGTCGGACTTCAAATTCCTCACGCCGTCGACGACCGTGCAGCGGGACCGGGTGATGCTCTACGTCAACACGTACGAGCGGAACCCGTCGAATCTCACCGTTCATAAGGTCTACTGGGAGGAGGGGTCCCAGACGGTCGTCCGGAACGGAACGAAGGTTGAGGTCCCGGCAGCGGTGAACGTCACGGAGACGACCGAGGAGGTCGCGGTCTCCGGCGACTCGGAGACGCTCGTCCCGGTCCACCTCACCTCGCACTACGACGACGAGGTCGAGGTGACGATGTGGGTCGAGGGAGACCGCTCCAACGCGCGCTGGCGGTTCGCTCACCAGACGTCGGAGACGATGCGTCCCGTCAACCTCGAAACCGCTGGCGCGGCGACGTGGTGGGGTCTCACGACGTTCCTCTTCCCGGCCGTCTTCGGCGTCGTCATCGGGTGGCCCATCGGCTACTTGCTCCAGGAGACGATGCTCGTCGGGCCGATGAAGGATCGGCGCTGGTGGATGAAAATCGGCGCGGCGGGCGGCTTCGTCGCCATATTCGTCCTGTGGGACGGGCTCGCATCGCTCCTAATCTCGCTGGGTCCGGTGACCGGCATTATCACGTTCGCGCTCACGCTCGGCGTGGTGCTCGACAACGAGTCCTCGGTCCGGAAGGTGCTGCTCCGTCAGTTGATGACGGGGGACGGCATCCAAGAGCAGGACGACGTCCGAGCTCTCCGGACGACCCAAGTGAAGGGCCAACTCGCGCGGGTCATCGAGCACGACGGGGACCACTACCTCGTCGCGAAGGGCGCTCGCCGGGCGTTCGCTCGGGCAATCGCCGGGGCGGCCAAAATCGAGGATTGGGACCGGATCGAGGACAACATCCCGACGTCGGGCGGGTCGAGCTACGCTGAGGAAATCCACCTCGACCCGCGCGTCGACGAGCCGCTCGACATCGTCCTCCCGCAAATCAACATCGCGTTCCCGGCGACAGAGGACATCACGCCGAAGTACATCGGGCGCGTCGCGCTCGGGTCGATAGCGGCGGTCGGGATCGGTGCGATGGTGTCGTGGACGGCGTGGGGGACGCCGAGCTACGGTTGGCTCGCTCTCGCGCCGGTATTCGGAGCGCTCGTCATCCGGCCTAACAACCCCCGCGTGCGCTTCGAGCCGGCGTCGACGATGCAGATGCAGGCAGAGACGAGAAACACGCTCCTCGCCCGCGACTACGCCGAGGGCGAAACGAACGACGAGCTCCGCCGCCGGAACCAGAAGCTCGAAGGGCAGGCACAGGCGGAGCGCGTCGAGCTCGAAAACGAGCGCCGGAAGACGGCAACCGACGAGGTCCTCCGGTCTCGCGGCGCGGACCCCGAGGCGGTCGGGGAGTCCGAACGCGAGGCGTGGAAATCGGCTCGTGACGAGGATAAGGAGGCTGACGACGAGGAGGAGCGGTCGTCATGAACAAGGACGAACTCCTCGCCGAATACACGCCGGACGACGAACCCGAGCATGACGTCGACGAGTACGCGCTCTCGACGACTCGGCCGTCTCTCCGGGCCGTGCAGGTCGACCAACGCGAGGTCATCAAGCGGCCGCGCGACGGGTTCCGGTCCGCGGTCGGCATCATCCGCTGGCTCCAGGCGGCCGCGGTCGTGACGCTCGGCGAGCTCGACGACGACCTCTACCGCGACCTCGTCGTCGCGGACGACGTGATGTTCCAGGCGCTTCTTGACGCGGACGCTCGGGCGCGACTCTTCCGCGAGCCGCTCGATGCCGACCGCGCCGAGACGCTCCGACGCGACCTCATCACCACGCACCTCGCTCCGGCGTGCGTGCGTGCCTACACGACGCTGGAAACGAAGGCGAGCGAGTACACCGAGCGCGACGTCTTCGACGGCGACCACAAACCGAAAGACCTCGACCCGGAGGACCAGCAACACACCGCGATGCGGCCCGGATACGACGAAATCGACAGGGAGCAGCGGGAGGCGCTGCAAGAGTTCTGGTCGGGGTTCACGACGGAGGACGAGGTTCAGGATTGGCTTCAAGACCTCAAGGACGCGACGAACTCACAGATTCCCGAGGACTTCGCGGCTCGGGTGATGCACGACGAGACCGCTCTCGACTACCTCCTCGGGCGCGGCGTCGACGACGATCTCCTCGCGGAGCAGTGGGCGGATTGGTTCCTCGCAGAGTCGGTGCTCCCGTCGTTCGCGGCGGGCGTGCGGACGCTGAATCCGAGCGAAGTTATCCACGCCAGTTCGGGCGGAGTCCGCCCGTACGGCACTTCTGAGGCAAATTCATGAGTAAAGGACAATCTCCGACGACCACGAACGGCACTCCCCCAACCGGACACGATTGGGGAGAACGGACGAAGCAGTCTCACGGCGACGTTGAGCGCGCACCAGGGCACTGGGAGACGGACGCGCACGAGATTCGGCAGAAGTACGGAATCTCGAAGTTCGAGTTCGACCCCACGGAAGACTATCAAGTCTACCCGGACGTCATCATCCACGAGACGAAGCCCGAGATAACGGACTCGCCGCGAGCGACGAACTCCCTCATCGAGGGGCCGAAGGGCTCGGGTAAGACGACGATGGCGCTCGATTGGGCGCATCACCAGATGGAAGTCAACAACGAGCGCGTCCTCTGGCGCGGGGACGCGCGTCGCTCGGGATGGCTCCCGTATCGCCACTGGACGACCGTCTACCTGCCCGGAAGCGTCGAGTACGAGGCAGCGTGGATGCTCGAAGGAGAGGAGGGCGACAGTCAGGTCCTCGAACCCGTCGACGACCTCGACGACGTCGCTCGCGACGTCGTCCGCTACGAGGACGTCGACGACCTCCTGGCTAAGCTCTCGACCGCGCCGAAGGGGTCGTTCAACGTCATCTATCCCGACCCGGCGTTTAGCGGCTGTGAGGACATCACGCGGGAGAGCGAGGTGTTTGACCATCAAGTCCCATTCGTGCCGAAGTGGGAGACCGAGGTCGGGGAGTCGTCGACACCGACGACGCACTGGTGGTTTGCGTTCCTCGTCGCGCGCATCGAGCGCGGGCCGTTCACCTACCAGAGTTTGTTCTTCGACGAGCTCGCCGACTGGATGCCGGAGAACGCGAGCAACCACGGGGACAACGCACAGACGGCGACGAAGATTCGCGCTCTCCGGTCGGTTCTCGGCGAGTCTCGACGTCGTTACCTCTCGATCTACGCGTTCTGCCAGGAGGAGGTCGACCTTGCGGCGGAGGCGCGTCGACGCTTCGACTGGAGGATCGCGATGCCAGGGCGGCCGAACCCCTGCAAAGCGAATAACGACAGCCGAGTCGGGTTCCGCGACATCCCGATGGAGTACGACACGATGGGGAAGCGGGACCCAGGCACCGGGCTCGTCTACAACGAGACCGAATTTAACTGGTTCACGTGGGACGACGTCGACGACCCGGCGCTCGAAGCTCCCGAAGGAGAGGGGGGTCGCTGGATGAAGATCGCGCCGACGTCGCCGGCCGCGGCTGGCGTCGACGCGGTGGACGCGGTCGAGTACGACTCCGGGCTCTTCTCGCTCGAACGCCGGGGGGGAAGCGCGTATCTCGTCGTGAGCGACCCGGGGAAGGGCTACCTCGACGTCGAGACGGGGATGGTCGGCGAGGAGCTGGACAGCCCGCGGGGGGAGTGGTCCCTCGAAGTCCGGCACGATGAGGACGGCAGGGGGTGGACGGTCATGCTCGTGGACCCGGATTCGGGGCAGCGGCGGCCGGTCGCGAAGCTCGATTTCGATTCGTCGACGACCTCGGGCTCGTCGTCGGTCGAGGGGGCAGCATGACCGACATCCGCCGTCTCGGCCGGGAACTTGTCCGCTCGCTGACTTCACTCCCGCACGCGCGCGTCGATTCGACACGACAAGGTGGGGGTGAGGGGGGACGGACGGCCCTCTCCGCGGGGCGCGCGATGGCGACCGTGCTCGTGGCGACGCTCCTCGTCGCATCGTCGATGCTCGGTCCGGCGGTCGCGGCGTCGTCGAACGCGACGGCGACCGGCGAGGTTAACCTCTACGGCTCGCCCGCGAGCGACCGAACGACGTACCGATACGCGCTCGACGACTTAGACGCCGCCTCGAACCTCTCGGCGACGTTCGAGGGCGTGACGTCGACGTCATGGGACAACAAGTCCGCGGCCGGACTCGGAAACGGCGACACGCTCGCGACCGACATCGCGGGCACGGCGTCGCCACTCGGGCCGGGACCGAACGGCGACCCGGTTGTCGTCATCGAGGGCGAAGAGACGACGTCGTCGGGGTCGTGGTCGGGGACGGCATCCCCGAGCGCGTCGACGACGCTGACGGTCGGCGGCAACATGGACACGACGGACGGGTCTATCACGTGGACGGGCCAGCGGTCGACGTCGAGCGCGTCGACGTCGTTCTCGTCGGTGTCGACGGGCTCCTCAACGTGGTCGCTCGGAGGCAACCAGCAGCCCGAGGACGGGCAGGTGACGTTCACGGGCTCGTCGACGTCGACGTCGGTGTCGCGGTCGGGGTCCGCGATGGCGGGCGCGTCGTCGTCGTTCTCGGCCATCGGAGGCAACATCGCACCGGGAGGCCCATCGGGGACGCCGCGGCTCTCTGTGACCGCGCATCAACTGCGCACACAGATGGCGACCGCGAGCGACGCGTCATACGACGGAGTCGGCGGCGGGAAAATCGAGATGACCGTGGTCAACCCGCCCGAGGTTGTCGGGTCTCTCCGCGTCCACACTGACAGCGCTGCGACTGTCGACGTCTATGCAATTGACGAGACGGCCGATGGCGTCGTTAACGAGGGTACACAGGTCGCCTCAGACGTCTCACTCAGCGCAGGAAATACCACTATCGATATTACGGACTACTCAACTTCGGGAGAATACACTACGTTCGGGTTTATCGCGTCGTCAAAGCTTGAAATGTCGGTTGACTACGGCTCGACCAGCGCGAATACCTACTATTCGTACGACTCCGGATCGGAGTGGGCCCCGAATACGGACGCGGCCCCTATCACGGCTCTCGCACCGTCTCCGTCGTCGGTGACGGTCTCGACCTCGGGCGCGTCGACGACCTTTAATCTCGGAGACGGGCAGTCCGCAACCAAGGACTTCGCGCTCTCTCGCGATGCGTCGAGTCTGACGTTTGACGCTTCGGCGGGGAAGTTTGATTGGTCGCTCGCCGCGACAAAACGAACGGCGACGAAAAATCCGAGCGTGACGGCCGACGGTTCGACCGCGAGCGTCAACGGGGTCCTCATGGAGGGAGAGACGGCGACACGCTCTATATCGCTCTCAACTGGATCGAACACGCTCGACTGGGGGCTCGGTAGCGGGCCGGCCTACGACGCGGACGTGAGCGCGACCGAGGTCACGCAGACGGAGGACCCGTCGCTGTCAGTGGACGGCACGACCGTGGCGAGCTACTCGGGGACGCTCGCGGACGGAGAGACGGTGACGCGGTCGTTCTCGGCGCTCTCTCCAGGGTCGCACGACCTCTCCACGTCGGCGAGCGGTGGCGTCGACCACTCAGCGAGTTGGACAGAGCACACGGTGACGGAGGACCCGGCCGTCGACGTCGACGGTGACGGGTCCGCCGAACTTTCTCACTCCGGCTTACTCGCGGACGGGGATTCCGTGTCGCAGGAGGTAGACCTCTCGACGGACGACGACACGGTGTCGGTGTCGACGAGTGGCGGCTCAACTACAACCGTCCGCGTGAAGCTTCAGGAGCGGAGCAACTCCGCGAATCCGGGCGTCGTGGTGAACGGCCAGAAGCGGACGGTCGGCCGCGACCTCGCCGACGGGGAGACGGAGACGCTCGACCTCGACGAGTCGCTCCTCCAGGAGGAGAACAACGTGACGGTCGTGATGGGGTCGACGTCGGCGGACGCGCCGGCTCCGCGCGTCGACTTCGCCTACTCGCACACGGCGAGTTCGTCGCGGAACGTCTCGACGTCCGAGGGCGAGTGGCGGGAGGTCTACGAGGTCAACAAGACGTTCGCGACCAACGTCTCGAACGCGTCGTTCCTCCTGCCGTTCGGTGAGGACGTCGTCCGGTTCAAATCGGTGGAGTACCGGGTCGAGAACTCGTCGTGGACGTCGCTCTCGCCCTCCTCGTGGTCGACGACGAACACGACGCTCCGCGCCGAGCTCGGCGATGCGGCGAAGGGGGAGACAGTGGCCGTGAAGGCGCGCGCGCAGAAGGTCGACGTCCAGAACGGGGCGATTCAGGTGACCGAGCCGACGACGCCCGGACAGGCGCTCAACACCGAGTTCGTCGTCGAGTCGCACGCGGACGGGTTCGGAATCGCGACAGAGGGGACACGCGTCCTCGACGTCCGCGCTCCCTCGTGGGACTCACCGAGCCCGAGCAGCGTCATCGAGGCGGACGGCGACCAAACGCTCCTCCTGCCGAACGCGGCGGCCGGGTCGACGGCACGCGTCTCTCAGTCTCCGCTCGTCGCGGACCCGGCGACGGGCGACGTCGAGGTCGCGCTCGAACAAACGAGCAGCCCGCCGCGGTTCTCGGTGTCTCCAGGGTCGACCATCGGGGACTCCGTCACGTTCCGCTGGCGAGACACGACCGGCGGTATGACCTACTCGCTCTACTCGCTCACCGAGGAGACGGCGAAAGCGTCGGCGACCTCGGGCGGCGGCCCGGTCGACCTCCCGGACGACGACAGCGGGGAGACGTTCCAAATCTCCTCAGACGCGAACGCCGGGGCGCAGACCGGGACACTGCTCGGTGGTGGGAGTCTCGCCGACACGCTACTCTCGCTGCTCCGCGGCGGCGGGTTCGTCGCCATCGCTCTCGTGTCGGTCGTGGGGCTCTTCTTGGCGGGGTCGTGGGCCGGCCGTGAATCGGACTCGCTTGGCGAGGAGCAGACTGGATTCGGGCTCGCCGGCCTCGGCGTCATCATCGCGGTGCCCATCCTGCTTGAAACGCTCAACCCCGGCTCTATCTCGTCCCGCATCGGGCAGGCGGCGTCGGAGGCGCTGTCGTCGGCGCTCGGTCCGTCGCTCGTCCTCGGCATCATCGCGGTGATGGTGCTCGGCTGGGGGTTCTTCAAATCTCGCAAGGACGAGACGACCATCAAAATCGAGGGTGAGAAGAAGTGATTGGGGTTCCGGATGACCCAATCGCGTGGTCGCTCGCCCGCGTTGAGGAGGTGACGCACACCGTCATCGCGGTGTTCTATCTCCTCTCGTCGCGCGGGGCGACACTCGCCTCGACGCTCCTCCTCCGCCTCGTTCTCGTCCTCCTGGCGGCCGGGATGCTCGGCGGGGTCGTCTTCTCGCACGCACTCGCTCGCGTGGTCGGCCGCCTCCCTCGCACGGACGCCTCGGCCGCCCGAGAGAAGGCGGACGCACGGACGAGCACAGTGCTCCGCAGGGGCGACCGCGCGGTCAAGGCCGT
The DNA here is from genome assembly GCF_014647475.1 of Halocalculus aciditolerans. Lineage (NCBI taxonomy): Archaea > Methanobacteriati > Methanobacteriota > Halobacteria > Halobacteriales > Halobacteriaceae > Halocalculus > Halocalculus aciditolerans. The sequence goes on along the minus strand of NZ_BMPG01000010.1, from coordinate 5,584 downwards.
GGCGTCGGCGCGCGACCGCGTCGAGGACGCGACGCTTGACCTCGTTCGGTCGCCCGCGTGGGTGGCGCTCGTCGGCGGGGTCGCGTCGATCCTCGTCGACCACCCCGCGGCGTCGACGGCGCTGCTCGCCGGGGCGGTATCCAGTGTGGTGCTCCTCGTCTACCAGCATCGCGGACGGATCGACAGCATCAAGCGGACGAGAGACCGCTTCACGGGGGCGTTGGACGATGCGGTCTAACGCTCCGAGGTGGCGGTGATGTCGGGGATGACGGCCGCGGTGGAGTGGGTTCTCCATATGGCGGAGTCGAGCTTCGGCGTCCACCTCAAACAGATCGGCGTCGTCGCGCTCCTGCTCGTCCTCGTCTTCGAGGGTCGACACGTGAAGACGGCTGGCGGCGCGGTCGCGTCGGCGACGTCGTCGGTCGGGTGGACGCTCGTCCTCCTCGCGGTGATGGTCGGGCTCGGGTGGACGTCGCTCAACCCGGACACCATCATGACGGACGTCAGCGGCTTCGCATCGCTTGCGTACGACTATCTGACGACCCAACTATGATTCAGGATTCGGACACGGATTACTCCGCGACGTTCCGCGAGTTCCTCGCGGAGCAGTATCACGGGCGCATCGAGTCACTCGTCGAGGAGTACCCCGACGACACCGTGCTGCATATCGACTGGGGAGACCTCGCGGACCACGACCTCGGCGCGGCGCGCTCGCTCCTGGCGAACCCCTCGACGCACTACGACGCGCTCCGCGACGTCCTCGCGGACTACTCTCACGGCGGCGTCGACGTCTATCAGGCGACGCTTCACGAGTCGCGTCCCATCGAGCCCGCGGTCTACGGCCTCCCGGACAACGCGACGTTCGAGGTCGGGGAGTACCGACACTCCGAGCTAAACAGGCTCATCGAGGTCGAGGGCCAGGTGACGAAACGCACCGAGGTGAACCCGATGATGTCGGTGGTGGTGAAACAGTGCGTCCGCTGCGGCTATCTCCATCGTCGAGAAATCACTCCGACCGGGAAGGGTGGGAACGTCCGCTGGTGTGAGTCGTGCGGCGACGAGCACGACCACGGCGGCCCGTTCGAGGTGCGCCCGGAGCAGTCCGAGTGGACGGACCATCAACTCGTGCGCGTTCAGACGCCGCCGGAGCAGGCGACGGACGGGAACGAGAACATCCACGTCCACCTCACGGGCGCATTGTGCGGGACCGTCGAGGGCGGCGACCGCGTCTCCCTCTCTGGGGAGTTCCGGCCAGAGGCGACCAAGGATTGGCCGGTCTACGACAAGCACGTGATGGGCCGCGCGGCCCGCGTCGAGGACGCGAGCTTCGAGGACGTCGACATCGGCGACACCGACGTCGAGGACATCCACGAGCTCTCTCGGCGAGACGACCTCGCGGAGCTTCAACGCGGCTCGGTCGCGGCGGCGCACGAGGGCGACAACCACCTCAAGGACGCCGTGCGTCTCCAACTCTTCTCCGACTTCTCGCGTGTCGGGCCGGACGGCGCGCACTATCGCGGGAAGTCCCATATCCTGCTCTTCGGCGACCCGGGGAGCGGGAAGACGCTCCTCCTGGAGGGCGCGCACAACTCGATGCCGCGCTCGGCGTTCACCGACGGCATGAACTCGACGTCGGCGGGTCTCACGGCCGCGATGACGCGCGACGACTTCGGCGGCGGCGACGGGTGGAGCATCGAGGCGGGGACAGTCGTCCGCGCGTCGGGGGGACTCGCGGCTATCGACGAGCTCGACAAGGCGGACGTGGACGACCTCGACTCTCTCCACACGGCGATGGCGTCCGAGAAGGTCCCGGTGTCGAAGGCGGGGAAGAGCGCGATGCTGCCCGCGCAGACGTCCATCCTGGCGGCCGGGAACCCGACGGGGGGACACTTCGACCCGTCGCGGCCGTTCGAGGAGCAGATCGAGCTTCGGTCGCCGCTCCTCTCGCGCTTCGACCTCATCTTCGCGGTCCGGGAGAAGACGGACGAGCAGTCGGTCCGGCAGATCGCGGACACGATGGCGAAGGCCCGAGACGCGAGCGGGTACTTCGACCGCGACGACCTCGACCTCTCGGCCGAGCAGCGGGCGCGCATCGAGCCCGACATCGACGCCAACCTCTGGAGCAAGTACATCGCCTACGCGACGCGGAACTACCATCCCGTGGCGGCGTCCGAGGACGTCCTCGACTACATCGTCGACGAGTACACGGAGCTGAAGACGAGCCTCCCGTCCCGCTACCAGGAGGAGCTCGACCAGGAGGAGCGCGGGTCGCTCAACGACGACTCGCGCTCGAAGATGCCGGTGACGATGCGGAAGGTCGGGGCCATCCAGCGGTTCGCGGCGGCGAGCGCGCGCTCGCGCCTTGACGACGTCTACGACCGGGAGGACGTCGACCTCGCCCTCGACCTCGTGCGCCGGTCGCTTCGGGACATCGGCGTCCTCGACGGGCCGACCGCGGGCGCGACAGCATCGGCCGACCAACAACGCGGATTCGACGACTTCGGTATCAGCCCAGAATCATGAGCGACATTACCATCAACATCGACATTTCGGCGGACAGCATCATGAACGCACTCGGCGACGTCGGGGAAACGACGGGGAAGCTCGCGACCGACGCGTACGACGGCATCTCGTCGTTCGCGACGGGCCGGCTGACGTCGATGGTTCACGACCTCGTGGAGTTCGCGCAGTCGATTCCGGACTACGCTGGCGTCGTCTCCGCGCACGTCGAGCCGGCGGCCATCGCGCACGTCCTCGTCGGGGGAGGGTTCCTGTGAGGTACGTTCTCGGGGCGTGGTTTCTGTTAGTGGTCGGGATGCTCTTCGGGCTGGCTCTGGTCGGGGTGGTCGCGGTTGTGAGTGTTCTCATCGGGCGGCCCGTATCGACGTTTGAGCGGCACGTCGCGAGCACTCTACTCGCTGGCATCCCTGCTGGCGGAGCTGGATGCACGGCCTGGTTCGCGGCGCGGTGGCTTACAGAGTGGGCCGGCATCGGCGGGGGCTTCGTTATCGGGTTCGTCGCGATGACTCTCGTTGTGGGCTGGGTGTCGTCGCGGATGAGGGGCCTGGCAGACGACGTCGTCGACGAGGTCTCGGCGCTGGCAGACATCTAATCAAACCCAATCGAAACGGAGGTTTTCGTACCGCAGTATGGCGATTACACACCCCATTTCTCTAACCCCCTTGACCGATGCGAGACTCACGCGCGTCAGGCGCGCACTACCGTAGGGGCGTTCGGGGGTCGGTTTCTCGGCCCTCCATACGGCCGCTGGCGTCGTTCACGGCGTCGAGGACGCCTGTACAGCCCGCTCGTCCATCCGGCGCGGCGGTGGCGGTAAGCGGCGCGCGTTCTGCGCGCCGCGCACTTGCGTCGCCGCCTACGGGCAACTACCTTAGGGGTGTTGAGGGGGATGGGAGACGGACCAACGGGCCGGATACGGGCGTGTAGGGTTGTTTGAGGGCGCAGAACGGACGAAACAGGCTGTGGGGGGCGCGCGGAAACTGGCGACGCTGGCGTAGATCGTCGTCGAGGCCTCGAATTTTTCGCGCGCTACCGCTCGGGAAGTTGGTATATTACGAAAACCGACGGGTTGCAGGGGGTAGGGACGGCGAAAATAAAGGTTGGAGAAGAGCGTCGCCACTACGAGCCGGCCTCGAACTCGTCCCGAGAGGGCGGCTATCTCGGGAAGAGGGCCGGGTAGGGGTCGGTGCGGACCTCGACGTCGGTGTCGTCGAGGAAGCCGCGGTCGAGGGCGCGACCGAGCTGCTCGCCGGTCATGTCGACGTCGGCGAACGGCTGCCACGTGGCAGGCGCGTCGGAGTCGCTGGGTGTGTCGTCGGTGTCGCCGCCCGTAGAGGCGCGTGTGTCGCCGCTGTCGGCGTCGGTGTCTCGGTGAGCGTCTTCGGGTTCGTCGTGGTCGTCGGCGCGCTGGCGTTCCTGCTCGTTCTTCCGTCGCTGCTCCTGACGGTTCTCCCTCCGGCCTTCACCGCGGGCGCGTATGGAGCGGAGGTCCTCGTCGGGATGGATGGCTTGGAGTTCGTCGAGCGCGTTGATCCGGAGCTCCTCGTTGTTGTAGATGACGATGCGGGGCATGGTGACGCGGAGGAGTATGTCCTCGTCTTCGAGGTCGCTCACCAACTTCATAATGTGGTCGCGAGTGAGCCCGAGGATGTCCACCAGCTCGTCGTAGCTCGCTCCGTTCATGATGGCGACCGCGTAGAGGAGGTCGAACTTGCTCTTGGTGCCGACAGCGGAGTAGACGACGTCGCGGAGGCGGTGCATCCGGGCGTCGTTCGCCTGTTGGACGGCCTGACGCCAGCCGGCGGGGATGAGGGTGTCGACGCGCTCGCGGTCCATCGGTTTGTAGTAGTCGTCCTCGATGAACTTCGGGAGGTTGACGCCGGCTTTCACGGTGAACGTCGAGGCGAGCTGACGGAGCGTCCCGCGGATGGCAGCCCACTCGTCGGCGTGGGGGAGCTCGGTGTCGCCGTTAGTGCCAGCGAGGTAGGCCTCGATTTTGGGGTGGCGGAGTCGCCGGTCGGAGACGGAGGGTCCGAGGCGGTAGACCTTGACGGCGAGGTCGTAGCCGTCACGGCGCGCGTAGCCGTTGAAGCCGAGGATGTCCCATCGGTCGGAGCGGACGACCTCCTCGACGTAGCGGCCCTCGGTCATGGTCCCGTCGCCGTCGACGTCGCCACCGCCGCCGTACTCCAGGAGGGAGCGCGCTTCGCGGAGGCGCTGCACGACGGCGCTCATGAGTTTCTCGTCGATACGGTGGTGAACCTCTCCTTTCCAGATTCGCCAGGAATCGCGGTCGAGAGTCTCCCACGCGGGCTTCTGGATGCCGAGAGCGTGTGCGGCGAGACCCATAATATGGACGGTGCGAACGAGGGACTCACGCGAATTTGCGTAGGTCGTTTGGACGTGGAAGCGGGTTCCCTCGCCGTAGGGAGCGGGCGTGGTGTCACCGCTCGGGTAGACGAGGTCTTCGTTCTGCGGACGGACCCAACACTGGTAGGAGACGGGTGCGCGGAGGTTCGAGGTGGCGTCGGCGTCGAGGGTCTGCTCGCCATCGTCGCCCTCCTCGTATCGCATGATTCCGAGGCTGTACTCGTAGATTTGGCTCTTCGCGTTTCCGTCTTCGTCGGCGGTGTTGAACTCGCAGCCCTTGGACCGGAGGACGAGGTGGGCTGGGTAGTCGTCGTGTAGCCAATCGAGCCGGACGTGAACGTCCTCAACGAGGACGAGGGGCTCGGCGTCGCGGTCGTCGACGTTCCGCTGGTAGTAGCGGAAAAGGCGCTCGTAGAACGAACGACCGCCTTCAGCGTCGGCGTCACGGTCGAGGTCGTTGATGACGGCGTTGATGCCGTGGCCGTGGTCGATGGGGTCGGGGACGTCGAGGGTGTCGTAGTCTTTGAGGATGTCGTCGTCCCGATCTGCCTCGGCCTCCTCGTGGATGAGCTCACTCTGGTAGGCGGCGGTGTCGGTGCTACGGTCTTCGAGGTTGACGGTGATGGGCTGGGTGGCGGTGGTGTCGTTGGTGCTCATTCGAGGATAGGGTCGGGGACTGCGAGGTCGATTTTTT
>NZ_BMPG01000009.1 GCF_014647475.1 Halocalculus aciditolerans | reverse complement strand
TACGCTCAATACTCACCCACGATGGGCGAGTCCAGTGAGCGCCTGGATTGCACGTACACACGGTCATCATCGAACGCCCCCGGGTGTGAAATGGGGACGTACGTAGACCCTTCCCAGCCTGACTTGCGCCGGCTGGTGCATGTCTGATACAACCATTCGTTTCGCCGGCCCACACTTAAGGCGCACGGTTCGCGTCCGCAGTGGGTGGCGGTGGCACGGAGTGGTTCGTCGCCGTCGCGGGGTGGGTAAGCGAATGGTTTATCGGCCGGGGCGTCGTGCGAGTCGTGCATACTCGTGGGAGAACGTGGGGCGGCTGTCGCGGTTCGGGTGGGGGCGGTGTCGTCGCTCCTCGGGCGCGCGTCGGCGGCGGCGGAGCCGACGGAGCTCGTGGTCGCACCGGTGGAGCTGCACCGGCGGAATCTCCAGCGTCGGCTCCGGGAGGCGCGCGCGCCGAAGGACGCGTTCGCGTTCGTCGACGCGCCGGCGGTGGCGAAAGCCGTTCTCGACGCGGCGGGGGAGCGGTCGCGGCCCATCGACCGGATCGACCGACTCTCGCTCTGTCGGTCGGCGCTGGCGGCGGACGCGGTGGACGTGCCGCGGCGACTCCGGGGGGACGCCGAAGGCATGCCGCAGGTGGTCGAGCAGGTGCGGGGGGAGGTGGAGTCGGTGACGAACTTCCATCCGGCGCGCGTCGAGGCGTTCGAGGCGACGGCGGACGGGCTGTACGAGCCGGTGGACGCGGACGCGCGGGACGTGCTGGACGTCGCGCTGGACGCGGAGCGCGCGCTCCGAGAGCGAACGCCGAAAGCGGTCTCGGACACGGCGCTCGTGCGGCGGGCGACGCGCTTGCTCGCAGCGACAGCGGGCGAGGCGTGGACGGACGCGTATCCGAACATCGAGCGGGTGTCGCTCGTCGGCGTGAGTAGCGTGTCGGCACCGCAGGCCGACCTGCTCGGCGTGCTGGCCGACGAAACAGACGCGGCGGTGACGGTCTACGCGCGGCGGGGGACGGGGTCGTATCTCGAAGCGCGCCTGCCGTCGCTGCTCGACGTCGCGGAGCCGGGCGCGGAGGTGTTCGAGCGGCGATGAAGGACCGGGTGGCGCTCGCGGGGCCGCTGGACGCGCCGGACGTTCCGGTGGTGGAGGTCGTGTCGCGGACGCGGCGGGCGGAGGCGCGCGCGGCGATGGCGGTCGTGGACGCGCTCTGTGCGGACGGCGTCCCGGTCCGCGACGTCGCGGTGGTGACTCGGGACCTCGACGGCTACGAGGAGGCGCTGTCGCGAGCGGCGGTCCAGTACGGGCTCGCGCCGGCGTTCTGGACGCAGTTGCGGGTGACGCGGACGCGGCCGTTCGCGCTCCTCGTCGCGGTCTGTGACGCGCTCGACGCGGACAGGCTGGACGCGGCGACGTTGCTCCGGCCGCTGGAGCGGCGCTGGGCACCGGCCGAGCGCGCGAGCGGCGAGTGGCCGGTGCCGCCGCGGGTGACGCGGGCGGCGGCGCGCGACCTCCCGGCGGGCGAGCGCACGCCGGCGGAGTGGGCGGACGAAATCGGGGAGTCGTCGGTGGATTCGCGCGTGCGGCGGTTCGCGGCGTGGCTGGCGGGGCAGCCGGCACCGACGCCCGAGCGAGTGGGGGACGTGCTCGGCGGGGTCGTCGACGCCTACGAGGCGGTGGGCGTGCCGGCGACGAAGGCGTCGGATTCACCAGCACTACTAGAAACGGAGACGGACGCGCGGGCGGTCGTTCGCCTCCGGACGCTCGTCGAGCAGGTCGGCTACAAGTACGCGGACCGGCTGGACGAAGGGACGCTGGAGCGGTCGTGGAGTGCCGTCGCGGAGTTGGCGCGGCTCATCGCGACGCAGCGCCCGGGTCGCCGGGAGCACTCGCACGCGCTCGCGGTGGACGTGTCGGAGGCGAACGACGTGTGGGCGCTCGACGTGCCGTACGTGGTCGCAGTAGGGCTAGTAGACGGGGAGTGGCCGCGGCGGGCGGACAGCCCGCTCCCGCTGGAGCTCCGGGACGCGGTTCTGGACGGGAGTGGAGACACGGCGTCGCTCGCGCCGCGGACGGCGTGGACGGACGGGCGGGACCGCGACCAGTTCGCGGACACGCTCGCGGCGGCGGGCGAGGCGCTGGTGGTGACGCGGCACGCGGAGAGCGTCGACGGCGACGCCCGCCATCCGTCGCCGCTGCTCGCCGGCGTGGACCGCGAAGCGCTATCGGAGTCGGAGCGCCGGCGGCTCGTGAGCCGGGACCGCGTGCTCCCGGCGGCCCTCGAACGGGTACGCGAACGGGCGACAGACGAGGGTGAGGGGTCGTGAGCGACGACGGCGGGCCGGTCAGGCTGCGGGGCGCGCAGGCGGCGATTCGGGACGCGTTCGTCGCGCACGAGTCGGGGCTGTTCACGTTGAACTGCGTGCCGGGGTCGGGGAAGTCGCTGGTCGCCCATCACGTCGCGGCGGAGGACGTCCTGCGGCGGTACGTCGCGGGGGAGTCGTCGCCGGCGGCGCGCGTCGCAGTCGTCTCCTTCAACCGGGACGAGGCGGCGGACATCGTTCCGGCCGTGACGGCGCGCCTGCGCGACATCGTCGAGTACGACCTCACGCCAGCGGGCCGCGAGGTGTCGATGGCGGAGGCGGACGCGCTCGCACAGCGCGTGCGGGACGCGCCGTTCGTCGGCACCGTGGACAGCCTGCTGCGCGACGTCTTCGGCCAGGTCGCCGTGGACCTCGGGTTCGACGGCCGCCCGGACGTCGGGAACGACGCGCGGCTCGCGCGCGTCCGCGAGGCGTGTTACGAATCGGTCCGGGGCGACGACGCGCTCGCCGCGCGCCTCGACCGCTTGGAAGCGGCGTATCCCGACGAGGAGTACGAAGAGGGCGTGGCGGAGATGCTGGCGAGCTCGCTCGCGTACTGCCGGGACCGCCGGCTCTCGACGGCGGCGTTCCGCGACGAGCTCGACGCGACCGTGGAGGCGGTGTATCCGGGCGGGCGTCCGGCGGGGTTCGCGGACGTCGTGGCGGCGCTGGGGGCGTTCGCGGGCGAGGCGTCGGCGAGCGCGGCGAGAGACCGATATGATTCTTCCACGCGCGAGCGCGTCGCAGACGCGGACCGCTCGCTCTACGATTCGTGGACGGCGTGCGTCGCGGATTTCTGCGCCGTGTTCGAGGCGTATCGAGCGGCGTATCGCGAGGCGACGCGAGAGCGCGGCGTCGTCTCGCACACGGACGTCGCGTACCTCGTCGACGGCTACTTCGCGGGGACGCTCGACGGCGTCGACGCCCCGGACGCCCGGGTGCGAGCGCGGTATCGGGCGCGCATCGGGAGTCTCGTCGTGGACGAGGCACAGGACGTCTCGCTCGCGCAGCACGCGGCGCTCTCCCACCTCGTTACGCCGTCGACGCGGGTGTTCGCCTGTGGGGACACGCTCCAGAGCGTCTACGGCTGGCGGCACGCGGACCCGACGGTCTTCGAGCGCGCCGCCCGCGACGGCGTCTACCTCGGCGTGGAGTGGGGGACGCACGAGACGCGGACGGCGCGGACGACGTACCGGTGCGCGCCGGCGGTCGCGGCGGCCGTCGACGCCGTGATGGAGCCCGTGCTCTCGGATGCGGCGCGCGGGAACGCCGGCCCGCTCGACGTCGACTACCCGCGGCTCGAAGCGGCGCGAGAGGAACCAGCAGGCGCGGGCGTGCACGTCGCGGCGTTCGAGGGGACGGGGCGGCCGGGGTCGCAGTCGTGGGTGAACCCCGAGCGCGGGCAGGGCGAGGCGACGGTGCTGGCGACGTACCTCGCGCGCGCGCTGGCGGACGGGACGTTCACGGACGAGGCGGGCGACCCGCTCGACGTCACGGTGTTGTTCCGGCGGCGCACGCGGATGGCGGACTACGAGGCGGCGTTCGCGGCGGAGGGGCTGCGGGTGCGGCGGGCGAGCGACTTTCTCTTCGACTGCCCGGTGGTGGCGGCGGCGTGCGCGGCGCTGGCGTGGCTCGCGGACCCGACGGAGCGAACGCTGGCGGCGCTCGTCGGCTCGCCGCTCCCGCTCGGCGACCTTCGCGGGGCCTTCGACGCGCACGGGTGGGACGTCGACGCCGTCAGAGAGAACGCGACGCTCACGGCGGCACAGGCGGCCGTGTTGGACGGGCTCTGCGACCTGCGGGAGCGGCGGGCGGCGTTCGAGACACAGCCCGTGGACGCGGTCGTCGAGGACGTGGCGGAAGCGCTCTCGCTCCGCGCGGACCCGCACGGCGTGTTCGCGGGCGTCGGCGGCGAGCAGCGCGTCGCGAACGTGGACGCGCTCGCCGAAGTGCTCGCGGACTGGGTCGGCGACGAAGCAGACGCAGGTGTCGAGGAGGCCGTTTCGCTCGCCGCGCCGTACAGGGAGACGCCGCGGGAGGGGCCGCAGCAGCCGAACGCTGGCGACGCGCACGACGTGACGTTCCGGACGGTCCACCGCGCGAAGGGCGACGAGGACGACGTGGTCGTGCTCGCGGACCTCGGGTTCGACGTCTGGTCGCGCGGGCCGTACGACGCCCGGTTCGTCGCGCGGGACGGCGTCGCGGCGCTCGCGCCGCCGACGAACACCGACACCCCCACAGAAACGCCGCTTCCGCCGTACGCCGGCGGGGTGTACGAGCCGGACGGGGACCGGGGGAGCGAGGGGGTGGCGCGGCGGGACGCGGGGCTACGATGGGCGACGGAGCACTGGCGGGACGTCGCGGGCGACGCCGAGCGCGGGACGCTGGTCGGGCCGCCGCGCCTCCAGTCGGTCGCGGCGGCGGCGCGCGCGGAGTCGTGGCGACTCCTCTACGTGGCGCTGACGCGCGCCCGCGACCACCTCGTCGTCCCGCTCCCGAAGGCGGTGCCGGGGTCGCCGCAGCCGCGGGACCGCTGGCTCGACGCCGTCCGCGACGGCCTCGGGTACGCGGGCGGGACGGACGACTACACGCTCGACACCGCGAGCGGCCCGGTCCGCGTCGGCGTGAACGACGTGGATTTCCTCGCGTCGACGCCGCCGCGTCCGGCGGTGCCGCCGTCGGACGTCGCGAGCGTGCCGCCGCGGCGGGGCGCGCTCCCGGCGTGGCTGCCGCGGTTCGTGAACCCGAGCACGATGTATCCGCTGACGGAAGACCCGGCGGCGCACGCGGTCGACCACCTGCTCGGGAACGCGCTCCACACGGAGACGGAGGCGGTCCCGGAGTCGCTCCCGTTCCCCTTCGACGCGATGGGGCCGGGCGCGGTCGGGCGCTGCCTGCACGCGGTGCTCACGGGCGTGGTGGCGCGCGGCGTCGACGAGGCCTCGCTGCGAGAGATGACGAGCGAGGTGCGCTCGCTCTTCGACGAGGTCGTCGAAGAACACGCCCCCGACGCGACCGACGCGGAGCGGGACGCGCTCGTCGCGTTCTTCGAGGCGTCGGTGCGGGACGCGTTTCTCGACTCGACGCTGTGGGCGCAGCTCGACGCTGCGGCGTCGGTGGCGGTCGAGCAGCCGGTAGATGGACTCGTTCGCGTAGCGGGCGTGGAGTTCGAACTGCACGGGCAGGCGGATTTCGTGATTCGCTCGGCGGACGGGACGCGGCGCGTCGTGGACGTGAAGATCGCGCTCGCGGAGCCGACGGCGGCGACGCGACGCCGGTACGCGCTCCAGGTCGCCGCGTACGCGTCGCTCTTCGAGCGGGAGGGAGACACAGAAGTACAACCGGCGATCGAGACGTTCGGCGTGACGCGGGAGACGGTCACGTCGTCGCTGCCGGCGGGGGTCGTGGAGCGTCGGCTCGCGTCGCTCCTCGACTCGGTGACGTAAGGGGGTGCGGGCCGGGGCGAGGGGGTGGCCGCGGCCCGCGAAGGGGGAAAGGGGGAGTCGTAGCCTCGTGATGAGGCTACCCGATGATTCGGCCTCTCGGGAGTTGTGAGTTATGCCTATTCATATTGAGTCGCGTGTACGCTCCGCCAGGCCCGTCGTCGCCGCGGCGTTCAACGCCGTGCGGAAAGCACCGCGGGCCGATGGGGTGGTGGACGGGCGGCCGCGGCGGGGCGGCGGCGAAGCGATGGCGCGGAGGCAGGCGTTTTTGGCTCGGTCGGGGGCGATAGCGCGCGGCCGAGTGCTTCCGCCGGCGGAGGGTTGAATAGTCGCAGCGGCGAAAGGGGGATGATGGAATCGTTGACCGAGGCGCTCCGGGAGACGCTCGCCGCTTTCGACGAGTCGTCGGGGACGCCGCTCACGACGACGGAAGTCGCCGACCGCCTCGACCTCGGTCGGCGGAGCACGTACGACCGACTGGAGCGCCTCGCCGACCGGGGGCGCGTGGAGACGAAGGCGGTCGGAGCGAGCGCGCGCGTCTGGTGGCGGCCCGCCGACGCCGCGCGGACAGGGCGAACGACCACGGGCGAGGCGAGCGATTTCGGTGCGAGTGCGGGCTCGAGCGAACAGTCCGCGGACGCGTCCTATCTCGCGAGCATCTTCGAGAACCAGCGCGACCTCATCTACGTCTTCGGGGCGGACGCGACGCTCCGGCGGTGGAACGACCCGGTCGTCGAGGTGACCGGGTACGCGAACGAGGAGCTCGAGGGGATGTCTCCGACGATGTTCGTGGCGGACGACGCGCAGGCCGAGACGCTGGACGCCGTCGTGCGCGCGCTCGACGGGGAGAGCGTCACGGTGGACCTCCCGCTGGAGACCGCGGCGGGCGAGCGAATCCCCTACGAGTTCAGCGCGACGCCGATACGTGACGCGAACGGGACCGTGACGGGGTTCACGGGCATCGGCCGGGACGTCACGGACCGACAGGAGAAGGAGCGCGAGCTCGAACGGCGTCGCGCGGAGGCAGAGCGCGAACTCGACGACGTCTTCGAGCGCGTGGACGAGGCCGTGCTCGGCGTTGACGCGTCGTGGCGCATCCAGTACGCGAACGACGACGCGGAGGCCTTACTGGGAACGTCGGTCGCGTCGGCGCTCGGCTCGCGCCTCGACGACCTCGTGCCGGAGTTCGAGGCGCGGGTGCCGCGGGAGAGCCTCCGGGAGGCGGTGTCGACGGGCGAGCACGCGGAGTTCGAGTTCCACGCGGACGCGCTGGACGCGTGGGTGGAGGTCCGCGCGTACCCGTCGTCTTCGGACGACGGTCTCTCGCTCTACTTACGCGACGTGACGGACCGCGTGGAGCGAGAGCGCCAGCTCCGCGAGCGCGTCCGCCAGCAGGAGGCCGTGGCGACGCTCGGGCAGCGCGCGCTCCGCGGGCAGGACGTGGACGCGCTCTTGGGGGACGCGGTCGAACTCGTCGCGGACGTCCTCGACACCGACTACTGCAAGGTGTTAGACCTCGACGCGGAAGACGAGTCGCTCCTGCTCCGGCAGGGCGTCGGCTGGCGGGACGGGCTCGTCGGGTCGGCGTCGGTGTCGGCGGTCGACGAGGAGTCGCAGGCGGCGTACACGCTGGAGAGCGAGAACCCGGTCGTCGTCGAGGATTTGACGGCCGAGACGCGGTTCAGCGGGCCGTCGCTCCTCACGGACCACGACGTGCGCGGCGGCATCAGCACGGTCATCGGTCCGGCCGACGACCCGTGGGGCGTGCTGGGGACGCACGACACGTCGGTCACGGCGTTCTCCGAGCACGACGTGACGTTCGTGCAGTCGGTCGCGCACATCCTCGCGTCCGCCATCGCGCGCCGCCGCGACGAGGACCGCCTCCGCCGGCAGCGCGAGCAGCTCACGGCGCTCCTGAACGTCACGGAGGTCGTTCAGGGCGTGACGGACGCGGTCGTCGAGCAGTCGACGCGCCGCGAGATCGAAACGGCGGTCTGCGAGCATCTCGCGGCCGCGGACTCCTACCTGTTCGCGTGGATCGGCGACGTGGACCCGGCGACGCAGACCGTGACGTCCCGCGCGGAGGCCGGCGTCTCCGACTACCTCGACGGCATCACCATCTCGGTCGACCCGAGCGACGAGCACAGCGACGGGCCGACCGGGCGGGCGTTCCGGACGGGGGAGGTGCAGACGACGCAGGACATCGTGACGGACGAGAGCTATCAGCTGTGGCGGAGCGACGTCGCCGAGTACGGCTTCCGGTCGTCGGCGGCGATTCCGCTCACGCACGACGACGCGACCTACGGGGTGTTGAACGTGTACGCGGCGCGGCCGAACGCGTTCGAGCACCAGGAGCGCGCGGTCATCAGCCGGCTGGGCGACGTCGTCGGGCACGCTATCGCGGCGACGGAGCGAAAGCGCGCGCTCCTGAGCGACGAAGCCGTCGAGCTAGAGTTCCACATCGACGACCTCTACGAGACGGCTGGCGTCGCCGCGCCGCCGTCCGGCGAGATTCGGTTCGACCACGCGGTTCCGGTGAGCGACGACGAGTTCGTGGTGTACGGGGCCGTGGACGAGGCGGCGCTCCCGGCGGCGCGCGACCTCGCGGCGGCGGTGCCGCAGTGGGAGGCGGTGTCGGCGGGCGAGTCGACGGCGGACGGGACGCGGCCGCTGGAAGTGCGAGCGCGGGACCCGCCGCTCTTGTCCGCCCTGCTCGCCGTCGGCGGCGGCATCGACCACGCCGTGGTGGACGCGAACGGCGAGTTCGACGTGACGGTGCACGTGCCGTTCAACGCGGACGTCCGCCGAGTCACGGACGCGATTCAGGACGCGTATCCGACGACGGAGATGATTCGCCGCCGGCAGGTCGCCTGGGAGGACATCCAGCCGGCGGTCACCATCGAGTCGCTCCCGGTCGAGTTGACGGAGCGCCAGCGGAACGCGCTCCAGGCGGCGTACTACGCGGGCTACTTCGAGCGGCCGCGGGCCGCGACGGGCGGGGACGTCGCGGACTCGCTCGGCATCTCGCAGCCGACGTTCAGCCAGCATCTCCGGGACGCCGAGCGGAAAGTCCTCGACGCGCTCCTCGCGAACGTCGGCCTCTAGCGGGAGGCCACACCCGGAAGAACGGGGTGGGGCGGGAGGAGTGCGATATGGCGGGGTGAAGCGGACGGTGGGGCGGTGTTCGGTCAGGTGCGCGCGGTGAGGTGGCGGCGGACGGCGCGCTGGCAGTCGTCGAGGACGGCGTCGAGGCGGGCGACGGTGACGAGCACGGGGTAGGTGACGGAGAACTCCTGGTAGAGGTAGGGGACGAGCGAGCGGTGGGTGAGGCCGACGGTGGCGTTGTGGCTGGTGGTGCGGCGGAGGAAGGTTTGTCTGTCGGCGGCGAGGCGGTCGCAGGTCGCGCGGTGGTCGGCGAGGGCGTCGTGGCGGCGGCGGAGGCCGTCGAAGTCGAGGGCGGTGAGCGGCGTCTCGTCGACGTCGGCGAGCCACGCGGTGATATCGTCGATGTCGGCGGCGGCGTCGCGGAGCGAGTCGGTCTCGCGGTCGAGCGCGTGCGTCATCGCGTCGAGTTCCTGCCGGCGGTCGCCGACGGTGGAGAGGAGGGCGTTCTTGACGGTCGGCGTGAAGCCGAGGGAGGTGTTCGGGGCGAGCGCGAGCGCGACGGATTCGCCGAGTTCTTCGCGGACGGTGACGAGGAGTGGTTCGTCGGCGTCGACGTCGTCGACGCTGTAGGGGCGGACCGTGTCGGCGAACGCCTCGCGGACGCGGGCACACTGGGTGGTTCCCGCGGAGTCGCCGACGAAGGAGGTAGCGGCCGCGCCGCCGCCGCTCGCGGCGCTCCCGCCGGTGCGCCCGTTCCCGGTTCCCGTGCGCGGCGTCATGTCGGCGACGGTCTTCCGGAACTGGGTGAACGCGGCGCGTTCTCCGGTGACGTGGTCGCGTTCGTCGGCGACGCGCGCTTCGGCGTCGTCGACGTAGGTGTCGACGACCATCACGGCTCACCCGCGGGGCGGTCGCTCGATGCGTGCGGAGTCGCGGACGGTGCAGGCGCTCGCGTCATGAGGTTAGGTCGCTCCGGCGACGATGTCGGCGACGCGCTGGCGGTCGAACAGTTCCTCGTCACCGAAGACGTCGGGGAAGAGGCCGCGGGCGGCCATTTCGAGCTGGTAGAGGTGGATGATGGGGCCCTGGTAGGTGAGGCCGCCGTAGAAGACGCGGCCGTCCTGAACGGCGGTGAGCTGGCTCGCGACGTCGTGGTTTTCCATGTGCGCGACGACGTTCTCCTGGAAGTACTGCTCGGTGACGTTCCCGGAGATGCGGACGGCGATGGCGTCGGGGTCGATGTCGAGGAGCGCTTCGTAGTCGAGGGTGCCGCCGCCGGCCTGTGCGTCGGTGACGCCGGCCGCGGCGAGCGCGTCGTCGACGCCGAGGTCGCGCCACTGCTTCGCGGCCGTGCCGTCGCCGACGAGGTAGGGGTAGAAGGAGTCCGGCGGCGTCCCGGCGGGGTAGAGGAGCGCCATCTCGGGCGTGGTGTCGGGGAGGCGGCGCTGGACGTCGGCGACGACTTCGTCGTGGTAGGATTTGAAGGCCTCGTAGCGTTCGCGCTCCTGGAAGAGGTCGGCGAGTTTCTCGAAGGCCTCGTAGAGCGAGTAGTACCGGTAGTCGTGCCAGTCGTAGACCCGCGTGAATATCGTGTTCCCGAAGAAGGGCGCGGCGTTCTCGCGGATTTCGTCGACGTCGTCCTGGCTCCACTGGAGGCGGTTGACCATGAAGTTCGGGTCGATGACGTGGACGTCGGCGTCGACCTCGTAGAATATCTCCTTCCCGGTGCCGTCCTGGTAGAGTTTAGTGAGGGAGTCTGCGTCGACGGAGACGCCGGGGAGGTCGGCGTAGTAGTGGGTGCCGAAGCGCGAGGGGAGGCCGATGGCGGCGAGGCCGTCGGCCTGTCCGAGGGCGACGCCCATGTCGGCGTAGTCGCCGGTGTAGGAGAACCACGTCTCGGGGACGCCGTCGAAGGTCACGTCGCCGACGGGCTCCATGGAGACGGTGTAGGCGTCGTCTTCGGTCGTGCGCTGGGTGGTTCCGGCCGTCGTGGCGGTGTCGTCGGTCGTGCTCCGGGTCGTGTCGTCGCCGCTCCCGCTGCAGCCGGCGAGGAGGCCGGCGGCGGCGAGCGCACCGCCGGTCGCGAGGTAGTCACGCCTGGTGAACCGTCCGTCAGCTGTGTCCCGAGCCATACGATTTAGGCCACCCTAAAACAATATAGTCGTTGTGGTTTTTAGGCCGGCCAAAACCGAAGCGGAGAGCGTCGACCGCCGGCCGGACGAACGAATCACTCAGCGAGACAGTGAGACGCCGCGAAAGTTTCCACGCGACTCATAAACACTCTTCACGAAATAGCCGTCGACGGCCACGGCACGTCGTCGCGGTACCCGAGATTTCCACGCGAACAGATAGTTTCTCTAACCCGTCTGGAAAGTACAATTATATGCGGCGCGGCCGTGAGTGGCGGGTGTATGCTCCTCTACGTCGACCCGGACCCCGGCGAGCGCGAGGCGACGACCCGAGCCCTCGCCGACGCCGGCTTCGAGACGACGGCGTGTTCGTCCCTCGACGACGCTCGCGCGGTTCTCGACGGCCCCGAGTCCGTCGACTGCCTCGTCACCGAGTACGACCTCTCGGACGGGACCGGCCTCGAACTCTTCCGGGACGCCCGCGACGCGACGCCGGACGCCACCTGCATCCTCTACACCGACCGCCCGCTCGACGACATCGACACCGCGGCGTTCGGAGACGTCGTCGCCGACTACCTCCGGAAGGACGACGACGCCATCGACGAACTCGTCTCGCTCGTCGAGCACAGCCAGACCGTCTTCCCGCAGACCGCGTACCCGCTCCCCGAGGACGAGGGCGCGCGCGTCGCCGCGCTCGACCGCTACACCGCCGACCCCGAAGGGCTCGACGCGGCGCTCGACCGCCTCACCGAGCTCGCCGTCGCGCTCTTCGACCTCGACTCCGCCGCCGTCGGCCTCATCGACGCCCACCACGAGCGCTTTCTCTCCTGTCACGGCGCGGCGTTCGACGCGATGGACCGCGAGGACACCGTCTGCACCTTCACGATTCTCGACGACGACGTGACCGTCATCGAGGACCTCGCCGACGACCCGCGGTTCGAGGCGAACCAGGGACTCAGAGACGCGAACATTCGGTTCTACGCCGGCGCGCCGCTCACGACGCCCGACGGCCACCCCATCGGCGTCTTCTGCCTCCACGACAGCATACCCCGCGAGTTCGCGGCCGAGGACCGCGAGCGCCTCCGCCTGCTCGCCGACGAAGCGATGTCGCAGCTCGACCTCCACCGCCGCCTCGACGAGCGAGGTGAACGCGATGACTGAGGACTACGCGTTCGACGACCTCCCGCTGGACGCGATTCGGGCGGGAACGACCGTGCTCGTCACCGGGCCGACGCACGGCGGCGCGCGCGAAGTCGCCCTCCGGATGCTCAACGGCGCGGACGACGAGGCCACCATCGTGGTGACGACGAACCAGCGGGCGTCCCGCATCGCGTCGGACGCAGAGCGCGTCGGGATTCGCGTCTCCGAGGAGACGGCCGCCATCATCGACTGCGTCGGCGACGACGACAACGGCGTCCCCGCGCGCCTCCTGACCGTCTCCGGGCCGTCCGACCTCACCGGCATCGGGATGCGGTTCTCCGACGTCTACCGCGACTTCCAGGGGACCGGCATCGAGCGCGTCCGCACCGGGCTCTTCTCGGTGTCGACGCTCCTCACCTTCAGCGACCTGAAAACCGTCTCCCGGTTCGTCCACACGCTCGCCGGCCGCGTCGACGCCGTCGACGGGCTCGGCGTCCTCCTCGTCGACCCCGCGAACCACGACGAGCGCGCCGTCAGCACGCTCGCCCAGCTCTGCAACGGGCAGGTCGCCGTCAGAGACGGAGAGTCGGGTATCGAGCTCCGCGCGAGCCTCACCGGACACGGCCGGGAGTGGCGGTCCGTCGACTCCGTCTAGCGCGGTCCGCCGTCGCGCGCGGCGTCGCGTTCGGAGGCGCACTCGGGGTCGAGCGCGGGGAGGACGAAGTCGTCGATGGCGCGGCGGGCCTGCTCGGGGGCGTCGTCGTGGCCGAGCGAAATCTTCCGCGCGCGCGAGGCGTGGATGACGTCGGTGACGAGCTGAGCGAGGTCGTCGGGGTCGACGTCGGCGAAGTCGCCGCGTTCGATACCGGCTTCGAGGACGCGCGTGATGTTCCCGCGGATTTTCGCGTAGTGTTCGTTGAATATCTCGCGGTGGCGGTCGTTGTGCCGGGCCTGCGAGAAGAGTTCGTGGTAGACCTTCATGCGGTCCCAGTGGTCGAAGTCCCCGCCGAGGTCGGGGCCGAAGAGGCACTGGTCGATGCGCGCGCCGAGGACCTCCCAGGAGTCGTCGTCGGCGTCGAGGTCGGGGCGGTCCTCGTACTGGTCGACGAGGTATTCGAGGAAGGCGGAGATGAGGTCGTGTTTCCCGTCGAAGTGGTAGTGGATGAGCGTTCGGCTCTTCTCGAACTCCTCGCCGATGTCGCGCACGCGGAGGTCGGTGTAGCCGTGCTTGCTGAGCGCGCGGAACGTCGCCTCCATGATCTCCTCGCGAGTCCCCCCGCCGGACTCGGCGTCACTCGTAGCGGTCATAGCTGGGAGTAGGGCGGAGAGCCTTATGAGGGACACGGAGGACGCAGCGCGGCGGCGTCCGGCCCGCCGCCGATAGGTTTTACCGCGTGGTAAACGAACGCGGATGCATGAGCCAACACGACCAGCGCGGGGGCGCGGAGTCCGAGCCGCGGCGCGAGGAGGCGTCGGCGGACCGCGAACCCGTCGCGCGCACGGAGTCCCGGCTGCTCCCGGCGGAGGTGTTCTCCATCCTCGGGAACGACACGCGCGTCGACATCCTGCGCGCGCTCCTCGAACTCGGCGCGGACGACGCGCCCGTGCGCTTCACCGACCTCTTCGAGCGCGTGGACATCGACGACAGCGCGAACTTCAACTACCACCTCCGCCGGCTCACCGGCCACTTCATCAAGCAGCGCGACGAGGGCTACGAGTTCCGCCACCCCGGCCGGAAAGTCGTGAGCGCCATCTTCACCGGGACGCTCACCGAGCGCGCACAGGTCGGGTTCTTCCCCGTCGACGGCACCTGCTACGACTGCGGCGGCTACCTCCACGGCTGGTACGTCGACGACGAGCTCTCCATCGGCTGCGTCGACTGCGGCACCATCCAAGTGAGCTACCCCTTCCCCTCCGGCGGCCTCGACGACCGCACGACCGACGACCTCCTGCAGGCCTTCCACCACTACGTCCGCCACCACTACTGTCTCGCCGCCGACGGCGTCTGCCCGGAGTGCACCGGCTCCGTCGACACCACGCTCGTCCGCGACCCCGCCGACGAAGCCCTCGACGTCGCCGTCGACCACGTCTGCGAGCGCTGCGGCTACGCCCTCCAATCGACCGTCGGCGTGACGCTCCTCGACGACCCGAACGTCCTCCTCTTCCACTCCGAGCGCGACGTCGACCTGAACGCCGAGCACTTCTGGCACTTCGACTGGTGCGTCAGCGACACCCACACCGACGTCCTCGACGACGACCCGCTCCGCGTCCGCGTCACCGTCGACTGCGACGGCGACGAACTCCGCGTCGTCCTCGACGACACCCTCACCGTCGTCGAAACCACCGTCGTCGAACACCACACCCGCTAGCGGTCTCCTGTAGCGCGTTGCAGCAAGCACTCATGGGCCTCGCGCTCCCACTAGAGAATACGATGGCGACACACTCCACGCACGAGCGTCCCGCGCGACGAACGCCGAGCGACGCGGAGGTGGCGTAGATGGTCGACGCCGACGCCTTCCGCGGCGTGATGGGCGAGTTCGCGACCGGCGTCACCGTCGTGACGCTCCCCGGCGAGAACGGAACTCCGCACGGTATCACGGTGAACGCGTTCGCCAGCCTCTCCCTCGACCCGCCGCTCGTCCTCGTCTCCCTCGACCACGGCACCGAAGCCCACCGCATTCTCGCCGACGGCGACGCGGACAGCTACGCCGTGAACATCCTCGCGCACGACCAGCGCGGCCTCGCCGAACACTTCGCCGGCATGACCGACGGCGACGCCGACCCCTTCGAAACGGAACATACCACCACCGAGGCCACCGGCGCGCCCGTCTTCACGGACTCCCTCGCCTACGTCGACTGCACCATCCACGACACCATCGAAGAAGGCGACCACACCCTCTACGTCGGCCGCGCCGAACGCGCCGACACCCCCAACCCCGACGCCGACCCGCTCACCTTCCACCGCGGCGACTGGGGCACCATCACCACCGACGACTAACCCCCGACGACAACGTGGGTTTCGAGGCGGCAGGAGTCTGATTCCCGTCCTCGAGGAAAGACGGAAACGACCGTTCGAGAGAGTAGACGCGCCGACCGAATCTCCGTGGCTCTCTCGTGAGAGCAAACGCTGGTTCCTCACTCACGGCGCTGTCGCTCGCGGGTCGTCTCGTACGCTGACGCGTGAAAGGGGGCCGACCGTAGAAGCGGTCCCGTTCAGTGAGCTGGCGGTGCGGTTACTCGAAGCGCTCGACGGCCTGGGCGTAGCGCGCGCTCGGCTCGTTCCAGTCGACGACGTCGAAGAAGGCGTCGACGAAGTCGCCGCGGGCAGGTCCATAATCGTAGTAGTAGGAGTGCTCCCAGACGTCGAGGGCGAGGATGGGGTGGCTGCCCCAGAGCGCGCCCTGGTCGTGTTTGTCCACGACGACGTTGCGGAGCTGCTCGCTGTGGGAGTCGTAGACGAGGAGCGCCCAGCCGCCGGCGGCGGACGCCGCGGCCTCGAACTCGCCCTTCCAGGCCTCGTAGGAGCCGAAGTCCTCCTCGATGCGCGCGGCGAGGTCGCCCTCGGGGGCGTCGCCGCCCTCGGGGCTCATGGACTGCCAGAAGAGCGTGTGGAGCACGTGGCCGGAGCCGTTGTGCGTCACGTCCCGGATAGCGCCCGCGGAGGAGGAGAAGTCGCCGTCCTCGCGGTTCGCGGCGAGCGTCTCTTCTGCGGAGTTCCAGCCGTTGACGTAGCCCTGGTGGTGGGTGTCGTGATGCCACGTCAGCACCTGCTCGGAGATGTGCGGTTCCAGCGCGTCGTAGTCGTACGGCAGCGGCGGGAGTTCGTAGTCGCTCATGTGCATTCACACGTAGTACGGTGAAGGGTATGAACGTTCTCTGTAACGCATTCAAGGAAAGAGTCCGATAAGAACTATTCGCGGACTAAGACCCACTGAGAAGGACACGAGTGGGTTTTCGTGTTTCGTTATGTCTCCGTTCGGAGTGTTGTGAGGTTCCGCGGACGGGATGTTTATCAGTTCTGACGGCGTCGATTTGACCATGGTGTCAAACGAGTCGCTGGGGGGTCGGGACGAGCCGGTTCCCGGGGAGATGGTGCAGCACGGGACGGGCGTGAATTCGAAGCGCGCGTTCCCGACGAACAACTACCCGGCGAACCTCGACCCGTTCGTGCTGTTCGAGCGGTTCTACATCGACCCGGACAAGGGCTTCCCGATGCACCCGCACAAGGGGTTCGAGATCGTCTCCTACATGATCGAGGGCGGGATGGAGCACGAGGACTCGCTCGGCGTGAGCCACACGGCCTACGAGAACGAGGCGATGCGCATCACGACGGGGAGCGGCATCCAGCACTCGGAGTTCCCGGCGGACGGCGCGGCCTGTAACGGCCTGCAGCTCTGGGTGAACCTCCCGCGCGACGAGAAGGAGGCGGACCCGGACTACGTCGACGCGACGCAGGCGGACCTCCCGACGGCGGAGTACGACGGCGCGACCGTCACGACGGTCGTCGGCGACGGCTCGCCGCTCGACCTCTACACGGACATGGAGTACCTCGACGTCCGAGTCGCCGACGAGTGGACGTGGACGGTCGAAGACGGCTGGTCGGGCTTCCTCTTCGGCGTCGACGGCGAAGGCACGGTGGACGGCGACGCCTTCGAGAAGGGCGACGTGCTCCCCGTGACCGAAGCGCGCGACGTCGACCTCGCGAGCGACGACGGCTTCCGCGCCGTCGCCGTCTCCGGCGAACCCCACGACGAGCCCATCCGCCAGCGCGGCCCCTACGTCCTCTAACTGCGGCTTCTCCTCGTCGCGTTCTCAGGTACGGACGGATTCGCCCCAGTCCCGGCCACGCCCGCATTCGCGGCCCACGCCACGATTCGCTGTACCCGGCGGCGGGAAGCCGCGGAGAAGCGGCGGCGCGTCCGGGACCGGACGGCCCTACGCCGACAGCCGATACAGATTGGTGGCAGCGGTGGTCGCTGGTGTTCGCGGCAGTCGCTCTCTTCGGGACGTCACGCTTATTAACCAGATGGTAAGGTATTTCGGCGCGGCGCGAGAACGTTCGGGTATGGTTGATGTTGCAGTCGTCGGCGGGGGTCCCGCCGGCCTGAGCGCGGCACAGTTCGCGGCGAAGAACGACCTGGAGACGGTCGTCTTCGACACCGACGAGACGTGGATGCACAAGGCGCACCTCTTCAACTACCCCGGTGTTCGCTCCATCGACGGGATGGACTTCGTGAGCGTCGCGCAGAACCAGGCCGACGCGCGCGGTGCGGACCTCCACGAGGACGAGGAGGTCACGAGCGTCGAGGAGACGGAGAACGGCTTCGCTCTCACGACCGAGGACGGCGAGTACGAGGCGGACTACGTCGTGCTCGCGACGGGCGGGAACCGCGAGCTCGCGGAGGGCCTCGACCTCGCGTTCACCGACGAGGACGTCGTCGACGTGAACCTCGACATGGAGACGTCCGTCGAGGGCGTCTACGCGACCGGCGCGATGTGCCGCGACACGAAGTGGCAGGCCGCCATCGCGGTCGGCGACGGCGCGGCCGCCGTCCTCGACATCCTCTCGAAGGAGAAAGGCGAGTACTACCACGACTTCGACATGCCGAGCGACGTCCCGGAGCTCTAAGGCGCGTCCTCGCCGTTCGACCCGCTCGTTTTCTTCGACCACACTACCGAGTAGCCGCGGCGTTCGCGGTCGTTTCTGTGCGCGTTCGAGTCGTCGACTGCTGGGAAACGAACCGTTATCCGGCGCAGTGACGGAATCTTTCTATGGAGCTCTCCGTCGTCGACTTATC
The DNA here is from genome assembly GCF_014647475.1 of Halocalculus aciditolerans. Classification (NCBI taxonomy): domain Archaea; kingdom Methanobacteriati; phylum Methanobacteriota; class Halobacteria; order Halobacteriales; family Halobacteriaceae; genus Halocalculus; species Halocalculus aciditolerans. Next base: position 18,175 of record NZ_BMPG01000009.1, on the reverse strand, counting down.
GCCCGTGCCCGCCGACGGCACCGCGACCGAGGCGTACGCGAACACCGTCGACCGCGCGAAACACGCCGAGTCACTCGGCTACGACCGGTTCTGGGTCGCCGAACACCACGGAATTCCGAGCGTTCTCGCCGGCACGACGCCCGAGGTCTTGCTCGGCCACCTCGCCGCCGAAACCGACGATATCCGCCTCGGCTCCGGCGCGGTCCTCCTCAACCACTACCAGCCGTTCAAGGTCGCCGAGATATTCGGGTCGCTCGACGGGCTCGCGCCCGGCCGCATCGACGCGGGGCTCGGGCGCGCGAACGGCTCGCCCGCCGTCGACAGCGCGCTCGGCACTGAGCGGTACGTCGAGGACCCGGACGCCGACCACCGGGAGAAACTCGAAGCCGTCGTCTCCCACCTCTACGACGACTTCCCCGCCGACCACGCCTACGCCGACCTCGAAATCCCGCGCTCCGACGACGGCCCCGCGGAGCCGTGGGTGCTCGGCTCCAGTCCGTCGAGCGCGGCGCTCGCGGCCGAACTCGGCCTCCCCTACTGTTTCGCCGCGTTCATCCGCCCGCAGTTCGCCGCCGATTCCCTCGACACCTACCACGAGCGCTTCGAGCCGTCCGCCCTCGCCGGCGGCGTCGACGAACCACGGACGATGGTGGCGTTGAACGCCATCGCCGGGGAGACCGACGAAGACGCCGCGCGCCTCCGCGCGGTCGCCGAAGCCTCCTTCCAGCGCATGGCGCGCGGGCGAGTCGGCACCCGCCCCGGGGTCGAGGAAGCCGTCGCGGAACTCGGCGGCGTCCCCGAGCCGACGCCCGAGACGCTCGACGAGGACGCGTGGCCGCGCGCGATCTCCGGCGGCCCCGACACCATCGCCGGCCTCCTCGACCAGCTCGCCGACCGCGTCGACGCCGACGAGCTCATGATTCAACACGTCGCCCCCGACCACGAGACCGCGAAGCGCTCGCACGAACGCATCGCCGACGCCGTCGGCATCACGCGGTAGGCCGCGGGCGACGCGAGGGGGCGGTTCGGGTGACACCGGGGAGTTATGTGCTCTCGTCGACGTTCGACCGTATGCATCGTCGAGCGTTCCTTCGGACGGGGACAGCGGTGAGCGTCACAGGGATAACGGGTCTCGCGGGCTGTCTGGGTCGAAACGACGAGGCGGACTTCGCCGCGGGGTTCGAGGACGGTCTCGGCGAGTGGGAGTCGCGCGCGGCCATCGGGCCGGAGGTCGACCCCGCGGACTTCGCGTGGGAAGTCGGCGTCTCGGACGAACGAGCCGCCGAGGGCGAGCAGTCGCTTCGGGTGTGGAACGAGGGCGACCACGACGACGGCGTGACGTGGGCCACCCACGAGGTTCCCGTCGAACCCGGCCGCGCGTACGACGTTCGGGTGTCCGGCCAGTTCTGGAGCGAGTCGGAGTCGTTCAACACGATTCGGCACGCCGTGATGCGACTCGGCCCGCGGCCCGCCGAGGTCGAAGCGGACTTCCCGGCGGTCGGCGTCAACTCCACCGACTTCGGCGAGACGCCGTACGGCGGGCTTCGAGAGCCGCTCTGGCTCGCGGAGGGGTGGCGGGAGTACGCGTTCGAGTGGACGACGCCGGAGCTCTCGACCGAAACCCTCCACGTCGCCGTCGGCACCGCCGTCATCTGGGAAGCCGACGCCACCCACTACGTCGACGACCTCACCGTGACCGTCGAACCCCGGTAAGCGGGGCCGCTGTACGCGGCGAACGGCCATCTTCGAGAGCCCGGGGAGCGGGCGAACACCCTCGTTCCCGGAGCGACCGTATCAGTTTTCTTCGCTGTAGACAGCGGATTTATGACGGGTCGTGACCGTGTAAAACGTATGAGTGAAATGGGGGGTTCCGTCGGGGGTGCGTGTCCCGACGGCGTGACCCGGGACGCGGCGCTCGGTCACGTCCGCGCGGCGACCGAGCTGCTCGACGGGGAGAGCTATCACCTCGACGGAGACGGTCGAGTCATCGCGGTGAACGAGCGCGCGCTCGACACGCTCGGGCGGCGGGAAGCGTCGGTCGTCGGCGAGCAGCTCTCCGCGTTCCTCGGAGACGGGGACGGACGACGACTGCGCGACGCGCTCGCGGATGAATCGCGCGGCGAGGAGACGCTTCGCGTCACGATGGAGGCGGCGTCCGGTGACGTCGAGCGCGACCTCCGCGTCGTGGGCGTCGCCGGCGGCGAAGCGAGCGAGACGGCGGGAGCGGTCGTCGTCGGGGAATCGGTCGAGTCGACGGCGACGCAGTGTGGGGGTGAGCGGGGGCGTGACGTGACGCTGGCGAAGTACGAGACCATCGCCGAAACCATCGACGATGGCATCTACGTCGTCGACGCTGAGGACCGGTACACGATGGTGAACGACGCGTTCGCGTCGATGACCGGGTACGACCGCGAGACCTTGCTCGGGTCGCACGCGTCGCGCGTCGTCACGGAGGACACCATCGAGGAGGGGCGTGCGCTCCGGGAGTCGATGGCGGACGACGAAACGGCGAACGCGACGCTGGAGACGACCATCGAGGTCGCCGACGGCGAGGAGATCCCCGTGGAGGCGACGTTCGCGACGATCTCGACGGGCGAGGGCGAGGAGCGCGTCGGCGTCGTCCGCGACATCTCACAGCGCCTCGAACAGCGCCGAAAGGTCGAGGAGAGCGAGCGGCGCTACCGGACGCTCGTCGAGCACTTCCCGAACGGCGCGGTCGCGATGTTCGACGAGGACCTCCGATACACGGCGGCCGGCGGGCAGCTGCTCGACGAGGCGGGCGTCGACCCCGCCGACCGCGTCGGGATGCGCGTCACGGACCTCTACCCGCCGGACGTCGTCGAGGCGGTCGAGGAACACTTCTACAAGGCGCTGAACGGCGAGGCGTCGACGTTCGAAGTCACGTACGCGGGCCACGATATGTTCGATCAGGTGCTCCCCGTTCGGGACGCGGACGGGAACGTGACGAGCGGGATGCTCGTCGTGCAGGACGTGACGGAGCGCCGCGAGTACCAGCGCGACCTCGAACGGCGCGCGCGCCAGCAGGCCGTCGTCGCGGAGCTCGGGCAGACCGCGCTGGAAACCGACGACCTCGACGCCCTGATGGCGGACGCGGCGCACGCGGTCGCGGACGTCCTCGACACCGACTACTGCAAGGTCCTCGACCTCGACGAGGAGTCGCGCGAACTCCTCCTGCGGCAGGGCGTCGGGTGGGACGACGGCATCGTGCAGGAAGCCGCCGTCGACGCGGACGAGAACTCGCAGGCCGGCTACACCCTCCTCTCCGAGGAGCCCGTCGTCGTGGACGACCTCGACGCGGAGACGCGGTTCGACGGCCCCGACTTGCTCGTCGACCACGACGTGACGAGCGGCGTCAGCACGATTATCGGCTCCGTCGACGACCCGTGGGGGATTCTGGGAACGCACGACACCGACGCTCAGGAGTTCACCGAGGAGGACGTGAACTTCGTGCAGAGCGTCGCGAACGTCCTCGCGAACGCCATCGAGCGCGAGCGATACAACGCGGAACTCGAGACGCTCGTCGACGAGCTCGAAGAGTCGAACCACCGCCTCGAACAGTTCGCGTACGCGGCGTCACACGACTTACAGGAGCCGCTGCGGATGGTGTCGAGCTACCTCTCGCTCATCGAGAGCCGCTACGAGGACGAGCTCGACGAGGACGGCGAGGAGTTCCTCGCGTTCGCCGTCGACGGCGCGGAACGCATGCGGGAGATGATCGACGCGCTCCTCCGGTACTCGCGGGTGGAGACGCGCGGCGACGCCTTCGAACCCGTCGACCTCGACGGCGTCTTCGCGGACGTGCGCGCCGACCTCGGGATGCGAATCGAGGAGTCGGACGCCGACGTGACCGCGGAGACGCTCCCGCGCGTCGAGGGCGACGAGGACCAGCTCCGGCAGGTCTTCCAGAACCTCCTCGACAACGCGCTCGAGTACAACGACGACGCGCCGACCGTCCGCGTCTCGTCGCGCCGAGAGGGAGAGATGTGGCGGCTCGCGGTCCGCGACGACGGCATCGGCATCGACCCGGAGCGCGCCGACAGCGTCTTCGAGGTCTTCCAGCGCCTCCACACCCGCGACGAACACGAGGGGACGGGAATCGGGCTCGCGCTCTGCCAGCGAATCGTCGAGCGCCACGGCGGTGAGATAACCGTCGACTCGACGCCCGGCGAGGGCTCGACGTTCGAGTTCACGCTGCCCGCCGCGGGCGCGGAGGTGGCCGATGAGTGACGCGCCGCCCGGGCGCGGCCAGCCGGCCGACATCCTCCTCGTCGAGGACAACCCCGGCGACGTCCGCCTGACCGAGGAGGCGTTCCGGGAAGCCCGCATCAACAACGAGCTCCACGTCGTCCGCGACGGCGAGGCGGCGCTCGACTTCCTCCACCAGCGCGACGACTACGTGGACTCTCCGCGGCCGAGCCTCGTGCTCCTCGACCTCAACCTCCCGCGCGTGAGCGGGATGGACGTCCTCGAAGAAGCGAAGACGGACCCGTCGCTTCGCTCCATCCCCATCGTCATTCTCACGAGCTCCGAAGCGGAAGAGGACGTCGTGGAGAGCTACGAGAACCACTCGAACGCCTACCTGACGAAGCCGATCGACCCCGACGATTTCGTCGCGCTCGTCCGGAAGTTCGAGGACTTCTGGCTCACGCTCGTCGAACTCCCGCCCGAACCGGACGAGCCATGACGGGCGAGCGACCGCGGATGCTGCTCATCGAGGACAACCCCGGAGACGCCCGGTACATCCGCGAACTCCTCCGGGAAGCGATGGCGTTCACCGAGCGGTCGTTCGACCTCGCCGCGGGCGAACACACGACCGGCACGCCCCCGGGAGCGGACGCGGAAGCGGAGTCGGACAGGGTGTCGGACGCGGACGCCACGGCGGCGAACTCGTCGACGTACGTCGAGGGCGAGCGCCGCGGCGACCAGCTCCCGCTCGTCCACGAGACCCGCCTCGACGACGGCCTCGACCGCCTCGACGCCGAACCACCGGACGTGGTGCTCCTCGACCTCGACCTCCCCGACAGCACGGGGCTCGACACGCTCCGGGCGGTCACCGACCGCGACGAACTCGTCCCCGTCGTCGTGCTCACCGGGCTGCGCGACCGCGAAGTCGGCATCGACGCGCTCCGCGAAGGCGCAGGGGAGTACCTCGTCAAGGACGAGATCAACGCCGACCTCCTCATCCGCTCGGTCTCCCACGCCATCGAGCGGAAAGCGCACGAGCGCGAACAGCGCCGCTACCGTACGCTCATCAAGGAGTCGACGGACGCGAACGCCATCCTCGCTCCCGACGGCCGAATCAAATACATCACGCCGTCGGCCGAACGCGTCCTCGGCTACAGCCCGGACACCCTCGTCGGCGAGAACGCCCTCGACTACATCCACCCCGACGACCACCAGACGGTCAGGGGGGAGTTCGGCGCGCTCGCCGACACCGACCGCGGGGAGACCGAGTTCGAGTTCCGCTTCCGGCACGCCGACGGCTCCTGGATCTACCTGGGGTCGCGAGCCCGGAACCTCCTCGGCGAACCCGCCATCGACGGCCTCGTCGTCTACACGCACGACGTGACTGAGCGACGAGAACGCACCCGCCGCCTCGAACAGCAACGCCAGCGCCTCGCCGCGCTCAACGAGCTGAACGACGTCGTCCACAGCGTCACCACGGCCGTCGTCGAACGCTCGACGCGCGACGAAATCGAGCAGACCGCCTGCGACCGGCTCGTCGCCGCGGACTCCTACGACTTCGCCTGGGTCTGCGAACGCGACAGCCGCGACGGCGGACTCACCGTTCGCGCCACCACCGACGACACCGTCCGCACCGACACCGTCGACCTCGACACCGACCATCCGGACGCCGACCACTCGGACGCCGACCACTCGGACGGCGAACATCCTATCGAGCGAGCGTTCCGGACTGGAGCCATCCAGACCGCCCACGGTGCGGTCGCCGACCCGCGACCCGATTTGTCTGCCGACGCCACGCCGTTCCAGTCGGCCGCCGCGCTCCCCCTCGTCCACGAAGACACGGTCTTCGCGGTGCTCTCCGTCCACACCGCGCGCGGCGACGCCTTCGAGCGCGAAGAACGCGACGTCGTCGCCCACCTCGGCGAGACGGTCGGGCACGCCATCGCCGCCGCCGACCGAAAACGCGCCCTGCTCGGCGACAGCCTCGTCGAACTCGACCTCCGCCTCGACGAACCCGCTACTGCTGACGCCGGGATTACGGACACCATCACCGTCTCCCGCATCCTCCCCGTCTCCGACGACGGGCTCCTCGCCTACGGCGAAGCCGCCGTCGACGACCCGGACGACCTCGTCGCGCTCACCGACACGATTCCCGACTGGAACGACGTCGACGTCATTCGCGAGACCGAAGACGCCGTCCACTTCGAACTGCACGCCACCGACCTCCCCGCCGTCTCCACCGTCGCCGCGCTCGGCGGCTCCGTCGAACGCGTCCGCTTCGACGCGACCGACGTCGAACTCACCGTCCACCTCCCCGTGGACGCCGAGGTCCGAGACGTCGTCGACCGAATCCGCGACGACTACCCGCACACCGCCGTCCACCGGCAGGTGACCAAGACCGACGACTCCGCGGAGCGACTCGCTCGCGTCTGGTCCGAGGAGCTGACCGACCGCCAGCGCGCCGCCCTCGAAGCCGCGTACTTCGCGGGGTTCTTCGAGTGGCCGCGCGCATCGAGCGGTGAGGAAGTCGCCGCCTCGCTCGACATCTCCGGTCCGACCTTCTCCGAACACCTCCGGAACGCACAGCGCAAACTCTTCGGCGGCGTCCTCCGCACCTGACCGCTCCGACAGGGCTATCGAGTGCTGAATCTCACGAACGACTCTGCTCGAACCGACCGACCGCTGTCGACAAAAGGGAACACTCCGAGTGGAGTGTGCCTCTGACCCGATTCCGCCTCCATCCAATTGGGGGGAAGGGGACGCCCGAGGGGGAAGAAGGGCGTCGAAGGGGGGAAGGGGGCTGTCTCGGATGGACCACCGCACGGTTCGGGGAACCGGGTCGGAGGTATCTGAACGAATGGGCCACAACCCGATAGGCGTTCAGCCTAAACTCTTTGGTAGCCCGCAGCGGTCGCGCTCGATCACGGCTACGCGGGGTCGAGACGACGCCGTCGACCCGAAATGTCGTCGACGAACACTCGCGGAGAAAGACCGAAATCTCCGACGACGGGCCGTGACGCGCACCGTTCTCACTCGCTGAAACCACCCACAGTCCTTCAAGAACCAGCGCGACGTACGCGGAGGTGACTCGGGTCCCGCTGACCGAGTCGAGGCACGAACGCGACCTGCGACTTCATAACCAGCCAGCACTCCTCTCCCCAGGGGAGTGCTTTCTGAGGGAGAACCGACCCGTCCGAGAGCGGCCGGTATTCTCAGCGGAACGCCCGGAGCGGTTCGCGGAGCCGCCACGAGTCCTCTGCGACGAATTCGACCGACTCGGATTAATCCACGCATCGCTCGCAGATACTCGGCTCGTGACAACGCAGACACTGCTCTCCATCGTCGTCCACAACAGCCTTCCATCGTCTCACGAAGCGCTCTCGACGCTCGACGCTATCGGCGACGTCCGTAGTCGGGAAGACGATAGCTACGTCGAGCGTGCTCGTGCGCTCCTCGACGACACGTGACGAAACGGATCGGAACGAGGAGGTGCGAGTTATCCGAACAGCTTCGAGAGTATCCCTCCGGACTCACTGTCGGCGCTGCCCTCACTCGAACTGTCGTTCTCGGTCGCATCCATGGAGTCGGAACGACCCATCCCCGACGGGTCATCGAAGAGGCCTTCGACGGAGTAGCCGATCCAGTCGGCGAACTCCTCGGGTGCGCCGATATAGACGCTTCCTCCGGACTTATCCGACATGAAGCGCTTCGGGAGGCGCTTCTCGTAGTCGGAGACTTCGTACTCTTCGCAGTCGAACTCCGCGGTTATCGCGTTCGGACTCGAACGTGACGCGTCCACCCCGGATGTCGCGTTCCCGCCGCAACCGCCCTGTGTCGTACGTCTTCTCCGCAGGCTCGTCCGCGGGGAAGTAATCGGGTTTCTCGCGGTCGGCCTCGTCGTAGAAGACGCGGAAGATGCGACGGACGTCCCCGATGGTGCCCCGTCCGACCACGGCTGCTCAGTCAGCATGCGCCGAGCGACATAACCTGAATTGGCCACCAGCGAAACGCGCTCGCTCCGAGCACGCCAGTAGCCGTTCCTCCGACACCGAATAGCGTGTCTCGTCGAGAGATGCGGGTCGACTCAAGGAACGACGCCCAGTCACCACATAGCCAAATCACACCACATCAAGAGAGTGTAGATGTGGACAAACTACTGATGGCCAGGGGACTACCTCGTTGGGGGAGTTCTATCTCTCTCGAAACGATGGCACCTGATCTATCTTCTGAGCGAGAAAACCGCCGTCGACGACTATACCATCGCGCCTCTTTCTCTCACCCATGGGAGTCCTCCAAGCTCTCCGACGTACACCGGGTGCGCTCAAGCGTGCTCCGGGTCTGTTGGTCCCACAACTGATCGTGTTCGCGTTGCTAGTCCCCCAGATGCTGTTGCAGTCGGCGTACCCACTCGCCTCGACGCTCTACTCACTGGGGTTCTCCGTGGTCTTCCTCCTCGTGATGCCCTTCATTCAGGGAGGCATGTTCGGCATGGCCGATGAGGCGCTCACCGCTCGCAGTTCGCTGTCCCGTTTCGTCACCGATGGAAGGGCCAACTACCTGCAGTTACTCGTCGCCTACGTACTCTTGCTCGTCGTCAACAGTGTCATCGGTGCGGTCGGAGTCGCGGCCGGCTTCGGCGCGCTCTTGGCTCACGGCTCCATCGGGATGGTGTTCATCGGCCTCGTGGCCATCTCGGCGCTCGTGTATCTCTCCGTGGCGTTCTTCATCCAGTTCTACGGCCAAGCGATCGTCATCGACGACCTCGGTGCCGTCGACGGACTCAAACACAGTTACGCTGTCGTCCGCCGCAATCTCGTGAGTACGCTCGGGTATTCGGTGTTCGTCGGGATCCTCGGCGGCGTCGCCGGCGGCGTGTTCACCATCGCATCGATGCTCGTCTCCCCCCAGTCCACTACGGTGCTTTCGCTCCCTCAGCTCTCGGTGGTCGCCACCGTCGGCGTCGCACTCCTCATCGTTATCTTCGGTGCGCTGTTCGGCGGATTCTTCACCGTTTACTCGGTCGCATTCTATCGAACAATCGGCTCAGAAGTCATCGATGGTTCTTGACCGGAGGACCGCCGTCGCAAGCCTCGTGATGACCGTCGACGTCCCCTCTCGGTGGCCGGTGACGGATAGCTGAGAAGGCGCGCTTGCGCAGTTGCCGGCTGGCTTTCAGGTCGTCCCACTATATCAATTATCCAGCCTATCTGAGTCGGTCGTTTTCATCACCGCCGCCCTGGTCCATGCTGCTCTCCGCGAGCGGTTGTAAAATAAATCCGTCCCGGCTTCTGGATCGAAAGCCGGTGCTGGGGTGCTACTGTGGTAGGGGGTCTCCAGTCGAGTATGCCTTCCACAGAGGCCCGAGGCCGGACTACGCGGCCCGTTCGTTACTGGCTTACTTGGCCGGTTTGGAACCACGAGGAGCAACGACTTCGGGCCCCGCTCCGGGCCCTGCTACCGCTCGTTCTGACGTTTCTGGCTCTTGCGGTTATGCAGACGGCGGTTCGAGCGCGGTTCGAGCATCCAATTCGCGAGCTCCTCGAGCTGGTCGGCTTCGCAGTTGTTCTCGCTGGGGGGCTTCTCGTCGCGGCGAGGCTCATCGACCGACGTCCCGCCGCCGACTACGGTCTCTCGGTCGATCGCGACTGGTGCAAGACCGCCGCTATTGGGAGCGTGATAGCGATCTCAGTCAACGCCGGGGCTCTCGTCGTGTCGGTTTACGCCGGCTGGGCATCCGTGACGGGGTTCGCTGAAACCCCCGGTGGCACCCCGTTCGCTCCGGCAGTGGTCATCACGTTCGGGTTGATCGCTGTCGCGGCAATATGGGAAGAGTTCATCTTCCGAGCGACGATGTTGAAGAATCTCGCGGAAGGCGGTGCGGGATACGTGGGAGAGAAGCCGGCTATTCTTCTGGCCGTCCTCATCAGCACGCTCGTCTTCGCGATACTACACGGCGGGAAGGTAACTCACGTCAGTCAGTACGGCTATTACGTGACAGCTGGCTTGGTGCTCGGAACGGCGTACGCGCTCACCGGCGAGCTCGCACTTCCCATGGGATTTCACGTGTTCTATAATTTCTCACAGGGCCTCCTCGGGCTTGGAGTCTCTCAAACCACACCCGAACTCGTCGCGCTTGCTCTCACCGGCCCGGATAAATGGGTCGGCGAAGAGGGACTCGTCCATGTCGTCTTCGCCATCCTTGGCGGTCTCTTACTGCTCGCGTATATCCGCTGGCGGGACGGAGAGTTACAAATGAGCGAACGCGTGACCCGGTGGACGCCGATTTCAATATAATTGGATTTTGTCAGGGTGAGTAGAAGGGACTGCTCGTCGGCGACGGCGATTGTGGGACCGAGTTCACTCTCGAGTTGCTTGCCGATGCTTCCGGCGTCAGTCACGGCTCGTTCGCGTGTTCCTCGTAGGGTTGGACGACGACGTAGCCGGTGTCTCCGGTGAAGGACATCTGGAAGCGCTCGCCGGACTCTTGGCCGATCATGTCCGAGAGGCTCGCGTTCGTGCTCACGTTCGGCGTCGTGTCGCTCCACGCGACCGTCGCGCTCGGATCCGTTGAGACCGGTGGTTCGAGGACGATTGGGTCGGCGTGCGTCGTAATCGCGGCGTAGCCCGGTCCTTCGAGATAGACGTTCGTGAACCCGCCCGCGAACGCGCCGGCGAGAGAGTCTATCGACGATATCTCGTAGGAGATGCTCTCGTCGAACGCGAGAACGTCCTCGCCGTTGACCGTGATCGACTCCCCAGCCTCAAGTTCGAGAAGCTGGACCTTCTTCTTCTGGTCCGAGAGGTAGACGTGTCCGCTGCCTTCGACTTCCATCACCGGTGTTCCCTCGCCCGTCGCGGCTTGCTTCACGAACCCCGTAATTCCTCCTTCGGCGGACGCCTGGCCCGTGAAGGAAAGGTCACCCGTGAACGCGATCATCGACCCCGCCTTCGCGAGAACGGTTCCGTCGACGGCGACGTCGAGCGTGTAGCTGTTCTCCAGCTGGAACGGTTCGTCGCTCCGCGTCGTCTGGTGCTCACTGGTGAATTGCTCGGTGTTCATCTGTACCGGAGCCTGAGTCGGCCCCAGAAGGAGGGTCACGACTCCACCCGCATAAGAGTACTCGGTGGGCTTCTGGACGGAACTGGAGAGAGTCCGTCGACGGCTGTGGCCGTCCGCTGCGTCAGTGAACCTCGAGAGGGATTTCAGCGTGAGAATCCCGGACGTGCCCCGTCTTCTGAGCGAGAAGCACGGAGTGAGTATTATACCCCTCACCCCACATGCCTGACGTATGGACGAGGATGCGGACGAACTCCTCGCGCTGCTCGACGACGAGTACGCGCGGGCCATCCTCGCCGAACTCACCACCGAACCGATGTCCGTCTCCGAACTCTGCACGGCCTGCGAGATGTCCGACCCCACAGCCTACCGGCGCCTCAACCGACTGGAGGCGGTTAACCTTGTAACTGAAGAGCAAGTCCTCGACCCGGACGGCCACCACTACAAGCGCTATCAGGCCACAATTGAAGAGCTGTCCGTCCGCTTCGAGGACGGCGAGTACGTCGTATCGGTCACCCGGACCAGTACAGATCCGTCCGATCGGTTCACGGATCTCTTCGAGGGGCTGTCCTGAGATGTCCATCATGCTCCTTCAACTCCGCGTCACTGGTGCCGATTCCGCGGTGGCGCTCGGCGTACTCGGCCTGTCACTGCTGTCGATTACGCTCTCGGTCATCATCGCCGCGACACTCGTCCGCGGCTACCTGCAGAGCCCGCGGGACACGGGAATACTCGTACTCGCCATCGGCCTCTTCCTGCTCACGACCGTCCCAGAGCTCCTGCGAATCGGGCTACCGACGTTCACCGCGGTTGGAACGAGCGCTCGCGCGGTCGCTGTGAGCGGCTGCCAGCTCGTCGGACTCGCCGCGATTCTCTGGGCAATCTACGGGGGTGAGAGCCGGTGAGCATACCCCTCGCTCTCTCGACCGCCGCAACGGCGCTGCGGCCGGACACCGTCGCGTGGATTGCGCTGGCCGTGACCGCTGTCGTCGGGCTCTTCGTCGCGCTCCTCGCCTATCGCGGCTACCGGCGGAACGATACGAGACAAATGCTCTTCCTGGCAGTCGGAATCGGCCTCGTGACCACCGGCGTCTTCGTTGCGGCCGCAATACTCGACCAACTCGGGTTCGGGACATCTCTCGTACTGCTCGTGCGCGGTCTCGTCACGGTTTTGGGCCTCTGCACGATCCTCTACGCACTGGTTTCCGACCGATGAATCGGAACAAACCCTTCGGGAAGAAGTCGATGACACCCTCTCGCGTGGGTCAGCTACTGGACTCGGATGTGCGTTAGGTTATCCCGGAGCTCGCGTCGCAGCGCCGCGCCTGAAGTTCAAACGCCTCCTCGAAGACATCCCCGAAGCGAACACTGACGACGAGGCGTACCAGTCCGCGGCCCTCCTCCTGCGGAACATCACGACGTCGCACTACTTCGAGGACGGGAACAAACGGACGGCGTGGCTGACGATGCAGACCTACCTCGACGGGAAGGGCTTGGAGCCGGCGGAGCGGGGTGAGCGTGCGGAACGCGTGATGCGACGCATCCGCAGGTTCAGTCCGTCCGAGCTCGCGGACTGGTTGGAAACGGGCGAGATCGACGAGGATCGTCTCACACCGTGACGCGAGTGGAAGACTGAAGCGCCTGGTGGTAGTAGTAGTCGGCATGAGTCTGGAGCCAGAGGCAGACGAAGACGACGCCGACCGAGAGCGTCACCGCGAGCGGGTTCGCCGGTTCATCGAGGAGGACGGAGACCTCCTCGACGCACTGCACGACTGAGGCCGCCTTCAGCAGCTGGCACGTTACCGATCTCTCGTTGAGAGAGTGTATCGACGACCCGGAGCGTCAGCCGTGAGTTTTCTGCGCTACCCGTGACACCGCCGACGCGATATCTCGACTGTGCTGACCGCGTCGGCCTGGTTCCTCGGCCCAGAAAGTACGCACGCGTGGCGTCGTTCGTTCGGCCCGTATGTCCACGGAGACACCGATGCAGAGCGAGAGTGAAAATTCGAGCGAGCACGGCTCCCGGAGAAGCAGACGACGCCGATAGCGAACAATCAGACGCGATAGTGGGGACGTGGGAAGGGATCAGACGCGAACTCTTCTGCGCGCGCCTCGAACGTATCCGCGAGGAGACCGTGCGCGACGCCTTCCGGCAGGCGACGTCGCGGATCTCAGATGGCGACGAACTGACCGAAGACGACATCGACGCGATGTACCGCGCGATTCAAGAGGCGAAGCGAGCCACCGAGATGGCCGCGGAGACGTCGCCCGAGGCCGCGCCGTTCCCCGACCCGTGGGACTTCCTCAACGAGAATGGTCGGGAGGCGTATCTCGAAGAGGTCGAGCGCCGACGCGGTCACTGAGAAACGACGCGAGCACCGGCCGTTTCGGCTTCATACCCGACCGTCTACATCACTGCGTAGAGTACCGCGCGTTCGAGTGAGTCTCCCTCGTTAGAGGGCCCACGTCGGCTCAGTCGTTACGAACCGACGACTCGACGATCTCGATCTCCTCCTCGGACAGGCCGTACAGGTCGTAGACGATATCGTCGATGAGGTCGTCGGTCTTCTCGATCTTCTCGTCGAGTTCGTCAGCCCGTTCTTTGGCTTGGAAGTAGCGCTCCAAGTCGTCCGCGACGTCGTCGGGGTCCGGTAGCGTGATGGCTTTCAGTCGGTCGATAGGTGAGTTCGTCTTCGTCGCGTTGTCCCGGAAACCGGCGAAGCCGTCGGCCTCCTCTGCGGCGACGGGGACGAACGCTTCGACGAGTGCGGCTTCCACCTCAGTGAGATCAGTGAGCGTAAACGCTTCCTCGTATCCGGTCTCCGCGTACCCCCACTGGTCGGTCTCGAAGGCGTCCTCGTCCTCGGGCTTATACCGCGCCGTCGCGGACACCGTCACACTGGAGCCGTCCCGCTCGGTCTCGACGTCGCCGACGCGGAGTTTCTCGTAGTCCTCCGCCGTCGCATCGAGGATATTCGACGACGTTGGCTGAAAGAGCCCGATGTCGGGGAGATTCGGGCCCTTTGTGTAGTTCCCGAGGTAGTCCAGGAGGGGGAGATCGATCAGGGATCTCCGCTCTTGCCAATCATTGAGGTCGTCCACGCGCGCTCGAAGGAAGTCATGAAGTACTCCCGGATGACCGGAGGAGAAATCAACCATGTCAGAGATCACACTTTTGAATGGGGCCGAGTCACCTGTTCTAAGATAATCCCTGAACAGTTCCTCCAACTTCTGTACGGAGAGAGGGGGCGACTTCGAGAAGTCGATACGCGGGATGTCCAAGCCCTCCAGATCGGTGACCGAGATACGAGGGAAAGTGTCAGAGACGACCTTATTCGATGTTCGAAGGAAAATCCAAGACATAGCAGTGGAATTCAGGACCGCTAAGAGATACTTGGCAGAGTAGTCACCGGTCGGCAAGATGTTCAGGATCGTCTTGTAGTTGCAATAGGTCTCCTCGGTATACGCTGCGTGAATTTTGTGTCTGCCGGAGTCCGTGATCTCGCGGACGAGAATGCGGGGCGCGCTAAAGTACCGCATCGGTCGATAATCGTGGAGATGATCCCCGTACTTCACCCAGGTCTCTCCGTCGTGCTTCACCGAGTATCGAGAGACGTCCTGACCAGACAACTCGGGGAGATACTCCTCGGATTCCTTGTTGTCAGCGTGAAATACGCGATTTTCGATCTGTTCTTCGGTGTGCTTCGAACGATTATACGCCTGGATTCCTATCGAGACATCCGCGATTTCATCTAGCTGGACGCTGGCTGATCGGATCCGATCTAGGATCTCTGACTCTTGCGCGGTCTGACGAACCTCGATACGTTTCTGTTGAGTGCTGAGAAGTGACTCCTGGTCCAGTTGGTTCGTCTCTGTGATCCCCCGGATCCGAGATCCCTCGTTCTCAGCGCGTAGTACGCGAATTCTATCTAGGTCATCCGTTTTGCGGAGCGTCAGAATTATCGTATCAACTGTCGCTTCATCGAATACTGTACTCTCGAATCGGACGACTTGCTCTACAGCCGTGTTCGTGAGGAGGAACTGGCGAAGCCGACTCGTGTTCTCCATCGTCAGCCACGGCTCTGGAACGATATATCCGAACTCGCTGTTCTCCGAAAGGAGTTGAACGCCCCGTTCGATGAACACGTGGAATAGATCAACGAAGTATTCCGGCACCTCGAATGTGCTGCGAAGGTACCCCTCAACCGAGTCTCCAACTTCAACGTATGGCGGATTTCCGATCACCGCATCGAACCCGGGGTCCTCCAGCCGCTCGCCGTCCCCTCCATAGAACACGACGGGGAACTCTAGCTGCCAATGGAAGAAGCCCTCTTCCTTGGCCATCGCTTGAGCCTCCCGAAACCAATCTGCGTTCTCGATGTCGTCCCACGAGTCGTCCCGAAGTGCTTCAGCCATCTGCTCTTCGGCGTCATCGGGAACGTCGAGACCGAAATCCGACGCCGTATGTACGTTCACCATCGCCAGGAGGTGTCGATAGAGGGAGTCCTCCCGAATCTCTGCGTACACTTCTTCCATCTCCTTAATACCTCCCAGCGTCTCGTTGTCGATGCTGAGAAGATCCGAGAATCGATCCAGAACGTGTTCCAGGGCGCGCTGACGGGTCTGATCCATCCAGTCCGTGAGTTGCGTCTGGCCGGACTGGTCGCTCTCGTCGCCGAGAACGTCCTCGATGTCACTCCCGATGAGTGAGTTCCCCGTCTTCAGGTGGTGATCGAGGAACGCGAGGGGCTGGTCGGCGGCGAGCGTTTCGAGCCACATCGAGAGCTTCGCCAGCTCGACCGCTATCCCGTTGATGTCCACTCCGTAAATGCACTCGCGGGCGATTTCGCGTCTGAGATCCTGTTCGTCGTATCCCTGAATCTCCTGCTCGCGGACCACTCCCATAACGCGGGCGGTCAAGTAACCCGTGGCAGCGGTGAGAAAATGCGCGCTGCCCATGGCGGGGTCGAGAATTTTCAGGTCGAGGACGCCCTGCCAGAACCGCCTGAAGTACTCCGTCTCGCTGGGATCCAACCCGTCCGCTCTGAGGTCGGCTTCGATGTCGTCGACGAGAGATCCGACCGACTCCTCGACGATGTACGCGACGATATAGTCGGGAGTGTAGTACGCGCCCGTCGCTTTGCGTTCCCCGTCGTCGTTTACGACATACAGATCACCCTCGTCAACGGTTTCGACGGCGTCGGCGACGCTCACCTCGGTCGCGGGCTTCCAGACCTGTCCGCCGTCCTCAGAGACGGCCGCGTACTCTTCAGGGGCGATCCGGAACTCGTGTTCGAGGAGGCCCTCGTAGATGGTGCCGAGGTGGCGGGTGTCGAGGTCGGCGTAGTCCGCGAGGACGAACTCGCCGTCCTCGGTCTCGGTGGTCCCGATCCGGTAGATCACTTCGGCGATGTAGCGGTCGGCGACGGCGTGCTCGGCGAGGAACTCGTGGTCGTCGGCGTCGAACAGCCCGCCGTTGTAGGGCGGGATGCCGAGCGATTCCTCGCCCTCGTCGACGAGTGCGAAGAGCTCGTCGAGTCGCCCCCACATCTGCGTGGATATCTCGCTGTAGTCCCCGAAGTCGTCGCCGGACTGGACGTCCTCGTGGATCCGCGACCGGAGGTGATTGAGCCCGAAGTGCTGGTCGTACTCGTCGCGCATCGCCGGGTTCTCGGGATGAATGAGGTCCCGGGATTCCGCGTAGAGCACGAACATCAACCGATAGAGGAGGACGAGCGACTGTTCTTTGAGCTCGGCGAGGCCCGCTTCGTCCTCCGGGTCGAGTTCGAGCCCGTCGTTCGTCCGGAGGAACCCCTCGCCGAGGACGCGGAGCGCCGTGAAGACGTTGTCTTGGAGGTCTTCGCCGAGTTCTCGTGCGGCGGTCTCGCTCTCGTTCCAGACCGTATCGAGGAACGACGTCCCGCCGGTTTTCCGGAAGGCATCTGGTCGGAAGAACGCGTAGAAGTACTTGAACTGTTCCAGCGTCCCGGACTCGAGGAGTTCGGGCAGATCGACCTCGTAGTAGATCTCCGTGGCGTAGTCCTTCGTCCCGTAGAGCCGCCACTTCCGGCCGTTCGTGAGAACGCCCCACTCGACGTCTTCCGGCGTGTGTTCCAGGTAGTACTTGATCTGGTGGGACGCATCGCGGTACGAGCGCTGCTCGCTGAACCGCGTCGTGAAGTCCGCGTCCCACTGCTTGGCTTCGAGGAGCGCGGCACTGAGGTTGTACGCGGCGTCTTGATTTCCGTCGCGTTTCCGCGTCGCCGCTTTTCGGCGGACGTCCGCCGATTCGAAGAGGAGGCGGTCGTTGTACCCGCCACCGCCGGGAAGCGTCGTCTCCGAGAGCGTTCCGAACCCCAGAACATCGAGCACTTCGTCGATCCACGAGTCGAGCAGTTCGTCCTCCTTGTAGGAGGCGACGAGATCCCGTTCGAGGTCCCACAGCTCTCGGAGTTCCGCGAGCGCTTTCCGTGCGCCCTCGTCGCAGTCCCACCCGTCGAGATCGTAGACGCGTTCGTCGAGATAGTAGCCGGAGAAGAGGCTCGAATTCTGGTAGGCCGAGCCCAGCGTTGCCTGACTCATCGATGATCATCCGTGCACAATGTAGCGTGCCGATTGCCCGCGCCCCCGTCTTACGAGAACCAGAGAGGCGATAGAAGACGGCCTAGAGAGCGTGCTGATTGCTCGTATCTACGCGTATTCTAGCAAGCGCGTGAGGTATTTCGTGGAATACTAGTGATACAGAAAAGATGATATACGCTCCGGTTGAGAATATCTATCCACTGATGCAACTCCATTTCCTCGGTGCTGGACCCAGTCTTTCGGTTGGTGTCGGCTATGACAACTTGGGCAATCGGCACGCTACATTGTGCACGGATGATCATCGATGAGTCAGGCAACGCTGGGCTCGGC
>NZ_BMPG01000008.1 GCF_014647475.1 Halocalculus aciditolerans | reverse complement strand
ACTCTGCTCGATGGAGCGGATGAAGTTCTGCTTCGAACTGAACGACTTCCCCGACCCCGTGTCGCCCACGGTGAACATCGCGTACCCGTTGTCCCGCGCGAACGGGTCGATGACCACGGGACTCTGGTTATCTTTGTGAATCCCGAACTCGACGCCGCCCTCCTCGAGAATCGTCGCGTTGTGCGGCGAGGACAGCAACGCGCCGACGGCGCCGCCGAGCGCAATCGATGTCCGCCCGAATTCGTTGTCACCAATGGGCGCGGCGGATTGGAGGGCGAGATCCTGCCGACAGATAGCCGTCTTCGGCGTGAGGTTCGCCGGGTCGTCGCGGAGCGCGCTCTTGACCGTCTGGACGGCATCTCTGAGTTCGTCTTTCTCGTCGGCCCGCACGGTGATGAACATCCCTTGGTCGAAGACGTTCGCGCCGTTCTCGACGGCCTTGTACGTCGCTGCGGCCTCGTTGGCGCGCTCTTGGAGATAGGCGCTCCGGATACTCTGTTCGAGGTCAGCATCGACCTGGAGGTCGTCAGCGATGTCCTGCAGTTCGTTCCGGGCCCGCTCCTGATTTTTCGGCGTGATGTGGGCCGTCAAATCGAACTGGACATCGGTCATCTCGAAGAGGTCGCTCAGATACCCGTCGTTGGGATAGTCGGCATAGTTAGCGATGTAGAGTGTCGTCGTCCACTGTTCGCCGACCCGTGCGGCTCGCGTTTCCCACTCGACAGCTCCGGGAGCGGTGACGGTCTTGTGCGACTCGGAGATGTCGTCGAGGAGCTTGCGTTCGGCCTCGCCTTCTTCGAGTGTCTCCTCGTCGAGGACATCGGTAAAGTCCACGTCTGGTTCATCATCCGCAGTGAAGCGGTCCCACAGGTACTTACTGCCGACGCCAAGGCCGAGACCCACTGCAAGGGCAAGTACTGCACTCTCTGCTGGTGTCAGATTCTGGAGCCACCCGGCGACGGAGCCAAGCGCGCCACCACCAGTCTGGAGGATCACGTTACGCATCGTGTGGGTCCTCCCGGCGCGAGTGGCCGATGATCGATTGGTCGCGAACGACACGTTCCGCCTCGTCGTAGTCATGTTCGCGGCCGTTCCAAAAGTCCATATTCAGAACGAACAGCTCGACCGTGCTGAGTCGACGTGCGGACCACCCCGACGCCTGCTGGATAAACTCGGAGCGAACGTCGTTCACGCGACTGTCGAGCTTCTCGAACATCTGCGCACGACGTTCGACGTCGGTGAGGTCCTCGCGGCGGGTGACGAACGGGTTGAACAGGAACCCGATGACGGGGAACTGGGTCAGCTTCTCGGCGGGGGTGCCCTCGTCGCGGAAGCGGTCGTACACTTCTATCGGGCTGACTTCAACGCCGATGTAGTACCGGACCTGCTGAATGCCCCGGTCACGCATCTCCTTCGGCCGTGTTTCCCGATATTCTTCGAGGAGTTCTTTGAAGATCGGGTTCTCTGTGACGTCTTCGTCCGTGAGCCGATCCTCGATAGTCTCGGTGATCTGCTCGACCGGGAAGGAACGGGTTGTGGCGTGGAGTTTGAGCTTCGAGTCCAGTTCTTTGTTGGCGAACTCTTCGCCAGCGTCTTGCAGCTGCGCCCAGTCGTCGGACATCGCGAAGTCCATGTTGGCCGGATCGATCTCGATGAACGCCTCCATCGCGCCGTCTTCACGCTGGATGGCACCAGCGCCCGGCCACGCCCGCTTGATGTTCGTGAGGTCCTGTGTCCGCTCGTCCGGCTTGAACGGCGTGTAGTTCGCGAGTCCGCCTTCGTTCCGCTCTGACTCGTTGGTACTCGTGTCGGCGTCGGCGGGCGCACTGAACGTGACCTGAGGCCGTTTGAGGTATCGATAGACGTCTTTGGTCCACGTCCAGGCATTCAGGTGGGTTGGTGAGACGTAGATGACGGCGACGCCAAAGCCAAGCCCGCCAGCAACGAACGGGAGGGCCAGTGATTCGATCCCGGTGAGGCCCGCGATAAACAGCCCAATAATGGGGAAGGCGATGAGCATGCCGACGTCTCCTTCCTCGATATTGAGATACGGGATGCGACTCTCCTCGCCGAACTGATCCATGATGCGCCGTGCGGCCGCGTCTTGATCTGCTGTCATTGTTAGTGGATTCCTCGATCAAACTCCATCCCACGGTCGTCACTCGCCGATTCCGTTGTCGCTCCACCAGGGTCATTCTCTGTTCGACGGTACGATGGCGTCCCGCCATCGTCTCCTCCATGCCCACCGCGGGCAGCTGCCTTTTGTGCGACGGCGTGGCCAGCGGCGGCTTTCGGCCCCCACCGAGCGGCGGTCGTCGCGACGCCGGCGCCACCGACATAGGCACCGGCGGCGACACCACCAACGAGTGCTGCGCCTTTCGTCGCACCGCCGACGACTTTGGCCGTCAGCGGCGTCGCGTATTTGAACGTCTTCCACGTGATGTAGAGGGCGACCAGTGGAAGCGACGCCGCGACGAGATATTTGAGGAACGCTGTTCCGGGTGTGAGCGTTCCACCGCCGTAGATCAAATCGTACCCCTTGAGGACCATCGCTGCTGGGAGCGGGAGGACAGCCAACGGGACAAACCGTTTGCAGAACCCCATCGCGATATCGGATACGACCGGAATGTTTCCGTAGGCCAGTGCAAATGCAATCGGCATTCCGTACAGGTAGACATACAGCAGAATCATCCGGATGTAGAACAGCGCCTCCAGCGCCCACATCGAGATTCCACCAATCACGGCGAACAATAGTCCCAGCCCTGGGTTTGTGATAGATACCTCCAAGAATCCAATCATCGCCTCCGTAACCGAGGAAAGCTCCGGCATCAGGGCGATAGTGAATCCGTCAACGAGGTAGAGTGCAAGAGTTCCAACCCAATACCACGTAATGATTAGAAAAGCACCGACCCAGGCCGTCTTCTTCGTTTTTCGGGCTTCGTAGGTACTTCCAATATTGAATATCCGAACCGTGTGACGGCCCTGAACGCTCATCACGAGGAGCAAGAGGGCAACCAGCATGATTTCGCCGCCGATGAGAGCATCGTGAATCGCTGGCCAGGGTGCATTGGTTGGTTCACCGAAGACAAAAGCTCCGTTCGTCTCTGGAGTAGGTGTCCCGAACATTCCCTCAGTCAGAGTTTCATACCCTGATCTGAGACCGTCCATGAACAGCCCAATGAACCACTCAACGACGCCCTTGATACCCTCAAGGACGACATCAATGAGATCGACCATCGTTATACCTCAGTGATCGTGACCTCACAATCAGTCATATCGTCGGAACCAGTGTATTGAACGTTGTAGGTGCTTGAGACCTGATTTCCACCGACCCGTGTCTCAACGATAACAGTAAACTGGCCACTATTCCCGTCTGGGGAGCATCCCATCCCGTCCTCAGTTTCTGTACCGAACGGAAACGAACTACTGAACAGGTCGGCCGTCTCGCCGGGGGAAACTACTACCCGGTCGGTTTCGTGCATTCCACTGCCTCTGGGGTTCTCAATTGGATTGGGAACGTCCCCGGAGAAGATTAGTTCAGTTATCGCTTCCGGACCGCTTCCTGTGTTCTCTACCGTAACGAATGCCTCGCCATTCTTGATCCGGTCCGTCTCGCTCTCACCATAGACTTCGTCCCACGGCTTATCTGGGTTATTCCGATAGAGTCCGACATCCTGTATCTGAATCTCTGGACGGAGTTCAGTCGTGGTCTCAACTACTGTCTCCTCGCCTTTCAACGCGAGTACGCGGTACTCACCGGGCGCATATGCGGTGCCGATCTCGAATGAGACCTGCTGAGCACCTGCGGCTACGTCACGCTTCCCGAATAACTCGCCGTTCGGTTGGATGAGGTTGACTTGGTCGACGTCGGCCTCTTCGGAGAGTTCGACGACGAGTGTTGTCTCCTCGACAGCGATGCGCGTGAGTGGGCCGTTGCCATCTGGAGAGGTCGTTCCATCACCAGGCGTCCCAGAACCGCCATTGTCGTTCAGACAGCCAGCGACGCTTACGAGCGCAGCACCTGCGACTGTTCGGAGGGCGGTTCGCCGACTGATGTGTGGGTGGTTTCTAGTCATGGACTATGGGTTCCGTTGGAAGATGTCTTCTGGACCGAGCATTCGGAGGAGCCGCTTGCCTGCGTAGAACATCACAAGAAACGGGATGAGCTGCCAGCCGACCTCGAAAATAAATGCGAACCAACCGTCGATGGTGCCGAGCGGATGCCAGCGAGCAGTAGCCGTCGCACTCACATATGCGGGGTTGTGCCCGAGCCACGAACCCGGATGGTACCGTGCCGTGTAGATACCCGGCTCGTCGATCGTCACAATCGCCACCCCGGAGGCGTTGGTCTCGACGCGTTGCTCCGCGATGGTGATGTAGCCGTTGCGAGTGTTCCCGCCAATTGGATATCGTCGGTCGGGATCGCTGAGCACGATCGGTGCGCCGGTCTCGTTGTCTCGGAGTTCGATGCGGAGTGTGGCCTGACTTTCGTTCTGCTGGAGCACCTCAACCGTCAGATTACTGCGCCGGAGCTGCCGCTCTGAGCTAGCGTCAGGTGCCACAATCGAGGCGTTCACGCCCCGTACGATCCCCGCCACCTGGAGCGCGTCGCGGTCGACGTTCTCCGCGCGAACCGCAACACCGTACGTCGTCGTGTACGACTGGTTGACGATGTCGATGTTGATGTTCTCACCGAGCGTTCCGTCCGGAGACGGTCGGTCAGTGCCCCAGGTGTCGATAATCTCTGGGCCATCGCGAACTGGTTCAGCACGCGGGCCGATTCGCGACGGGTACGCGTGAATATAGACCGGAATCGCATCCGACTCGACGGTGGCGCTGTCGGTTCGGTTCGACCTGACGAGTGTATCCCAGTTGGTGTTCCGAGCGGTGTAGAACCGCCAGACGCCACGCACTCGTGCGCTTCCATTCTCCGTCAGCGTGTACCCCTGCCACGGTCTGGACTGGAAAATGGCCACACCGGCGTCACCATTGGGATACTCGGCGTAGTAGGGGTACGCCGAGAGGTCGTAGATCTCGACGGCGATCGAATCCGAGACGTTGAGCGATTCGGTTCGGTACGTGACCTCGACATCAGTCTCGTCGCCTCGGTCGATTCGCGTGGTCTTCTTCAACCGGACGCTGATCTCGGCTTCAAGCGTGAGGTTTGCACTCCAGTCATCCTCGATCTGGTAGTCGAGGGCCGGCGTGTGCGAGCCGTCGCGCTCGACGATGGTTTCGCCGTCCTTCTGCAATCGAACCTCCTCAACCTCGTTGCTCGCGAGCGACCACTCGATCGTCGTGTTCCCCGAAGAGCTCCCGTTCGGGACGCGAACGCGATAGTCGACGAACCCCCGCATCGTGCCGTTCGGCGCGATATAGAGCGGCGTGTCACCCGACTCCAAGTGACCTCGCGTCGACGGCTGCACTGCGAACACCGTGGCGTGGGCGTCCTCGATGAACACCCCGTCTTCGAGCGACGCGTGGCGCGGATGCACAGACGTATCCGACCCACCGGGTTCGAGATCAGCGAAATCGTTTCGCGTCCACGTTGCAGCTGTCGCCGGCGGGCGCGTGAACGTGATGTCCGTCCCGTTTGCGAGTTGGTGCATCGCGGTCCGGCTCTCGCCGTAGCGCTGCTGGTACTCTTCCTGGGTGATGTAGTTGTCCGCGTCGCGAGACCACAGCGTCGCTGATTCATTCTCAGTGAGCCCATTTCCCTCCGTGCCTGGCCGTGGCGGGCTTGCAGTGACGAGACCTGTGACTAAACTCGTCACGAACAGGGCGGCCATTAGCACGGAGAGCTCTCGTTGTGTCATGGGGGCTCGCGACGGGGGTGGTAGTCGCCTACCAGGGGGCGAGGTCGACGCACTGCGCCAACGGGAGGTTCATCATCGACCCAGCGACGGTGTAGAGTGGCCCGAGGGCGACGAGGACGACCGCGGACTTCATCGCGGAGCGCTTGTGGCGCTTGAGGCCCTTCTTCTGGTCGGGCGTGATCGTGAACATCTCGATGAGGGAGTCGGCCTGCCACACGACTGCGAGGCCGACAATGCCCAGCGCCGTGGTAAGCTGGAAGAAACCCTCGATCATGCTGGGAAGGTTGTCCGCACTACAGACGGCATTCGTCTGGGCGGCGGCGGGTTCCACAGCGAACAGGCTCAGGGCGACGACGATGAACACAGCTTGCCTGGGAAGCCTACTTGCCGCCGTGGACTGGCTGTCGGCGCGATTCGAAGCCGTCTCGGAGGGCGTATTGTCCTGTGACATAGCGGGTTACTCCTCTGCGTCGTCGACGAGTGCTTTCAGATCAGCGTAGCGGTTGGTCTCGTCGACGATATCGTCTTTCGTGTAGCCCTGTTCGCGGGCCCGTTCGAAGAGATCTCGAAGCTCGTCAGGGTCGACGTCGCGAAGCTCCATCTCATCTCGGAGGGCGCGGCGGTAGAGGGCGGACCCGTTGATATGGCTGTTCCACGTCAGGTACAGATCATCGATGTCTTCGATGGTGACTGCCCGTGTGATCATATGTGCGGGGTGGGTATGCACCGGTTGAACCCCGGTCCATGGTGGTGCGATAGCTAGAAGATCGGTATATGCTTTCTGGCCACCAACTGGCGCAAAAATCTAAAGTAAATTATAACCTGAGAGTTCGTTCACCTTGTGAGAGTGTCGTTAACCAACAATAGAGGGATTATACCGGCTGTTGGTTAAGGTTGATGAGTCTTGGTATACTTGTTTGATAACTATTTGACCTAACTGACTTTTTTTAGTATACCGACCCCGCCCCAGTTTTCGGGACCGTCAGAATCGTGGAATTCAGTCGTCGAATACTTGTCTTTTAGCTCATTCCACAGCGTGCCGACGCCACACCGCTCATGATCTCCTCGAATATCATGAAACGCGATAAGGCCGCCAGATGGGACCATATCCGAATACAGCTCAAAGTCCCGCTTCACACCAGTATATGAGTGGTCCCCGTCGATGAAAAGAAAGTCAATCGTTGGATTAAGATCAGAGGGCTCTGTAGTTTCGCTAGACGCAACAGCGACGACTGCGTTATCTCGGTAGAAAGCGAAGAGACAGAGTGTTGTGACTTCGGAATTCCGTCTCTTCACGCGTGTTACGGTGGCGAAGGCTAAATCAGTTGTCGCTAATCCGGACGAACCCGCCGACCCCGAAGGGGGAGGCGGGTTCGCCGAATGGGCGATGCTCACCGTGCACGCACTCCGCATCGAACTGGGCAAATCCTACCGTGTCGCAGTCGATTTGCTCTCGGAAATGCCCGGCGTCCTTGATGAGATCGGCCTCACCAGACTTCCGCACTACACCGTGCTCCGCACGTGGTTTGAACGGATTCCCACTGCGACGTGGCGTGCGTTTCTCGGCGCATCAGCCGAGAAACGCACCGGCCACGCCGCCATCGATTCGACTGGCTTCGACCGTGACCAGCCCAGCCGCCATTACGCCAACCGCACGAACTACCGCGTTCGAGCGCTGAAAGTCACTGCCCTCGTGGATGTCGAAACGCTGTACATCACCGACATCCACTCCACAACGAGCAAGAAACACGACGCGAAGATCGGTCCGCAGGTCGCCCGGCGCAACGCCGGCGACCTGCGGAGCCTCGCTGCTGATCGCGGCTACGACGCGAAAGCCTTCCGCGACGAACTCCGTGAAAACGGCATCAGACCGCTGATCAAGCACAGGATTATGAACTCACTCGATCACGCCCATAACGCCCGTATGGACGGTGATCGGTACCATCAGCGCTCTATGTCAGAAACCGTCTTCTCGTCGATCAAGCGCACGCTCGGCGCTGCCGTGCGTGCGCGAAGTTGGTGGCTCGAGTTCCGCGAAATGCTGCTGAAAGCCACCGTCTATAACCTTCGCCGGAGCGTCCGATATCCGTGAAATCGACCCCAGTGTACCGAAACTACAGAGCCGATCAGAGATAATCTGCTTACGCATCTCCACTGATTGTGACTCGCCAGTGTATGTGTGAATCTCACGGTCTATATCCTCAACGAAAGATGATGTGTAGAAATCCGGGTCACGGCCCCAGAAGTCGATATCAAGCGCAATTATGCGTTCGACGCCATCAATATATCGACACCATGGGTAAAGCGTACCACCATTCGCAGTGCCAATCTCCAAAATCGTTCTCGGCTGATGCTCGTCTACTGCCTGAATAAGTTGACGATGCTCAACAGGGTTTTGGAGCGGTTTGAGAGTCCGGTAAAGGCCATATCCAGAGTATTGGTTAAGTGTGGAGAGAACACTGTCTAATTCTCTCCGGTTTTCAGCGGTTCTCAGTTTTGCTAGTTCCTGCTCAGAATAATGCCGTGATATCTTATCGACTGGTGGAAAGCCAGCAATTGCTTGGCGAATCTTCTGCTGTGTTTTAGTCCTTCCTCTTGTTAATAGACCCCTCAGCCCCTGGTACTTGTACGTCTTAATGGCTTTTTTAATCATATCACAACGCTTCGCTTGAGGGGGTTTTACAGCTTTCCAAATATGCTTTCAAACAAAGCCAAAGATCTGATCTCGGTGAGCGCCGAATCATTAGTAATAAAGCCACAGTCAATCACCGGTTTGTTTATCCATCGGTACTGAGTGCAAACCAATAATGCAGACTAACGTACTCACTGAGATGAACTGGAGTCTAAGCTGATGAGTGGGATCGCCGTATTACTGCCTGTAGCTGCCACAAGCGATACTTCTGACTTGCGTCGTGCACATAAAAGCATCATCGAACAAACGGCATCGCCATCAGAGATCGTCCTTGTGACGAACCAATCGCTCACGGAAGATGTTGAGACGGCTATTGAGGACTTAGTCAATACCCATTCAGTTAGTCGCCACGAACACGTTCCTGACGCCTCAGGGTTGGGAGGTGTACTTCAAGCTGGACTGAAGAGGTGTTCAGAGCCGTTTGTCGCACGAATGGATGCAGACGACATTGCTGAACCTGAACGATTCGCCGATCAGCAAACTGTCCTCACAGACACCAAAGCAGACGTCGTTGGGTCACACCTCGCGGAATTTCATGATGATCCTGAACATCCGGAACGAATCCGCGAAGTACCAATAACACACGACGAGATTGCAGAGTGGATGTCATGGCGCTGTCCATTAAACCATCCAACCACGATGTTTGACCGCGAAGCTGTTCTCAGCGCAGGTGGATATCGTGACTACCCAATGATGGAAGACTGGGACCTATGGGCACGGTGTCTTTCCGCTGGACTTCGGTTCCGGAATCTCGATAAAACTCTTGTTCGGGCACAGGTTGATGACCTCGTTGACCGGCGAGGTGGTCTAGACTACGCACAGGCAGAGTTCCGGATGGCACAGGAACTTCGAGAACTCGGTATTTCATCTCGACGTGACACTATACAGCACCTCTGTCTTCGGATCCCGCCACGTCTACTACCACCACGAATCCGCGAAGGAATTTATCAAATATTCGCCCGGTGATGTACGATATTATTTATAACCGAGTGCAGATAGCCGTTCATCAATTGATCTACTGCTAGTCTGTTCTGTTATGGACGGCTCGTACGTATGCTCATCTTTTGCGGTTGTCTCGACCCAAGGAACGTTCTTGACTGCTGGATGTGGGAACCCAATTGGATGATCATAGATGCCCCACTCACCAACTGCATTCCCGTGATCAGCTGTTATGGCTAGTTTGTCCGCTCTGATATTCTCTCGGAGGATTGAGACATCTTCAAGGACATAGCGGAGGTTATCCTTGTACGCCTGCCAGACGGCCTCATAGGTAAGTTCTCCACGGCGAAGGGCATCCCAGGCAGTTCGGGCTTCAGCTATTCCATTGTTATCTCGTCCAAAGGGATCAGGATTAAATGAAGGTAGAGATTCGTTCTCGCCAATAAACGGATGATGTGGTTGCATATAATGGACTATCATACGCTCCGGTGAATCCGAACGCATCACCTCAATTGCTTTGTCTGTTACCGGTCTAGCAGGAATTGTATTCAACTCGTCATCCCATCCATATCTCCACACTTCTTCCAAACAGGAGAACATCTCATCGTCGCAGACATCCCTACTAAATAGGTTTGAAGTTACATAAGCCGTCGAAGCCAACTCTTGGCTCGGAGCATTAGAGAAGGTGTTCTCCATCCATTCAAGAGACATACTTCCAGTGGATGTGATTTCGTTTATATCACTGAGAAACTCGTACTCGCTCTTGATTTCATGCATAAGATCAACTCGACATCCATCAAGAATAACTAGGACATCCCAGTCACGGTCGAAAATGTTAGTTTCATCAATTGGAAGTAACTTACCAAGTCGCCATGAGGCAGAGTATAGTTCATATCCGCCCTCGAATAGGAGCTCTTGAATCTCTCCCCGTTTTACTCTGTTGAGATTTCTAGTAAATAGTTCTGTTAATCCCATCGGTATCTGTACGTAGCGAAGATACTGCGTGTTATACAAATCGGTTTCGGGAAGACATTTTGGGAGAGTGTCTCTACATAACATACTCAAAGGCTGTATGGAGAAACAATTTCTCCTCCGGTTCTGATATCAGAACCGTGAGCAGCAGACCAATATAGATTACCAGTAGCACAGCACCTAAAAATATAGCAGGTCCAGTAGTCGTGATAACAGTATTCTGAAAAACAACAAAGACTGAAAATAGAGCGCTAATAATCACAATAATTCGGATAGTGTGGGCATTTATCGGCGATATTCCTGTACTACGATACAATTGCCAAGAGTACAAGACGTTCATCAAAGCGTACGAACCCGCCGTAGCAATAGCTGCACCAACGAACGAGTACCGAGGTATAAATAGCACGTTCAAAATCACATTACAGATACCCACAAGAATGTTAATTCGCATAATCGTTCTAGTCTTCCCAATGGACGTCAGCGTCGCCCCGTTGAGGCCGGCGATGGCGTGAGTGAAAAATCCAAGCGATAGGATTGATAACGCAGCTGCTCCCTCCGTGTATTCGGCGCCAAAAGTGAGGCCAATAACCTGAGCGGGGTAGAATAAAAATACAAAAAGGACCGGGGCAGAGAGAGCCATAACCCACTTATTAGTCAGCTCATATACCCGACGAATATCTTCGTCTCTCCCCTCTGCGTGGAGTTCGGATATCTGGGGCATTGAGATGAATCGAAATGAGACGAGGAACACAGTAATCCCGACAGTGAGCGGAAAAACGACGTTGTAGATGCCTACCGCGCCCGTACTCGAGAAGTATCCTAATAGGAGAGTATCTATGTTCGATAGAATAGCGGTGATCGTCACCGTGATCATCAGTGGCGCCGAAAACGAGACCAGGTCTCGACGTCTTGGTGTGTACTTGTCCATCGATGGTATCGATACCCGAGTGAAGATGTAGTACGTCCCAGCGATAGCAACCCCTAGGTACGATAAAAAATAGGCACTAGCAAATGCCTGTATTCCGAGTCCGAAGAAAACGGCGACCGCAATTAGACTGAATCTGATCCCTGGGAGACCAATATTCTCCAGTACCACTTTTGGCACCGAACGCTGCTGGCCTTGGATAACCGCGATCGAGAGCCGGAACAGGACAACCAGGGGAATTATAGCCGCAAAGATCCAAATAAGTTGTCTCGCCTGCGGATTGTCGAACAGTACTGTAGCAAGGGGCCTTGATAAAAAGATAATAACTGCTGTACTGAGCACGGATATCGGAAGCGCAACTTCAAGCGCTGACCTGACGATGCTACCACGGTCAATATCGGAGTCAAATCGGGGTATGTACCGGCCAACGCCACTATTAAGTCCAATAAGGGAGAGCGTTGCCATCAACGTCATAATCGTGATCCCCAGCGAAACCTCACCATAGTCCACCCTACCCAGATATCTTGCAATCAGTAGTTTCGCGCCAAACGAGATCAGCATCTCGAAGCTGATGCCGACAAACACGATGCCACTGCCCCGGAGAACGGTATCGAGCGGCGATAAATCTTCCTCGCTCATTAATGCTAATACTGATAGCTCAAATCAAACTCAAGCGTATCCCAAGTCTTCTAGCTGCTGACGAACGTCGTCAGGAATTGCATCGTCCTGAGACTCGACATTTCGCACCGTGAGGTCGTTGACAAGACGCTGAATACGCTCTTCCGGCTCATCGATCCCCTCACCAATTACATCAGCTTTGTCCACTGTCTGGTAGGCGTAGGAACCGTCAGGGGTGGCGATCCCATACAGTTCTTCATCATACTTCTCCAAAATGTCATCTGAAGTATCGCTTTCTCGAAGACGGTCTTCGCTCCAAGGAGTGAGCCCAGTGTACTGAGTGAGAATGTCCCGTTCCGAATTTGTGTCGAAGAGATTTTGTCCCTGAGTGGCCTGATTATTGTCAATCCCAGCCAATCTTAGAACAGTTGTATGAATATCAACTAGACTCACGACATCGTCGCGCTTCCCTTTCAGTCCCTCACCAGACACAACTAATGGGACGTGCGTAAGTTCTGGATAAATACCGTGCTCGTGATTCCAAGCATCATGTTCCCCGAGTAATTCTCCATGGTCGGCGACCGTAATAACGTAATCGAACATCGCAGAGAGCTGTTCAAAAAGGTCTCGGTACTGATCGGAGAGGTAACGAGCGCAGCACTCGTATGCGGTAACGATCCGTTCCGGATTCGTTTTGGTTTGGTTTGGCTCGTCCTCGAAGACAAGGTCGCCGATAGAGTGCGTCAAATTCGGTGTTTCAACGGACATGTACTCATCGGGTGCCCAGTACGGCTCATGTGCCTCCATGAGATTCAAAAACAGAAACGAGGGGTCATCGAAGGTTTGGCGCGTGAGCCAGTTCTGTACCTCTTCGGATCCTCCTGGATTCGTGTATGTGTTGTCGCTCAAGACTTGCTGAAGTCCCGATCGGAACGACATTACTGTGTTACAATCCCCGAAGATGCACTTCAGTACTCCGTGTGCGTACATCGAAAGGCCAGAGTGTGAAGACTCGTCGACGAACGACTTCCAATCAATGATTCGATCCGAGTTCAGATGCATGAGGTCAAGCGGCGACTCGAATGTATCAAATCCGCGGTCGAATCCAAAATGTCCCGAAAGATTTGGGTTTGCGCTAAATCCCCGAGTAGTGTACTCGTGGTCAGCTAGCGTCTCGGCGAGCGCAGGTTCAGGACAATCGAAGTACAAGTGTTTCGAGTGAACGCCCACTTCCAGTGGATACTGACCGGTGAAAATCGACGCGTGTGCCGGTATTGTCCACTGGGATGTCGAGTATGCATTCTCAAAACGTATTCCAGGCAACCAATCAAAGAATTTATCAAAGTAGTCTTTCCGAAGGGTATCGAGAACCACAAGAGCAATACTCGGCGGTTGTTCACTATCCATTAAGCTTGGATTGCCTGGTTTGCCGTATAAAGCTCTCGGAAAATTATGACCCCAAATATAACCCATTCCAATCAGACAAGTGTTGCGGTCGTCCATCCAGACTTAATGATGAAAGGAGGCAGCGAATCCGTCTGTATGCACATTCTAGAAGCACTTCAAGATCAGTATGATGTAACGCTAATTACGATATCATCACCTGATTTTGATGATCTCAATAATTTTTACGGAACTAACGTCCAAGATGTTGAGATTGACCTATACGACGATTTACCACTATCTATCTTTCGGAGTATATCATCTGTTTCCAGTACAATCGAGCTGTCGGCACTCCGCAATACCTGTTTCTACCGTTATGTAAGAGATATCCAACAGTCATACGATCTCATGGTTTCGACGAGCGGCGAGATTAGCTTGGGGTCCCGGGCCATCCAGTACATCCATTTCCCGAGAAGGGGGCTGATCGCTACGGATGGTCGGGATGCGATCCCTGGGTATCGTGGAAGTGACTCTTCGATGTATCGTCCATACGACGCTGTATGTCGACTTCTCGCTGGGTACTCCCCTCAACGTATCAGCGAAGACCGACTGCTCGTCAACTCACAGTGGACAGCTGACATCGTCGAACGTATCTACGATACTTCTCCGGATATAGTGTACCCTCCAATTAATGATCAGGATTTTACTGATACCGAATGGGAGCAACGAGAAGAAGGGTTCGTTACGATTGGGCGTATTTGCCCAGGGAAACAAGTT
Organism: Halocalculus aciditolerans; assembly: GCF_014647475.1. Taxonomy (NCBI): domain Archaea; kingdom Methanobacteriati; phylum Methanobacteriota; class Halobacteria; order Halobacteriales; family Halobacteriaceae; genus Halocalculus; species Halocalculus aciditolerans. The sequence goes on along the minus strand of NZ_BMPG01000008.1, from coordinate 48,067 downwards.
TCGAGGACAATCGAAATAGTCGACGAACTTCACGAATGGAACGACGATGTGCACCTCCACCTGATTGGCCCTGTTAGAAACACATCTTACGCTGACGACATCAAGCGGAAGGTTCAATCACGCGAATATATCTATATTGAAGGGGAGTGTAGCAGGGAAGAACTGGTCGATGCAATCCAGCAACATAAGTACGGCATTCACGGGAAGGAGTTCGAACACTTCGGGATGGTCGTCGCGGAGATGGTGGCTGGTGGTGTAATTCCGTTTGTTCCTAACAGTGGGGGGCAGATAGACATCGTGAAGAATGATGAGCGAGTGCTCTATCGTGAAGTTAGCAGTGCCGTCGAAAAAATAAAGACTGTGATGGAAAGTCCCGATGAGCAGGACTCGATCAGACAGCTCCTGCGCGAAAGCTCCACTAGGTATACTAGAGAGCGATTCCAGCAACAAATACGGTCACTCGTCACTGAGGAACTCTCTCAAACCGAATAAACCGAGGACGTTTAATGGACTCGCCTCGTCTTACTCCGAATGTATTTCTTCGAGAATCTCTTCGTAGTTCCGTTTGAACTCTTGACGCTGACTTGTCTCCGCAAACCGTGACCCAATGTCGCGGAACTGCTCTGAGAGAGTTCGACGCCGCGATACAGATGTCCTAAAGTACTTACTGATGGTTTGACCGACAGTCGATGGATTCGGTGCCATGATGAGCGACGGATCTACTTTCTGTACCTCCGAGAGTGTACCAGTCTTATTAGTGACCGCTGTTGGAAGGCCCGTGGCCATAGCTTCCAATGTACTAACCGGAAATGTGTCTATCCGCGATGGCTGGACGTAGAGCGCACAGCGACGAAAAACGTCCGTGAGGTTTTCGACGTAGCCGTGTACCTCGATTCCGTCTTTATTTCCATACGCTTCTGGATGGCCAGCACCGACAATATGGAGCGTCGCATCAGAGACGTCATCAAGGACCCGTCCCCATGCTGCCACAAGGATATCAGTCCCCTTGTAGTGATGCGCCTGAGACACTGTCACCGCCTCGTTAACGGAGAGGTCAGGGTCCGTTTCGATCAATTGATCGTAGAGACCGGCATCGATATACGGGTGAACAATTCTGGTCGGTGTCTCTGCACCGACCATCCTGTGTGTGATTTCGGCCGCCAGGTCGGAGACCGCAATCACGCCGTCAACGCAACGTGCTAACACCGATCGAATCACTTCCGGAAACACATTTACAACCGCCGACTTAGTGGCCGAATTAACGTCCATATCGCTCTCAGCATTAAGGAGGTGGATACCGTGCCCGCCTGCGAGAAAGAGTAACGTGGTTCCGTTGGATAGTTTGTTTGCAATCCCGGCTTCAAGCGCCCCAGTTCCTTCCGTGATAAGTACGTCATATTGTGGATAGAGAAATTTCGATCTATTCAGGGCTACACGGAATACAGCGCTTGGAGTAAGTTGTGGGACGCCGATTATGTCCGCATCGACCGACTCAGCAAATCCTCTATGGACGGGATGAGGCTCTTCACCACTGTACAGCATAGCGACATCGGTCATCGGTTGTGTTTTGGATAGTATCTACTTAGAAACGTCGGTAACTGATGTAGTCCACCAGATTTCCCGTTGCGTCACTGCATCCTATATCGAAAATCTAATTCAGTATGTAGACAGACGAGTACTGTGGCTACCGACAATCTAGAATTTAACGCTCGAACCAAGAATGGCCCTATATCTGATGGTTTATAATTAACACCAGAGGTTGATGATATCATATGGATCACAATTATGGGTTACCTCTTCTGGAAGTACAGCACTACATTCAAAATCAAGAAATGCCCGTAAGTCGAGTACATCTTTAAAAGTGAAGTCATATATGGCAATATAATGTCAGGGTGGAGACCTCAGAGCGTAATAGTTGCGATAGTCATTGGTATTCAGATTTTCAATCCATATAGCATTATCGGGCCAATTTCTATTGCTGATTTCGCACTTGCTGTCGGAATCGGTCTTATCGTGCTGTATCAACTAGTATATGCGGATGCGTGGTTTGCGGCTGGGACGCGCCCCTTACTAATTTTGTTATTACTGTTCATGGGGTGGACGGTCGTTATCGCGGGGGGCTGGCACGTCCCGCAATTCCTCGCGTTTACGTCGCTAATCATTTTCATCTCACTTTCTGTTCGCTCCATTGTGGATATAGAGTATGTTCTGTGGGGTTTATTCACAGGGGGGACTGTGGTGGCCGCCATGACACTGTATGCGATCTTCGTGGACCCTAGCTTCGGAGGACGTGTCTTCTCAGTAGTTGGACGAGGTCCGTTGCCACCGCTACCACGTACACTTGGTTTACCTTTGGTCTCACCAGGAGTTCTCAGTACATACTTTCTGGCCCCATTGCCTTTTGTAATTCTTAAGTGGCGCCGGACACACCAAAATTGGCTCCTTCTACCAATCTTGACCGTACTCGCAGCTACGGTATTCATTCAGTCGCGCGCGACGTGGGTCGCACTAATAGTCGCACTCAGTGTCCTGGCTGCTGGCGTGTTTGGGCGTCGTATCTGGGATATTGGGTGGAAAAATGCCGGGGCGTCGATACTCGTTCTTGTGTTGAATACTGGTCTGGTTGTGTTTGCATCGTACGCTCTTATCCAGATCAATTCGCGAAGTGCAATTTCCCGCTTGCGACAATTCTCCCGAGCAAGCAACCTTATCATCGAGAATCCAATTACAGGGATTGCTCCACCTGTTACACAGTATTTTTCCGAGTTTATCCCCCACAATATCATCCTATTACTTGGGGTTATCGGCGGTGTGCCAGCGATGTTCTGGTTTTACGCTGTTCTTGGAGTCACAGTGCTGGGACTGTGGCGGGGCTGGCATGACACTGCGCGATCCCGGCAGCTGAGTCTGGCAATAGCCGCCGGATTAGCGGCATCTCTCGTTAATCTAAGCTTTACGCCAGGACTTACTCGCGCGTTCTGGATACTGATTGCTTCAGGGGTAATACTCAATACAGGATCAATGGATACGATATATACGATGTCATGGATCCAAGCGGCAGTAGAGAATTCTCGCGTCGCTTCAACCCTACAACACTGGTCCAACGGCAGTATCATTATCGGGACTCTTACTTATAATGCAATGCCGTATAGAGACAAGATAGTAACTGCGTGGAAACGGTCGACTACGCGACACTCGCTCGAGAAGATTCGTGCTGCTACTATGCATTCGACAGCTGTGCAACTTCTCTTTGGTTGAGCTATATAATGAACATATATATACCGTCATTAAGGTTTTTCCGGTGGTTTATTACTCAGGTTCTATAATACACCGATAAGAATGGTATCTATCACCGACGTTATTCATGATGTCTCTGATAAAGGACTCATCCATATTTCCCGAAAGATACCCGGATACTGTTATCGACGATTTTTCCGCCCAATATTCCCTCGCGGGGAACCGTCCATATATAACGAGGTACTAGTTGGGAGATATCGCCCAAAAATAGATGATTATGTTCTTTTTAATACAATTTCGCATAAGCCAGAGTATAAATCAACCAATATCAAGGGCCTCCAAGAATCTGTTTTTGTCGGTGACTCAGTCGGAATTATAGGCGGAGGATTTGGTGTGACAGCCGTTATCGCTGCTCGATTATCAGATAGTGAATCTGTCCATGTATATGAAGCAAGTGGGGAAAGAGTTGAGATTATCGAAGAAACCCGGTCTCTGAATGACGTAGACTTTACGATCCATCATTCTGCTATTGGTGATATTAAAGAAGCGCCAGGAAATAGAGGTGATTACAATACTATTTCACCATCCTCGCTTCCATATTTTGATGTGATTGAGATGGATGTGGAAGGTGCAGAAACTAAAATAATTAACCAATTAGAGCTATTACCAGAAACAATCATCGTTGAGACGCATGGATTTCTTGGGTCCCCCAGTTTTGAAACAATAGATGTGTTGAGAAATAAAGGATACGATATTGTATGGAAGCGTCCAGTCATGTCCGGAATAGAATATGCAGAAAAAAATGACGCATATGTCATCAAAGCCAGACTAAATTGATGCCAATAGGTTTGGCATTGATAACTTGACTAAGACACTGATTCACCCAAACGACAGTCTTTTCCTCAGAAGACCAGCTCGATCAAGTATGAAAATAACCTGTAACACCCTACGGATGAGTAGAACGCTTCCGAAGAGGTAATCAGCAATAAAGGGGAACCTAGAGACAATAGATGGCAGATATCGCAGTATTCCACCCTGATATCACGCGTGGGCGCGGGGGTATAACAGTCACGCTCCACGTACTCAATGCACTCATTAACGATCACGAAATCACATTATACACTGGGAGTACTCCTGAGTTTGAGTCACTTAATCAGCAGAACGGTGTTACAGTTGATGAAGGCGATCTAACGGTCACATCCGTATCATCACTACCTGTTTCGGTAATTGAAACTATCATAGATCTATCTAATGAGTGGGGCCAGACAGATCTGCATCTGGACGCACTCAAATCCGCGTTCGTGCAACGGCAAGTGCGCTCATCGGAGCTAAATCACGATCTCGTAGTGAGTACGGCAAACGAGTTTTTCGTCGACGGGCCATCGTTGCAGTATATCCACTTTCCGTCCTACTCAGGGAGCGCCGACTCAACGTACGAAACGTGGGCCCCGTCGGTTCCCTACCGGCTCTACCGGACGGTCTGCAGAGCCGTCGCCGGTGCTGGAGATTTCGATTCCTCGACAACCCTAGTCACGAACTCCCACTGGACACGGGAAATTATCCAGCACACCTACGATCACCCAGTAGAGGTTGTTTATCCTCCGGTGAACGTCGAAGACTTTGATCCGACCGTAGACAACCGAGAACCGGGCTTCGTTACCGTGGGTGCAGTTCACGAGTCTAAGCGCCAGCTGGAAATGATCAAAATCATAGACGGATTGCGGACCCGCGGAATAAAGACGCATCTCCACATTATTGGTGGAGTCGGCAGTCAGTCATACTACGAACGGGTCCTTAAGAAGGCAGCGGCCCGCGAGTACGTGTGTCTTGAAGGGTACGTTGATCGCCAGAACCTCGTAGACCTCATTGAACAGCACCGGTACGGGTTACATGGGCGGAAGAACGAACACTTCGGAATTGCAGTTGCAGAAATGGTCGCAGGGGGTGTTATTCCATTTGTTCCGAATGGGGGAGGACAAACTGAGATCATAAACGAAGAACCAAAATTAAAATATGACAGCATTGATGATGCTATTCAGAAGATTTCGACCGTAATGGAAAATAAGAGATTGCAGCAAGAGCTCAAAACAGATCTTGAGTCTACAGTTTCAGACTACTCGACTGACGAGTTCGAGAAAACGATAAGGAGACTAACCACACAATTATTAACACAATATTAAATATATTTTAATATATTTTAATATATTATATTTATGTAGTGTCATTATATTAATAGTGGCCACGATGGCCCGTCTCCCCTTGATTACCGGATTTCACATACTGGACCTAGTACTTCCCGACTCATCGCGATGGATCGGGGGATTTCGTGCCACGTTTTCGGGATATTGGCTCTCTACAAACGAATAACGGTCGAATTAGGTACCATCTGAGAGATCGGGGAGAACGTCCTATGCGTTGATCCCTAGCTGGCTGGGCAGGACAGTTCGAGTGGGCAACAGCCGCCGATATCTCGCTTAGACTGCGAGTCCTGCGGCTTGCCGCAGGCGAGCACAAGGGTTGATAACGATCAGCCGACCTCTCGCAGTGACTGGCCGACCGCCCGGACGAACGTCCTGGCGGTCACGACTGGTGGCGATCTGATCTCACGGTCCATGCCGACTTTCACGAGAAAGTCGGTGAGTCGCCAGAGGTTGTACAGTAACGCGGCGAACGTGAAGTTGAACAATCGGACGCGGTAATCCTTCGACGAGGTCTTGGGGAGGTACGCTTTCACCGACTTGTACTGGTTTTCGATGTCCCAGCGGCGGCTGTAGCTGTTGGTAACGTGAGCGATCTCGTCGGGAGCGACGTGATCGCGGTTGGTGACGAACACAGCGTAGTTCCCGTCAGCGTCCTCATTGGTCGCTGGAACGTACAGATACGCGGCGGTGTGATCGACATCGCCGTCGATCCCGACGGGGATGTCGTTGTTGACAGCGGCGTCAACGCCGTCTTTGCTCTTGATTTTCTTGATTGCCCGGTAATCTGGCTCGTACTTCGGCACCGGCATCGTATACAGCAAGTCGCGACCGTCAATCTCAGCACGAACTTCCTTCGCGTAGAAGCCGCGATCCAGCAGCACTTCGTCGAGATCGACGTACTGCTGGGCTCTCGAAAGCAGACGCCCAACGACGTCTGCTTTCGAGTCAGCTGGTGCATCGGCTGGCTCCCACTCTGAGTGCTCTTTGACTGGTTCGATACCCAGAATGATCGGGACAGCGTTCCCGACGATCGTGATCGTCGCGAACGTGTAGCCGTGTTTCAGTTCGCCGTCGTCCACGTAGCCGCTCACCATCGGCGGATACGCCGACTTCGAGATCTCTTCGTCCTTGTCGATCCACGGCCAGACGTGGTAGGGAACGCGCGTGAAATCGACGGCCGCCACGACGTGGCGGTCGTCGAATGGATCTTCATACCGGATCGTCTGGAGGATGTTCTCGGTTGCGGTATCGAACGCGTTCATGAGGTGCTCGCGGAATACCTCGGTGAACGCCACGATATCCTCGATCTGTTGCTCTTGGAGTGAGACAGGTACTTCCTGATCAGCCGGCATTGCGAACTGCTTGATCACTCGTAGGAACGTCGAGTCGTCACAGATGTCGTTCTCGTCGAGAAACCAGCCGGCTTCTCCCTCCGAATGCGCACTTCCCTGCGTGAGGCACGCCGAGGAGAACAGATCGAGGATCTGTTCGTCCTCGTAGACCGTGTTCTCAGCTCTGTGAGAGTCGAACTCGCCGAAGGCGTGCCGCCTGGCGAGTTCGACGACCTTGCTCCCGTGCTTTCGGACGTGCTCGCGTGTTACCGTCGGTTCGTCTCCGTCTTCGTCGATGTCATCTTCGTCCGGGATGATCGGAACGCGTGCTTCCATGATGACGCCGTGGTCAACGGCTTCCTGCGCGATACCCGTGGCTGCAGCGGTGAGCGTCAATTCGGTCTGTTCGCTGAACTGGTCCCACGCGTACGAGATGGTCTGTTGGGACGGTGCCGTCTCCAAGCCCAGTTCTTTTAGGAGTGCTGTCCGTTCCTCCAAGCGATCTGCGACCTCGCTTTGGGCGAGGTCGTAGATCGTCTGATAGAGGTAGACACGCGCCATCGGCTCAGTACCGTTGGCGACTTTCGCCTGTTGGCGGGCGTCGGTCAGACCGTTTGTAGGGATTACGACGCTGCCGAGAACCCGCCAGAGGTGATCAGCAGTCTCAGAGACCGCTCCGGCATGCTCGACGATCGCCCCCGCCAGCGCGGGGGCGTCGTCATCCACCGTCGGGGTGGTTTCTCTATCCATTGCAGTCCGGGAATCGTGGCTGCGAGAGCTATCAGTGTGTCACATTAGTCACGACAACGACTGATTCTACCTACTCAATAAGTCGGTTACTGCGCCGCACCAGTGCATCAAATCCGCTCAATGTATCACGGAGCTAGTGGTTTGTAGCTATCGAGATCCCGAAAACGTGGCCGCCGGCGCTAACAGATTTTATATATCGACATGGAGTTTACTTTGTGACTCGGTATTTCGACATCTTTGGTCGGTGTTCTCACAGACTGTGACGGTCAGTGAGTCCCCAAAACCTATAATGTAGTTGTGAGAAACGCGCTACTGCCCGAACATGCCGGACTTAGAATCGGAAACCCACTCATCGAGGCCGCTACGCCGCTTCCGAGCGGTTCGAATACTGGAAACGGTGGGGTGTCCCCCGTGAGTGACGCGACAACGCCGGTGACACACGCCGACTGGGAGGACGTCGACGACATCTCCTGGACGCTGCTCGACCGCGAGGAACTCGTCGACGCGTACTGGGCGGTCGTCGCCCCCGCGATGGAAGCCGACGGTCTCGATCCCGACCAGGAGAAGCCGACGCACAGCTGGCTCCGCGACCACGACTTCCGCCCGCTTCTCTACGCGTTGCGGGAGTACCACGATATGACGTTCGGGGAGTTCTGGTCGACTGACCTCGGGCTCGAATCCACGGAGACGAGCTATGACTGGGCGACCGACCACGAACGGACTATCGAGGCGCTCGAATCGTTCCTCACCTCCCGTCGAGAGCGAAAGGGCCTCGCGGACTCGTCGATCGATACGCTCCGCTACCGATTGAACCGCTACGTCGCCGCCTACTGCGACGAGAACGACACATACGATCTCGTGACGCCCGTCGCTCGCGATGGCGACGTCCCGGCCTACAAAGCGGTCGATGCGTGCTGGGCAGCGTTCGACCGCTTGCACGAGGATCTCAATGGCGGGCAAACCAAACGCCGGATTCATCTCGCCGTCTCAAACTGGTACGCCCATCTGGTCCGGCGCAAATGGGCCGCCGTCAACCCGGCTGACGGCCTCGACGAGGAATTCGACTGGTCGAACGACACCGATGACGATGCCGACACACCGTGTCTCGCCACCGAGCACGTCCGCGCGCTTTACCAGGCGGCCGACGGACCAGAAGACCGCCTCCTGGTCCTCGCACTGTGCGCGTGGGGGCTTCGCCCGAACGAGGTCGCCCGCCTCCACACACGCCAGTTCGTCCTCGACGTCGCCGCCGACGAAGTCCCGTATATCTCCTTCGAGGAGCGAAAGAACGGTCCCGGACAGGTGTCGCTGCTGTACGGTCGGGATGTCCTCGAGGATCGGCTTGCAGCATTCGCCGATCACGACGATTGGGACGGCTACCTGTTTCCGTCACCCCACACCTCGGGCGATTCCATCTCCCGGTGGACGGTCTGGAACCGGTTTACACAGCTCGCTGACCGGGCGGGCCTTCCCGACGAGATCGACGGGGTGACACCGGCGCCGAAGATGGGGCGGCGGTACTGGTACGACGCGTATTCTGCGTCGCTCGACGTCGTCCTCGGAAGCCTCGATGAGATCGCGGCCGAACAGGGCAGCGCGAGCGCCGACGTCGTCCTGCAGAACTACCTCTCGGATACACGCGCCCGGACGCTCCGCCGGGAGTATATGCGCGAGCAGCTGGCTGCTGCCTTCGAACCAAGCAAAGAGTGATACTTGGACACCTCCGACTTCGGTCACAACCCAAGCGTTATTACTCAATACACGAATCATGTATTGTATGTCGAAAGCGACGGGGGACCCCGAACGCGCCATTAATGGCCTCATGTCAGTGGCACAGCTACTCGAAGAGCCACGGCTCGCTCGCCTCTACACGTATATTCTCCGTGAAGGCGAAGTGACGATTGATGAAATCGTCGCCGACATCGACACACCCCGCACGACCGCGTACGCGGATACGGGAACGCTCGTCGAACTCCGGGTACTCACGCGGGATGAAACGCAGAAAACGCACACCTACACGGCCATCCCGATTACCCTTACTGCGAACCTCGATGGCGATACATACACGATCACGCCCACACTCGTCGAGGCAATCGGCCGGTCGCCCCAGGATCAGGATCTCGACCTGCTGATCGAGAAACATGGCGTAGGCAAGCTCGCTGCGGCACTCACGTACGCGATCCCGTATGTCGAGGGCGGTATGACCGAACGCCTCGCAGCACGCGAACTCAACCTTCAACCTGCGTTCGGGATTGCGGTACTCCATGCACTCCGCGAGGTGATTCTCGACATACGGGAGTACGATCCATATTTCGACCAAATTCGGAATGCGCGTGACAAGCCGGTCGACGAGGAAGCCTAGGAATTCTCTCATACATGCAAGGGACGACCGAGAATCGCTCTGAGGACAACATCGAGAAAGCGGATACCGCACTTGGTGGCGTCGCAGCCCACCTCTTAGAAAGCGGGAAGGCTGCGTCTATCTGTGTCCTCACGACGGATGACGATGCAGGGAACGGCGTCGTCACTGCAATCGAAGCTCATGGGTTCGACGGGCAAATCACGTTCAAAGACGGCTTTGAGCTGATTGCAGAGATCACGTAATATCGAGACCCTCAACCGTCAGTGACACCTTCGATTAGTTTCATCCATTACCCCAGTAAATGCTCGAGATGGCCCGGACATTGATTCACTGATTCACAGAATCTGTGATTCAGTGAAGCCATAAATCAGGGAGTTAAGGAGTACTTGATTCTTGGAATCCAATAGGATGTGGCGAATCATGGAGTCAGTGAATCAATGAATCAGTGAATCCAAGAGATAGTGATTCAATGAATTACCCACTCCGAGAAGCACAGAGTGACTAATTCAGTAACGGCCAGTAGCAACCACCATTCCACGAGAAACCAGCAAAGCGGGGATTCCAGGATGTATTGAACCAATGAATCAGTGATTCTTTGATTCCCACCAAATACAACATCAAAACCGCCTGTTAGCGGTTTATACCATGGAATACGGAACTTTAGAATTTTCAGAGCGGGATTAGATGTCTGACGTGGATTTATGAGTCATTGAATCAATGATCGTACTATGACCGAGTCACCTCGTGGCTGGGGCGTCACACCATCGACCGGTATTCCCACGATCGCCTTCGGCAATCAGAAGGGCGGGACTGGGAAGACAACGGCGACGATAAACAGTGCAGCGGCACTGGCCTCGCGAGATCACGATGTCCTCGCGATTGATATGGATCCACAGGCCGATATGACGAAAGGCCTGGGACTCGGCCCGGGCGACGACAACGACCCCTCAAGCCCGAAGAACGACCTTCCAAATACGCTCGCTACCGATGACGCAAATCTTCTTGACGTCCTCGTCGACAATCCGCGCACGGACGACACGACGCTTTCAGAAATTATGATCCACAGCGACGAGTACGAACACCTAAATTTCGATCTCGTGCCGAGCCACAAGGACATGGGTCTTGCCCGGGATTGGATGGACGACGCAGGCGCTCGTCTCTCGTTGAAAGTTGCCCTCGAAGAGTTAGTGGACGACGGTTACGACTACGATTTTATCTTGATCGACTGCCCACCTGATCTCTCGGTCCTAACAGATGCGGCGTTCATCGCGGCGCAGAACGTGTTCCTGGCCGCACAAACCCAAGCGACATCACGAGATGCCCTAGACGATCTCTGGGACCAGCTGGAATCAATCGAGGATAATCAACAGATCGAGATTGCAATCGTTGGACTGTTGGCAAATATGTATCGGGACGATGGTCAGTCACAGAAGTTTCTCGATGCTTTCGATGAGTCATATGCGTCACTAGCGCCGATCTTCAAGCTTCCGATGCGGGTAGCGATACAGCGCGCGTGGGACAACGGCTGCGATATTTTCGAATGGGAGGACGCAAACGACCAACAAGTTGAGCGCGACCTCTTCCTGGAGGTTGCTGAGACAATGGAACGAGCGTTCGACAAAACGCAGGTGGAGGTGTAAGGATGCCCCGAGGAATGGACGAGCGATTTGAGGATCCGTCAGAGGAAGCAGACGACGAGGAAGCCACGGCCGACGACGAGCCGACAGAGACCACACCGGACGGAAAAAGCCGAGACGGTGATCCGACAACAGTAACCGAAGACCAATCACGTCAGCAGAGAGAGGCCCCTACAGCGGAGACTAAATCGCCGACCGAGGAATCAGACGACGAACAACTGAACATCAGAGAGGATTGGGATTCGGCCACTATATACGTTGAGCCGGAGCAGAGTGAAGAAATCGAGGTAACATTCACTCGGTTAAAGAAGCAGCTGAAGCGTGAGGACATCACGCTCGAGAAGAACAAACATTTCTATAGAGGGATTTTCGAGGTGGCATTCGGTGAACATCAGGAAGAAACGAAAGAGAAGATCCGTGAATTGGCAAAGCAAGACCAGGGCTAGTACTGGGAGACGATTGCCTCGAGGACATCCGTCGCCTCAGGAACTCTATCGAGTGGAGTCCCAGCGACGTGGCGCCACGTTCCACCGGTGAATCGCGAGTGATCGTAGATCTCGAGGGCGCCACGCTGGGAAAGCGACGTCGCAAAGGCCCCGATCCCCTCTGGGAGACGGCCACGCACGTACACGTGGTCTGATTTGACTCACCTCCGTATGACATCCTCCGCGCCGTTCTCCGCGCGGTTTCCCGAGCGTTGGGAGATTATGGTTCGCGGGTCACCTGTTCTTGAGGGGCTATCCTCCCCGTCGATGTGTCGAACAGGCGCACCGCTGGCTGTGCCATCCAGCCGTTATCCCTATCTCCCCCGTCACAGGCGAGATTTGGGAGTACCTTCTGTCGGATGTTCTCGGCCCCGTTCACATCGGCATTAGCGACCAGCCCACACTCGTCACACACGTACAGCCCACGTTCAACACGCTGGCTGTCGTCGATGGTCCCGCACGAACCACAGGACTTGGAGGTACCACGTTCGTCCACGCGCTCAACACTGATGCCGTATTCGGCCGCTTTGTATTCCAGCATCTGCGTAAAATTGTCGAACGCCCACCCATGGAGATCGAGGTTGCCGTGGTCACCCCAGTCTGTGTTCTCGCGGATACCAGTCAGATCGCCCACGACAATCGTTCCGACGTTTCGGGCGGCGCACTCGGCTACTATGTCCTTCGAGACAGCGTGGAAAAAGTGTGTCCGGCGCTCGCCACGCTTGCGGTCCAGCCGTTGTGCTTTGCGGGAGGAACTATCGTCGCACTTCGCCCGCTGTTTCTGGAAGTAGTAATCATCCTCTTTGAGTGCGCCACCGGGATACAGCAAAGCGTCGTCGCCAACCGCAACGGCGGCGAAGTTGCAGATACCGAGGTCGATACCGGCCACTCGGTCGCCGGGTGGGTCCGGGTCGTCTCGTTCGACGTTACACACAATATGCAACTCCCAGTCGGTGCCGGTCCAGACAGCTCTGACCTGCTGGACGTTCTGGACGGTCACATCCGGGTCAACAGCGTACTCACAGAGAATAAAGTCTTGACGCCCATCTTTCAGATTCTGCCCCTTCGAGAGTCGAATCCGATCGTGGTCGGGGTCGTGCTTGAACCCATCCTCTTTGAACGTGACCGTCGAGCGTGGGTGGTCATCACCGTGCTTGCGGTAGCCGGGCGGGTTCGCCTTCTTGTCACCGTTCCCACGGAGTGTGTACCACGAGTCGAACGCTTCAGCCAATTCTTCGAGAATTGCCTGACTGGATTGTGCGTTCAAATCCGCGTAGCGTTCGTTGTTCTTGAGGTACGCTTTGAGAGCACCGTGGTCTGGTATCGTGCCGGTTTCGTCCCAGATACGGTCGCAGGTCCACCGAGCGACGTTCCAAAGTTTTGAGGCCGCAAACCCGAGCGAATCGAGGTCTTCACACACCTGTTGGTGGTTGTGAATGGACGCAACATAGGTTCGAGTGACCTGATTCGCCACATATAGCCTATTGTATGCGAGATTGATAAGTAACAGCCTACCGGAGTGAAAGTGGAGTATTCGGCTCAGCCGTCGCCTGTCGGCGGCGTATCGATCATCTGTATCGCGAACAAAGAAGAAGAGCTGTTCAGCCGCGTCGACGACCGCCTCGTGAGTCGGCTCCGTTCGAGTGAACACGTCCGGATGGATAAGTACCACGACGAGCAGTTGTACGCCATCCTGAGTGCTCGGGCAAAGTGGGGGCTCGAACAAACATTTCTATAGAAGAATTTTCGAGGTGGCATTCGGTGAACATCAGGAAGAAAAAAGAGAAAATCCGCGAATTGGCAAAACAATATCGGGACTAGTACCGGGAAACGATTGCAGCGAGGACATCCGTCGCCTCAGGAACGCTATCGAGTGGAGTCCCGGCGACATGTCGCCATGTCCCACCAGTGAATCGCGCGTGATCGTAGATTTCCAAGGCGCCGCGCTGGGAAAGGGCCGTCGCAAAGGCCCCGACCCCCTCCGGAAGACGACCGCGCACATACACGTGGAGCCCTGTCCCACTCTGACTTACCTCTGTGTATCCATCAAGCGCATCAACGAGAGTTGCTACCTCGTCTGATACCTCACCCGTCTCTGGATCCCGAACATCATCGAAATCCACGAACGAGAGCGGAGGATCTGGTGGATCATGTGGGAGGAGAACCGCTGGATGCACAGCCTCGGGAAGATCCTCACCATCGGGGAACGGCCACGCACGATGAATCTCACGAAGCGGAAGCTCTGCTACCATCTTCGCTTTTTGGAAGCCCCGGCGTGGATTCACGTCCTTTGAAGCGGCCCATTCACACGGATACATTGTGTCCGCCTGCCAAGGCGCGAGAGCGACTTTCGACCGGCCATCCCAGACAACCCAAATATCCAAGTCACGCAATGCCGCCGGGATATGATAACGATCCACGTCCAAAATACGAGTATCGTTCGAATCAGGCACATCAAGCAGATCCCTGGTTTCCGCTTCGGTAGAAGAGGTCTGGTCAGTCGAATCAGCTACGCCGGTCTCGACAGTCTCCTCTGCCATGCAACCCCTATTTTCAGACGTATCGAGAGCTGGCTCACCAGACCCGTCCGACATTGGATGCACTGCATCCGGGAAAGCCAACGATTCCTCTTGGCAAAAGTAGCAGCCGCATTTCTCAAGTGGAATTTCGGCCTCACTTGTCGCAATGCCGTGCGTCCAGATCTGGTTGCGAATCCGCTTTGCCTTCGTGACTAACTGCTCATATCGTGATTCGTCGAACTGGATGGCAGACGAGTCAGCGTCTGGACACGGCCATTCCCGAATATCGCTGAGGTCGTTTTTTGAAACGTACACGAGTTTTCCTTGCTCAACTCCTAATCCCTGCATATAGATGTGAAGCTGGTCGAGATGGCGGTCGATCGGTGGGGAGAATTTGTACCAGCCGTTCCGTACCTTCAGCACGTACGCAATTTCGTCGGCGGGATCATACAGGGTACACCGACCGAGAAATCGGACAGGGCCCTCGTCAATATTCAAGCTTACTTCGGTCTCCAGTGTCGGATTGCGATCGCTGAGCTGTTGCTCGAAGTAGTTCTGGATCAGACGCGACGCACGATACTTGCCCCAGTACGTTTTGGATTTCGAGAGCCCGAGCTTGTTGACGTATAGCTGGCGCGGACAGAAGCCAATATGGGCTGCAAAAAACGTCTCAGGATCACGCTCATAGAGGTCGTTAGTATCGGCTGCGAGTATCGACGGGATCTGCTCCTCGAAATCGATCATGGTAGGAAGGACAACACTTGGAATATCACGGCGCCAGTACCCCCACTATGTGTGCCGTCCTGAAGTGTGAATCCGGGTCGTTTCCGAGTTTCAACAATATAGGTGTCAAGGGCACCCCGTGACTGGATCTACCACCCCGGTACAGACTTTCCGAGGACGTTTCCAGAAACGCGAACGGTCAAATACGAAATAAGTCCCGAGGTACTCACTCACAGATTCAGGAAATCTCGAATTTTCAGAGAATTTCCGGAAGCATCTCTCCGCGATTGGGAAAAGAGGCAGACACAACGCGAGGAATCTAATTACAGAATCGGGAGGATGCAGTTTCCGGAAACGACCCGGTCAGGCTTTTGTAACCTGACCCGAAATCAGTCTGTCAGAGACAGATGATTCGCGATGCTCGCGTCCTCCGGGCCGGATTCGTCCCTCGGGAAGTCGAGCATCGCGACGCCGAGGTCAATCACCTCTCCAGCGTTCTTGAGCCCATCACGAACGGAGAGCCCGCCGACACCGCTATTGTCACCGGACCCAGCGGCGCCGGCAAGACGTGCATCTCGAAGTTCGTCACGGAACGACTTCGAGAAGAGGTCCTCGACGTCGAGGCCATCTACGTCAACTGCTGGCGCAACTACACCCGGTTCCGCACGCTCTACCAGATTCTCGACGACCTCGGCGCGACCATCGACATCCACCGGCAGTCGACGCCCCACGACGAACTCGTCGACCGTCTCCAGCAGCACGACGGCCCGCGAACCGTCGTCATCCTTGACGAGGTCGACCAGCTCGAAGACCCCAGCGTCATCTACGACCTCCACAGCCTCCCGCAGTTCGCGATCATCTGCATCGCGAACAAGGAAGAGGAACTGTTCAGCCGCGTCGACGACCGCCTCGTGAGCCGGCTGCGCTCCAGCGAACACGTCCGGATGGACAAGTACCACGATGAGCAGCTGTACGACATTCTGAGTGCGCGGGCGAAGTGGGGTCTCGACGAGGACGTTATCACTGACGACCAGCTCTACCGCATCGCCGATGCGGCCGCCGGCGACGCCCGCCTCGCAATCGGCATCCTTCGAACAGCGGCCAGCAAGGCCGACCGCGAGAACCAGGAGCGGATCACCAACGACATCCTCCTGGACGCCGCCGAGGATGCCCGCGCCCAGATTAAGCAGAAGAGCCTCGACTCACTCACTCCGCACCAGCGCGTCGTCTACGACATCGTGCGCGAGCACGGCCCGGTCGGGCCGAGCGAGATCCACGAGCGCTATTCCGAGGACGTCGATGACCCTCGAACGAAACGGACCGTCCGGACGTACCTCTCCAAGATGGCTCAGTACAACCTCCTCAAAGCGGAAGGCACGAGTCGAGATCGAGAGTATTCACTCGTCGATTCGGCAGCTGCATCGCCAATGCAGTAACGACGAGGAACTCGACAGCTACCCCGAACTGAATTCACCGAGTCCGGACTGCTCGTGGTCCAGCGGTTCGATAACCTGCGGATTGTCGTTTCCGGGATTGTTGACCCGCGTCGAAATCTCGTAGGCGTCGATGACGAGAAGGCGTCACGAGAACGTGTCGCCCTTACTCACGAAGATAAGACACGAACGACTAAGATCACCTCATTCTACCCCTGTAGTTACAACAAGATACGAGTGGAACCACACACCCCCCTCGTTCGGAATGAGATGATACCCTCTATACCGCCTGATTAGAAGGTGAATTTCCACCCGATGAGGAGGTTTCAGTAATGGATTGATCGGATATACGCTCTCGACGTATAATTTACTGCTTCAATTCAAGGGATAGAAGAGCTGTACTTCCAGTGTTAGGTGTATTCACTAATACTCCTAACTAGTGCTGTATTTCACTTAGTGGAATTTTAGTCTGGCTAGGTAATAAAGCTAGGGTTATAACTAGACGGTTAATCTTGAAAGTCTACGCTGTCTTTCGATTTGGAGAGAATGACTCGTCCTAGTTAAGGACCGCCTAGTTGGTTGTTAGAAGATCGCGCCCATACGGTTAGTCTTACGGGATCTCATTCCGAATCAGGGGGGTGTGTCCTTCCAACTCCAATCTACATCCATCTTGATTAAGCTGGCATCAATATCGTCCATTAGTTCGGTGATAGCTCACTCCGAATCAGGGGGGTCTCTACAGCATTGCCAATCCTTGGATGATGGACCAACTTGTACTACCTCATTCCGAACGAGGGGGTTGATCTGAACCCGCTGATCATTTGAGCTGCTGGCAATCCTCTCGTTCTAGGAAATAGCTCACTCTGAATCGGGTATCATCAGGTATGGTGATGTCACCTATCGATTTTCCGCTGTTTAGTACCGATATCCAACGAATCTCATTCCGAACGAGGGGAGTAACGACTAAGTAGGTTCCTTCCCAGGATGAATCTATGACAGACAATGAAGAACCAGATGGTGGAGGTGATTCGTCTATCACGGACCAGCAGCTGGATGATTTCGATACAAACAGGGAGGGCAGTTCTGCTTCTGAAATCTCGTCGGCCTCGGAGGAAATCCAACGACAAGACTCGGACGATCCGGCAAATGACCCGTTGTTCGTTCGGGAGGGCAATGAAGACGGTTCTTCAACTCAGATCTGGGCAGATCGAGATTTACTCTCAATTGGAACAGTTCCTGGCCCTGATCGCATCGTCGGTCGTGACACGGAAATCCAATCGGTAGCTGGAGAAATCCGACACCTCATTCACGAATCACAACCAAACCACGTCGTCATTTATGGCGAAACCGGAACTGGAAAATCACTTGTCAGCCGTCACGTGTCCGACCGTCTCGTTGATACTGCCACGGCACGTAACGTTCCCGCTGCAAGCGTCTACGTTGAGTGCAAGAAGAATAATACCGAAACACGAGTGGCCCGAACAATCGCTCGTGCGCTAAGCGACAAATCTGATTCTGATATAGATATCCCTCGTATCGGTTTAGGTTCCGCCGAGTACTACGATTACGCCTACGACATTATCGACGAGTACTACGATGGGCTCATTGTCATCCTTGACGAGATCGACATGGTTGATAACGCTGAGGGGCTCCTCCATGAACTCTCGCGAGCTCGAGAAGCTGGTCACACCGATGCATATATCGGAATCATTGCTATCAGCAACGATATCGATTTCGGACAAAAACTCAACGCACGCGTTCAGAGTTCGATGCGGACGACGGACTTCGTCTTTGAACCATACCAAAGCGATCAGATCGAGCAGATCCTGGAATATCGACGAGACGCGTTCCATGATGGTGTCGTTCAAGACGGCGTCATAACCGAGACTGCCGACCGGTCGGCGGATGAACACGGTGATGCGAGAAAGGCAGTCGACGTCCTACGAATTGCTGGTGACATCGCTGACGACGCCGATGCCGAGGTCGTTAGTCCAAAACATGTCGACAAAGCAGTCAAGCGTGCAGAGGTTAATCGAGTCAAGGAGACGATCGAAAGCACCTCACCACAGTCTAAACTCGTTCTCTACACTCTCGGTCGCTTGACTGGCTCGAATAATCGCCGCTTCCGCACCTCTGGTATCTACAGTCAATACGAGACGACCTGTGGTGACGTCGGTGCTGATCCTCTCTCATATGATCGAGTGAGCCAGATTCTCAGCACGTTCGCGCTAATGGGAATCTCTGAGTCTCACCAGGTCGGTGGCGGACACAAACAGGGTGTTTATCTGGAACACCAGCTTATCAAGGACAAAGATGTAGTAATGAAGGCAGTTGTAGAGAGCGATGAACGGCTTTCAGAACTTCACAACGGGACCTACGAGATTTAATCAAGCATCATGAGGTTCGTTCTACCTAGAACCCTTCTACTGAAGCTCATTCCGAATCAGGGGTGTCAAATCTTCTGAGAAGCGATTAAGCTCACTTCGAATCAGGGGGGTTGTTCACGAGAGAACCAGACTAGCTAATCGTCTGGACTGACCGGTCCTTTATACTTTGAGCGCACCTTCTCGCCTTCCCGCCACTGCCAGTAGTAGTAGCGGTTGTCGTTGATCTCCTTGATCGTGATTGTAGCCTTCGAGGGGACGTCGTCCGGACGATCCTCCGGTCGGTCCTCGATCTGTTCTTCCTCGTCCTGTTCGGCTAGTCGGGCTTCGCGTTCGCGATGTTCGGCGAGCTCCTCGGCGTACTGGGCGATATGCTTGAGCACCTCTGGTGATTGCTCATTGAGCATCTCCACGACGTCGTCGGGGATTTCTTGCGGTGGGGATGGTGGCGAGTAAGACATGGGTCACGGCGTATTAACCAACACTGGCACTGGAATCTTAGTGATGTTGGTTAATCTGGGTATTTATCGTATCGAGAGCTCTTCGAGGACCGCCACTGTTGCTTCGAGTTCCCTCCGCCGGGCTTCTCGTTCGTCGATTTCCTGCTCTAGTTCGAGAATCCGTTCCGAAAGCTGCTCCCTCACGTCTACTGTCGCCGGAAGCCGTCCATCTGGACGTGGGACGCTCCCGCTCCGAATCTCGATGTCGACCCGCCGTAGGTGCTTACAGCCACCGCTCGGCTGGCGCTTCGTAAAGTCTGGACACGTACACGTCTTGCTCGCGACGTCGACCTCATAGGTGTTCCCCGACGCCGACTCCACATCGTACACACCACCTTTCCTGAGTAACGAGACGTCCATTTCCTCCGTTCGAGCACGCTCGGTACGAGGATCGCTGTCCTCCTGGTGTTCGTCATCGCCAACCGTCGGCTGCTGCACATCTCCTCCGAGGGTCGTGGTCGTTGGAACAGTAGCGACAACGCCGCCATCAGGGGCGTATCCATCTCGTTCGTGTTCGCCTCGGTCTGTCTCTTCTGCCTCGATTGAATTCCGTCCGGACATGGATTAGTCTGGGTCTGTCCGACGTGACGAGTGCAGTCACGCCGCCACCCTTCGCGGCGAGAAAAACAACTCCTGAAACACACTACTGCAGAAACCTCTGTAACTTCGTCTGCCGGAGAGACACAAACTCGTTACTCGTCGACGGTTTCGATGAGCTCCTCAGCGGTCGACCCGATTCGACCAAGCCGCTCCTGAATCGCGTCTGCGTCGTCGTCCTGCCAGGCGGCGAGGTAGAACGCGGACCCGCTCGTATCCAACTCGAAATACCGCCCGACAATGTACGTGACTGCCTCGGCCTCAACCTCGCGTTTCGATCGCTCGGTCTCGTCGGTGACATCAGCGTGGAGGAGTGCGTGGGCGTACTCATGGATCAGCGTCACGGCGAGGTCGGCTTGATTCGAGCGGGCTTTGGCCTCGACGATTGGTTGAAGATCACGCTTACTCCGGTATTTGCAGACGCCCTTCGCGTCGCCATGCTCCCAGTCGGCAGAGTCGACGATGCGGACCGACACTCCGAGTTCATCCGCTACGTTCGTGAGTACAGGCACCAGGTCGTCGGCATCGCCAGTCGCCTCAGTCTCCAGTTCGGGGAGCGGCTCACCCTCGGTCTGAGACACGTCGAACACAGCCGTTGGTTTGAAGCCGACGAGCCCTTTCGACCACTCGTCCGGCGCCGTCTCGTCGTACTCACAGTCGCTTTGTTCGTGGTAGCTAGGCGAGTTCTCACACTTGGGACACTGCTTCGTAATGATCGGGGCCCAGATCCAGATGGCGGACTCACCTTCCTGGACGTGCCGGTCGAACTCATTCCGCCAGGTGTTGTACCCGGCGACCTTCGTCGCCTCGGGACACTGGAGGTTGATGAGCAGCGTGTTCCGATGGGAGTAGTCGTGGAACCGAGATTGGACGTCAAGCCACTCCTGGAACTCCGCGCTGGCCTGCGCGTCGTCGACGTGGTCGACGAGGTCGTCGATCCAGGCTTCGATGGTACTGTGCATCTCGTCGTGTCGGGTGTCGGTCTCCTCGAACGAGACCGACGAGTCAGTGGTCGTAGCCATTGTGTTCACCGAATCGAGTTCACGGCGACTGCGTCAGTTCAGGACGCGCCGCACCCCTTGGGGGCGCACAAAAAACTCGCGGCGGCGGTCACCGGAGTTCGTGGGTCTCGTCAGCGAAGCCGACCGCGACGAGATACTCGAGGAACGCGTCGAACTGGTCCACGTCGCTAGGCGTGTCGGTCGCGAGGTGTCGCGCCCACTCGATGGCCCACTGAAAGGCGGGATCGGTTCCGCCTTTCCCGTGGATGTACCACCAGCGAGCCGCTTTTAGGACAACGAGCGGGTTCGTCGGCGGCTGCTCACTTGCGAGTCCACGGGTGATTGATCGGATTTCCTCGGGTACCTCAGCGGGGTCGACCTCGCTTGATTGGGTGTTCGGTACGTCGACTGGAATCGAATCGATCGAGACGTCGTTCGGACGCTGTTGTTGACTCACGGAAAATTACCTTCTCGGAGGACTTTCTGGATCGAGCCCTCGCCCCCTCCGGGGCGCGAAAAAACACTCGTGGCGTCACGCCGGCGGAATGTACACGCTCTGCTCGCTGGCGATCTCCTCGAGGTTGTTCCGATGGCGATGTGAGAAGTAGCACTCGTAGCTGCAGTAGCCACAGAGCACGCCGGTATCATACTCAGCGATGAAGGGACCGCGCTGAGTCGTCCAGACGTTCGCTTCGCATTCGGTACACGCAGCACTATTGAGATCGGTTGGTGACGGGCCCTCGTACTCGATTTCCAGAGTATCGTTATGTGGTGTCGAGTCGGGCCAGACACCGTGAGACTGCCAGAAGGCCTTGATGTGGGCGAGACTGTGGCGGACTGTCTTCCGAACTGTGACGTGGGAGGCGTCACGACCGCTGTCATCCCACCCATCAGCTGTCCAGAATTCCCCGAACTGCGCGCCGCGATGCAGCCCGTTCCAATCGAGGCCGACGATGTCGGCCGGTGGGTCGTCGGTTAGTGTCGGTCGGGTCAGCTGTTGGATGACGTCCCACTGTTTCAGCGGGCTCCCCCCGAGAATGTGCACACGGCGGCCACGCCAGTCGGTCGGCTCGGAGAACTCGTGCGCCAATCGGTCGGCGTACCCCCGCGAGTAGCCGAGCACGAGGTCGTTCGGGATCGTGTCGATCACCTCGCGGCACTTCGGGACGATGACGAGTTCTGCGTCGGGATAACTCGCCTGAATTTCGCGGGCAGCCGCCACGTACTCGTCGACGTCGTCTCCCTCGTACACATCTCCGATCACGCCAACCTTGGGTTCGTATTCGAAAAATCGGGCGACGTACCGAGCCAGATCGGGATCCCGAAAGTCGTTATCGAGCATCCCGACGGGGATGTTCAGGTCCTGATACTGGGTCTGCTGGTACCCACAGTCTTCTCGGAACCCAGGCAGGAATCCGAGCCGATACGCATCCAGAGCGAACGGCGCTCGATGGAGGAATGCCACGACGTCGGCTTGTCTGGCAGCGGTGATGTCGCGATCAGTACTGCTGCTGGAGCTGATTTCGAGCGACATGAACATGGGCTGCGAGGGCGAATCCAGCCGCCCTGCACCCTCTCTGAGGGGCAATAAACGGAGCCGCAGTCCGCTATTAACCAACACTAATCTCCAGAACCCGCACATCGTTGGTTAATATAGAGACGACGTAGCCACCGTGTCCGCTCAGCGGTGAGTCAGGCCTTCAGTCGAGTCGGTGGGGAACGATACGATGCCCGCACGGCGTGACCACTGCTTCACTCGGCCCGACGATTGTCACGCTCGCGATTCGGCGATCACAGACCGGACACTGCTGCTGGGCGTTTTCGTTTGCCATATGGAAACGCGAAAACGGATGACTGCGCTAGTTCGTCACCTGCTGGAACCGCTCGCGAAGCGCCTCTTCACGTGCTTCGAACTGCTCGACGTTGGCCTGCAGGTCTTCGTTCACACGCTCGATGCTCGCGAGCGCCCGCTCGCCGGCGAGCGACGCCTGCGACCCGTCGTCGCCGTCCGCCTCCAGCTGCTCCTCGTAGGCTCGTTCGACGCGCTCGATCGTGCCCTCCGGGTTGAACAGGATGTCGTTCGCAACGCGGACGTACTGGTCGAGGGACGTGCCCTCTTTCCCCTGGAAAAAGTGGGTGAGCGCGTACGTCGCGCCGGAGTGCAGCGTCCACATATCGATCTCGAACGGTGACGCCGCGTTCGCCTCGGCATCCTCGGCAGCACGCTCTGCGAGGTAGTCCGGGAATCCCAGTAGGCTGTAAAACTCGGTGACGGTGAACGGGAGCTCGGCGAACTCGAGATCGATTTCCTGGGCATCTCGGATGAACTCGAAGAGGTCGTCGGCGACGAGTTCGACCTGGGCGAGAATCTCCTCCCACCAGGTCCGGAAGTCCCGAACGTCTCCGACGTGCTTGATGACCTCCTTATCGGTGAGCGAGCGCATCGAATTCGAGCAGTACCCGTCCTGAGCGAATCCCTCCACGTAGACGGCGTGCTCACCGAAGAAGTCGTAACCGGAGGTCACGCCCATCGTGATCGGGTCCGACCGCCCCGGCAGCCGGACTTCGAGGCCGTCGAACATCACGTCCATGTGGACCTCGCCGCCGCCCCGGTAGCGCCGGATCTCGCCGAACATCACATCGCCGAGGGGCGTCCCGTCGATGGTTTCCTCGCGAAGGACCTCTTCCAAGGGCCTGTACACGTCGACCGGGTTGATGATCGCGTAGCTGTCCGTGGGGACGTGAAATAGTGGGTCTGCGTTGGGCTCATCGTCTGTCGCGTGGTCGCGCGCTCTCGTCGGCTCGACCAAGGCGTTGAAGCGATCCGTTTCGACCCACTCGTCGGAGTAGGGATTCCGGTATGCGACTGTCGTCTCGACGGCCTGCGGGAGGTCACGAATCGTCTCGGCGAAGGACTTCGGTTCGTCGACCATTTTCTTCCGGCGGTACCAGTCGGGTAGTTCTGTATCGGTTCGTCCGTCGACGCCAGCGAACACGGTTCTGGATTCTGGGTCTTTCATTGCAGTCACCTCGAAATCGAATTCGTCACCCGCGACGGCGCTCTCATCACGCGCCCTGCGCCCCTCTCACGGGCGCAAAAACAACTTCTTAACCAACACCCCGCCCAAGAATCCAGTACTGTTGGTTAATCATCTGGACGGTCCCGACATCTGGCTTCGGCTCTTGAATTCACTCGTCGGCGTGGCGTCGACGGCGCACCTGTTCAGGATTCGGCACCCATGGATGGTCGTCCCAGCAGTGGAGGGCGTGCTCTTGTGCCGTGTCGAACAGCGCCTCACACGACCCACACTCGTAGGCCGTCTCGGGCCAGCGTTCCGTGACGAACATCGCTGTCACCGTCGACCTGACTGGATCTGGTGCGGCCGACCGCTGAACATAATCATCAAGATACAAGCGGGAAACCCCACCGTTTACCGCGGGGAGGAACGCGACACGGCGAGAAACAACCGCCGTTCGATGGCTGACCGACTCCCCACACCAAACGTGACCTATATGAATGTTAGGAACTACATATGAAGTATGGCGGAGGTGCGTCGCACGGTCGTCGTCAAACTCGACATGGATAACAGCGACGCGACTCTCCTCCACGAAACCGTCGAGGAGTATCTGTGGGCGTGCAACTACGTCGTCCAAGAAGCATGGAAGGACGACTACAAGCCCACCTCGAAGACAAAACTCCACGACCGGACGTACTCCGACGTTCGAGAACAGACACGGCTTCAAGCCAACCTCGTTCAATCCGCACGCAACCAGGCCGCCGAAGCCATCAAGGGCGTCGTCGCCCGCTGGCGGAACGGCAAGAAGGCGTCACAACCACACTTCACGACGACATCCATCCGATACGACAAACGGAGTGCGACGTTCCACGACGACAGCGTATCCCTTTCCACGGTGAACGGGCGTATCGAAGCCGAGTACGTCCTGCCGCCGGAGGGAGATAATCCGCATACGAAGTACCTCCGCGACGACGACTACGAGGTGACGGGTGCGACGCTCCAATACCGCGAGACGACGGACACCTTTTTCCTCCACATCGGAACGAAGGCCGATGTAGAGTCCGAGATACCGGACCAAGGCGACGCCGAGAACAGCACAGTCCTCGGCGTGGACCTCGGTATCGAACAGATTGCCGTCACGTCAACTGGGATGTTCTGGAGCGGCGACTACCTCAACCATCGTCGCCGGGAGTACGAGCGGGTGCGTGGCACCCTTCAACAGACGGGCACAGAGTCAGCCCATCGGACCATCGAACGGATAGGCGACCGCGAGACGCGGTGGGTAGAGGACTACCTACACCGCATCTCGAAAGCCATCGTCCAAGAGGCGGTAACACACGACTGCGACACCATCGCCTTCGAGGAGTTGACGGACATCCGCGACCGTCTGCAGGGTGCGAAGAAGTTCCATGCGTGGGCGTTCCGACGCCTGTACGACTACACGGAGCGTGTCATAGAAACGTTCTCAGAGAAGGCAGCAGGGTGTTGGAACTGTGTCTACGAGCGCCAGCACCCTGCAAGACGTAGCTTCGGTAGACGACTTCTTGAATGCGGCGGCTACCGAGACAGTACCGCTGTTCGAGCATCTTGAGTTCGAGTTTCTGCTGGAGTACGACGTGTTCGCCCCCTCGAAGCGGGGGCGAACACGAGTGCATCAGCCACCAGACCTCTTTCGCGGCTTTCTGCACTGCTACTACGAGGATGTCTACGGGACACGCCCGGTTGCACGAGAACTTCAGAACGGCCTTGTCTGGTACTATTGCGGGCTCGACAAACCGCCATCAAGAGACACGGTTGATCGCTTTCTCACCGATCTCGAACACGTTATCGACGATGTCTTCGACAGTCTCGTCGAGCAGGCCGCCGCCCGCGGCCTGCTCGACTCCACGTACTCCATCGATTCGACACACGTTGAAGCGATTCAATACAACGATGCAGCGTCATGGAACTACGATCCAACGGCTGAGGAGTACTACTACGGCTTCGGCTGTACGATCGTCTCGACCGGCGCAAAGATCCCGATAGCAGCGGAGTTCACACAGGCCAAACAAGCAGACAAAGAGACGGCGATGCGCGTCACCCGTGACGCGCTCGCCGTCGATACACCGATCTGGATGCTTGGAGACAGTGCCTACGACATCCTCGATTGGCACGACCTCCTGCTGGCCGCAGGGGTCGTGCCAATCGCTCCATACAATCCGCGAAACACTGATGACCCGAAGGACATCGAGTACAGGGTCGAAGACCGCATCACCGAACACAGCGAGGACGTTCAGCTGAAACAATCCGTCTTGGAGGAGACGTACAACAACCGGACAGGAGTCGAACGAACCAACGATGCAGTCAAGGACTGCGGCCTCGGGCACGTCCGCGCCCGAGGCCGTGTCCACGCACGAACGGAAGTATTTCTTGCGCTGTGTCTCCGGATCGTTGTCGCCATCACCAACTACGAGCGAGGAAACGAACCGGGCTGTGAGAAGCTATGAGATGGATTCTATGACACGCTCCTACACGGCGTACAAGGCCGAAGCGGAGGGTATCGACGCCACGCAGGTAGACCCGGCGTACACGTCTAAGCGTTGCTCGAAGTGCGGGACGACGCTGAACGAGAACCGTCCGTCGCAAGCGAAATTCTGCTGTCAGAAGTGCGGCTACGAAGTCAATGCAGACTACAACGCGGCAAAGAACATCGGATTTAGGCTACTCCGTGCGGGGCAAAAGTCTCCGCACGGAGGGGCGACACGTCACCTCGCCCTAAAGTCGGGGACGCTGAACGTGAATGGCAGCTACTCGCCTGCCAACCGATAGGGTTGGCCAGAACGGGAGTCCACCGACAAGCTCCACCCGTTAGGGCGGAGAAGGTGACTCGAGCCTCCATCTACCGAGGCCCCGACAAACAACCCTCGCTGTCGCGTCAGTCGTCTTGTGCGCGGATTTCGCTGGCCCGATCTTCGAGCCGGCGTAGGATCTGGACACGCTGCTTGTTCGCGTTCTCGTAGGCGACGCACGCTCGCAGCGTCTCCATATCGTGAATCGTCACGATGCCGGCGTTGATGAGTCGCGTATTCTGGGGTTCGAGGCGTTGTTCTGGTGACAGTTCGTTCGAGTCTGGGTCGTGCCCTCCTGTGTCGCTCATAGATGGTCGCCTCCGCTCCCGCTGAGGCGAGGACAAACAGCGTCGGTTCTCTCTGGGCGTCCCTTCTCAGCGATAGCTACGCACAGATACCGTCGCTGTAGGCCTGGAAAACGCTATTTTACTTCTGCTGTCGCTTGAGGAATTCGAGGAGCGTCTCGATGTCGTCGGCTGATGCCGACGATTGGCCGAACATGCTCTTGAATCGGTGATCCAGCCCACCTTCTTCGATGAAGGCTTGGGCCTCACTGAGCTGCGACCGGAGGGCATCAGCATCGCCGCGGTGGAGATGCGACTCGACGCCATCGAGGTCGATCGCTGGGATAGCGGCGAGGACATCAGCGAGATCCGTCTTTCGGCCGCTATGGAGTTTCGCGGCGACGAGGATTTCTCCGTCAGCTGCTCGTGCGGTCGTCGTCCGGATCCCGCCCGAAATCGTCGTTTCAGTACTGTGGTCACGCAAATAGTCGAACGACCATTCCGCCTCGGTTTGCCGACAGCCAAGCCCATTCACGAGAATGTCGACGCCGACCGGGTGGGGGAGTCCTTCGGTCCGTTCAAAGACGTCGATTTCCCGATTATAGATGGTCTCTTCCGGTGGAACTTCGAGCTCGGTCGTCCGTTCGAAACCGCGTGCTTCGAGGAATGCCACGACGTCGTCGTAGTCATCCGGGGCGATGACGAGATCCAGGTCGGTCGAGAATCGCGGTTCGAACTGACTGATCGCGTACCCACCAACGAGGACGAATCCGATGTCGGACTGTTCCAGTTCTTCGAGTACTTGGATGAGCGCCTCACTGCGGTCTTCCTGACTCATTTCAGGCAGGCTCCATGCGATAGTTCGCATCTGTATCGACATCGTCGTACATCCGGCCGAGTATGTCGAGTGCGGACTCGAAGGTTGCGTAGTATTCGTTTGCGAACGCCACGGTTTCTTGGAGCGGGATGACGGGTCGTCCGTCGACCATCTTGGCCTCGACTTCTGAACGGGGCTCGAGAACGATCTGGATGGCACCGTCGAATTCGTCGGCAGGTTGGCGTTCCTCCGCAGTCGGGATCCCAAATCGGTCGAAGAACGCCGTCCAGGCGTCAAAATCTGACTCGTGGACGGCGATGAACAGCGGATAATCATCCGGCTCGCGAGCGACCTGATAGCCACCGCGAGTCCAGACGTAGACTGCATCGATAGCGGTGAATGCGTAGTCCATGCCTGCGAACTGCGGAAGGACGTACGCCTCCGGGATTGACGGCGGCGAGGTAGCCGCTGCTGCGGCCAGGAACTCGAGCCCGACATCCCGAATCGTCTGATCAAGGAACTGGAGACCATCATCATACACGACGTAGCCGGCCTCCTCGAGGTGGTTCACGACGCGCCGAATCGTCTCCCGGTTCTCGTCGATCTTCCGCGCGACGCCGGAGATGGAATCGCCTGGATCGAGCGCGAGGAGGACCTTGAATTCCTTCTCACCGCACACTTCATACATTCTATAGCTACACAAATTTGTGCAACAGACAAAAGTATTACTCTTTGTGTGGGTCTG
The DNA here is from genome assembly GCF_014647475.1 of Halocalculus aciditolerans. Classification (NCBI taxonomy): domain Archaea; kingdom Methanobacteriati; phylum Methanobacteriota; class Halobacteria; order Halobacteriales; family Halobacteriaceae; genus Halocalculus; species Halocalculus aciditolerans. Next base: position 19,216 of record NZ_BMPG01000008.1, on the reverse strand, counting down.
CTGGCTGGATCTGGCGGGCGTCCTCCGCGAGATCGTGGATGTACTCCCGAAGGATTTCCATGTCCTCGCGAGCGTCTTCGAGGGTCTTGCCTTTCGCTTTCGCGATTACCTCGTCCTGATCCCTGGTACCGGTTCCACGTTTGAGCTTCACGGTGAGGGAGACGCCGACGTCACTGCGTTCGACGTACTCCGTTCGTGTCGTCTGTTCATTCGATTCAGCCGATTCGTCATCTGCACGAGATGGTGGGGTGTGTTCTGACATGGTTACTCTCGGTGATTAGTTCAGATGGACGGTGCGACCGGCTCGCCGGGTGTTTCGTGAAGGACTGCGTCGATCTCGGGTCCCGTGAGTCGCCAGCGTTCACCAGACCCAGCGCAGTCCAGCTGGCTCACGACCTCGGTTTTGAATGCCTGGTAGTGGTCGAGAGCGAACGCTTCGTCATCCGTGTAGTCGAGGAGGAGTGCGAGCGCGAGTTGCGCCGGACCACTACCACCATATCCCCATTCGAATCCCGAGGGACTGTGATTCACCAGCGCGAGACTCCGCTCTGGCGTGAGCCGTTCTTGGCCGGGACGTTTCTCAACGATAGCCTGCCCGCTCTGCCGATACCCGACGTAGGCGATGTCGCAGTCGCTCGCTGGGCGTGTCTGTTCAATCGAGTGTGTGTCGCTAGGTCTACTCATCGGTCTGTTCGGGAGCTACTCGTTCGAGCACCCCCGCACCCCTCAGGGGGCGAAAAACAGCCACAGGAACTGCTTTCTCCTACGCGAGATGGGAGATATCGGCTGGTTCGTCGACATCGTCGAACTCGCCTTGTTCGACCGGCTGCCAGTCATCGCCGGGTGCTGGACTCCACCAGTCGACCTCGTAGGCACCCGGTGCGCCGAGGATCTTCACCCGTGCCGACCCATCGGGTAGGTCGCGACGGAGCTTTTCGTCGACGTGGAGGTTCCACGTCGAGTGGGTGTCGAAGCAGGCGAGGACGGCCTCCTCGTAGCCGCGTGTCTCTCGGGATTCTTGGAGTTCGACCTGCGTGTTGCAGTTCTTGCAGAACACACCTTCGAAGGGAATGTGACTGAATACCTCGTGCCCGCAGACGGGACACCAGAGGAACTCGAACAGTGCTTCGCTGTGACGGTCGATGATTTCTAGACTCATCTGTGGATCTGGCCCGATTGAGACGGGCCACCCATCCCGGCCCAGAAATAAACGTCATTCGCCGTGAGGGATGTCGATTGGTGCTGTACTGCTGGCAAAGGTTTATCAGACCACACTGTGTATGGTTTTGTATGTCCGCTCCCACGGCAGGAGAAGCCGGAGACGAAGCCGATAATGAGTCTCCTGAAGCTGTTTCTCCTGAGGAGGCACTTGAGATGCTGCCTGACGAAGACGAGTTTGAGGCCGAATTCTAACACTCGCCTTTATTACTCCTGTTTGCTTGCTGTTCGTATAGATGGGCCGACGATACGTCGTGTTCTTTGAGCCAGCTCTAGCGAATCTTGATGCGATGGGGAATCATATGGCGACACGGCTGGAAAACCAAATCACGGATTTTCTTGATGCTTGGCGTCCTGAGGCCGCTTTTGCAAAATCGCTGCAGAGTGATTTATGGCAGTTCAAATGGTCCCCTAGAAATGGTAGCGGTGCGAGAGCGTTTTCTGGGTACTTTGCCGGTGACGAACACAACATCGCGCTTGTGCTGGTAACGTTCAAAAAGAATAACGAAGACAAGTTCAATCTCCAACAGAAGGCATTCAATTCTCGTGCAAAGTCATTAAATAGAACACTTGATAGTAAGTCTCCTCCAGATATCGGCACTTGGCTGGAAGACCAGCGGAACAATTCCGATAGAAAAGTTCTCGACGAAACCGATATTTAGCACGGTAAAGGCGGGATGTCCCTCAACGCTCGGCGCCGTACACAATCCTTGAGGGTGCTTCGTACCCACAGTTCCGACACTCGAACCAGCGTTGGACCTTCGCACCGTCAGCCGATTTATCACCGGTGACCACGTCGCCGTCCAGACACTCCCGACAACTCAGTTCGGGAGTCGGTTGGTTGCGGAGAACGTTCCTGAACGCTTTCGCGTCCTTTGTCTCGTACCCTTGCGACCACACTGGGTAGCCGTCGACGAGGATAGCGCCACGCCACTTGTAGCGGTAGGAGCCTGGCGCTCTGTGTAGGACAGCCCGAGCGCCAGTCTCGGTGTTACGATACTCGAGCGTCAGCGTGCGACTTTCGCGTCGCCAGTTTGTGATCCGGGACATCTGTTAAAAGTGGACGTCGGCAGGTACGATCCAGAGCTCCTCGCTTGCTTCGAGGATTTGATCCAGCTGTTCGCGGTGACGGATGCCGTTCGCGTGTTCGTTGTACAGGAAGATCGTCGGGCCGTCGTACGCACCAACTTGATGGAACGCGTGGCGGGCGAGGTCTTCGTCACGCATGATCTCCTCGTCGGAGAGCTCGTTGAGCGCTTCCTTCACTCGCTCAAGGTTGCGCTCGAACTCTTCTTTCGTCGCCTCCCAGCCACGCTCGAGGAGGTCCTGGCCGTCGTCGGAGTCGACGGGGGCCGCGGTCGGGAGTTCACCCCATCGGGCCTTCCCCGCAACGGATGTGTCTTCCTCATCAAAAGTCACGTGGTAGTCGAAGACTGCGCCGGCGTGTGGGTTCGCGCCGACCAGGCGGTCGAACACCGTCTTTCCGGTGGATAGTGCTTCGTCTTCTGTCGATGCTTCTACCAGGCTGTAAATGACTATGTGCATCTCGAACACCTCGAAGCGCCGACGCACCGGGAATGATTGCTCGCTCACTCCTGCTGCGCCGGCACCCATCGCCGGCGCTCGAAAAACCTGATCTAGCGGTCGATTCTTAGGACTCGTTCGCTCGGTCGACTGTGATGGTTAGATCGCCCGACGCGTAGTCGGCCTCGAAGTCGACGGTGAACGCATCCGAGTCGTACGCGGCGTGGTAGGCACGGTGTCGTTCGAGTGTCCCCGTCGCCTTGAAGTGGAAGAACGCAGCTGAGGTGTAGGGCTTGCTCTGGGTCTCGACCTGCGTCTCGACAGAGGCCGGGAGCGCGATTTGTGGTGTGTCCGTGTCGATACTCGCGGCGAACGCCTTCGCTTCCTCGACGGTCGCCTGCGAATGTGCGGGCGTCTCGCCGGTTAGCACGTTTACCGGCGTCTCGGTATCGTCGGTGAACAGGACATCGTGGAAGGTGCGCGTCCCGAGGACTGCGTCGGGACCTAACTCGCAATCGTGGAATGGGTCGTCGTCTGGTTTCTCGGGCATCCAATCACGAGCCTATGGTGGGGCTCAGTCCTTTCTGCCCCAGAAAAACCACCATCTGCTTCGACGCAAATCGCCCTACGAGCGGCTGAGTGTCGTGTCCAGAGACGGTGCTTCACCGCCCGGGATGCGCAACTCTTGGCGCTTTCCGATCCACTCGCCGAGCTTCTGCTTGAGGTACTGGCGAGCCGTCGACTGGGTGAACACACCCTTGTCGACCATATCGCCAACGACGTCTTTCAGTGCCCGGAACTGCCCCTTCAGATGGCCATCGCCGACCGGCTCGCCGTCGTGCCACCGAACGGTCGCAAGCGCCCCGTTCCCGACTGTCTCGCCGTGGTCGACCGTCTCTGAATCGTACTGGAGGCCGAACCATAGTGTCCGGTAGGCGGCTACCTCGAATGTCGTCGACACCACGAAGAACGCCTCGTGGTGGAGATAGTCGAGATGGTCCGCGACGATCTCGTCGAGGGTAAGCCCGGTGGCGCAGGGCTTCGGCTCGACGACCGTCGACGGGCGATCTTCACCGGCGAGGTAGCCGTCGACGGCATCTACCTCGAGGCCATCGGCCAGTTCCGCCAGTAGCTGTTTCGCCCACTTCGAGTCGGTGTCCTCGCCACCGAACGGGGTTTCAGCCGAGATTCGGTGCTTGAGCTTCAGGTTGGCTGCGCCCCAATGAGAGTAATGAAGCGTGTACTGTCCGTCAGTTCGTTCGTACGCAACGAGTGCGCGGTGGCCCATTGAACAATCACCTCGTAGGACGACCCACGACTGGATCGCCCCGCACCCCTCCCGGGGGGCGAACAACGCTACTCGTCGATCAGGTCGGGGGAACTGAGGTCCGCGTACAGCACCTCACCGTCGCGGACGACGTACCGTTTCGCCAGCACGGGAAATCGGCACTTGGTAAATCCGGCTGTCTGGATGTCGAATTCTTCGTTCGGTTCGAGATACTCCGCGAGCGACCGGAGGAACTCGTGGGTGACGATGCCACCGTCGTAGTCAGGAAGCCCGTTCTCACGAGCCTCGTACACGTCGAAGCTGTCGTAGCCCCAGATGATCAGTTCGCCGTCGTCGTCCACCTCCCAGTTGAGCGTCCCGAAGCAGTGGTTCTCACAGAGTTCGCGGACTGCATGTGGATCCGATACGAGCGCGCCGGTCGATGTCGTTGCGGCTTGGAGTGTTGCCATGGGTTGTTCTCGGGAGCTGTCTCGCGCCCCCGCACCCCTTCAGGGGGCGAGCAACTGCTCACGCTGTGACGGCCATATGACGTTGCGCTGCCGATGCGACGAGCTGTCAGGATTCTCTGTTGACGTCACCGTCCCTCATCGTATTCGGTTCGGTGAGAAAATCTACCTGCTCGAGGAGCGTCGTCGCGGTGCTAATTCGCTCTCGATCAGCGGGCTCCAATTGGTCGCTGTCGATACTGGTGAGGCTGCTGAGCGCGCGGTGGAGTCGATAGCCTGGGGTGTCTCGTGGGTCCATCTGTGCGCCTCCGCCAATTTGCGGCGCGAAAAACACCGGCGAGCTGTCAGCGGGGCGGTTCGGGAGTGATCACGAACTGACCTCCAGTTAACCAACAGAACGAATCGATATTGGGATTCGTTGGTTAAACTGGCACCGTCTTTACTGACCGGCTTCGGGTTCGGGCCCATACCGAGATGTCCCGCACCGCTGACACTCCCACAGGGGCTGCCCGGTCCACTCGTCATCGGGGATAGCCTCCAATTCGCGGAATCGATGCTTAGTCTCCCGATCACACTCTCGACACTCGAGGTGAGTTCTGTTTGGGCGCTCGCGTCGTGGCTGTTCGGTATCGGTCTTGTCAACGGATTCCTGAAGCGCAATCGCTGGCACCAGCCAGAGGTCGTTGTCTGCGTCCTCACGTAGGCTTGCAAGACGAGCTTCGGTGCGAACCTCGCTCCCGGTTTCGTCGTAGAGAAACGTCGCGTGCTCGCCGTCGTGACGGGACTGCGTCGTCTCTGTCCACGCCGTCCGCTCACGAGCAGCCGCGAGCAGCTGATTACCACATTCAGACGTGACCCGTGTCGCCGAGGGGAGTGAGGGCCACTGATCGACAAGCTGTGGGGCCGGTTCCTCGTCGAGATCGTAGATTAGCTTGCAGTCATCGACTACTGGGTCATCATCTCCCTTCGCGAGGAGGGTGGCCGCAGCAGATCCCTTCGCGACGGCGCCGTAGAACGTCGACGCCTCAACGAGCAGCTGGATGACGTGGAGGAGAGTCCGTTCGGCATTCGCTGTGTCCTGGTCGTCGGCTCCTTCGAGATGGTTCGTGAGACAGAACTGGCACTTCGACTGGCCAGCGGGGATTGACGCTCCACAGGAAGCGCACTCGGTCTCATCTGCTGTCGGGTCGTCTGGATAGTCCGTGTCGACGCCACCAGAGCGTTGCCGCCGGGGCTCGCCACTACTACTGGCGAGTTGGTCGTCGGGAACGTGGGTCGCTTCGCCGAGTGGTCGGAGGGCTTCGTAGTCGGCGTACTGGTCGGTCATAGAGTGTTCTGGCCGTATCATGCTTCGTCTTCGGATTTAAACAATGGCTCTCACATCAATCAGACAACAAAATACAACCGAAAATCAGCAGTGTGGACGTTAGACAGCCAGTTCGTCTAGTGTGTCGCGGTGGGTCCGTACGGTAACCACCGAGACGTTCGCAACGTCAGCGATGTCTGACTGGGTGAGCCACCGTCCGTCTTCGCGTCCGGCCTTGTACAGACAGGCTGCAGCGAACCCGGACGGCCGAACCCCCGTGGTTGCCCCGATCGATTCGGATGCTTCTGCCAGCTGCCGAGCCCGCTGCCGGATTTGATCGGAGACGTCGAGCTCAGACGCCAACCGCGGAACGAACGTACTGGGCGTCACGGGTTGGGCCGGCAGGCCAAGTTCCGTATTCAGCGTTGTGTATGCGTTCGTCACCCGCGATTGCTCGACGCGCGCCGACTCGGTGATGTTGTCGAGTGTTCGCGGCCGCCCGTTGCACCGACACGCTCCGTAGACACTCGCGGCGGCCATCGCCTCGATCGACCGGCCCTGCAGGAGGTCCTCGTTCTGAGCGCTGCGGAAGAGCTGGCAGGCCTGGTCACGGATCGTCTCGGATAGTTCGAGCGCACTACTGATCCGGCGGACTTCACTAAGCCCGTGTGCGAGGTTACGTTCAGCTTTCGACTGAAACCGCCCACGGGTCTGTTCACGCCGCATCCGAGCGAGCCGCCGTCGCTTCTGTCCTGAGAGTTCGTTCCCGTTCGCATCGGTCCCACGGCCGATCTCCGTCGACAACCCTCGATCGTGTCGTGCCGCCGTCAACGGAGCGCCCGTGCGCTCCCGTTCGTCTTCGTCGAACCCTCGCCACTCTGGCCCGTGGTCGATCCGCTGCTCGTCGACGACGAGTCCACAGTCCTCGCAGACGGTTTCAACCGCGTTGGTTGTAACTTGCCCGTTACACTCGGGACACTGCGTAGCATTCGAGTCGGTCTGGACGTCTTCGTCGAACGTCGTTTCGTAGATCTCTCTGGTTGCCATGGATACTCACGAGGGGACTCACGCGGATCGCGTCTCTCGGAGTGCCCCTCACCCATCAGGGGCACATACACACCACACGGAACAGCGCTGACACTGGAGGGCTGCGGTGGCGAAAGCCCGGCCGCGAAACGGCGCGTGAGCGCCGTGAGCAGCCCGGACCGTGGAGGTGGTGGGAGGTGGCGGTGACCGCGTACACACCAGCAAAAAAGGGGTGCGCCGACCGGCTATTCCCACCACCGACCGCGCTCAGGGAACATAATGGTGCTCCACCCAGTGACAGCCAGTGAGACGCGCCCCTCGTACCAGTTCCGGGCTACCTTGTGAATACGCACCTGCTCGCCCTCTTCAATCCACGGCGCATCTGATTTCTCCCAGATCGTCACCTTCGTTTTTCCACTGTCGTCTGCGATCAGCCCGACTTGAGCGATGGCCGGCGAGTCCGCATCCCAGAGTACTTCGACTCGACCCTCGATGCTCACCTCTTTGCGATTGACGTCCTCGAGCTTCCCAATGGGGATCACCGTCCCAGGCGCCGTCTGCAACTCCTCGAACACCCCGACGACTGCACTCGTTAGGTCTTTCCCACCGACGACGGCTTCACCCAACCGCCGGCCAATCGCTGCTCGCGACCAGCCATCCAGTTTTTCCGCCAACCGCATCGACTGCTTGTTCACCGCCGCCAACTGCTCCTGCGTGAGCTCTGCACGAGGATCGTCTCGCTCCGGGTCAGCCATCGGATTCACGCTCGCTGCCCGCTTCTGGAACTTCACACGCCGCTCAGCGCTTCGCTTCGCTGCGATGTCTCGCGTCCGCTTCGCACGCCCCTCCTGCTGACTGAGTTCTGCCTGGGCACTGATGTGTTCCAACTCGGCCTCTCGTGCCTTGATGCGCTCTTCCTGTTCGAGGGTCTTCCCGAACAGGTGATCCGGGCCTTCCTCGACGCGCGCGTCTGGGTGGTTGGAATCGACTTTGGCCTGGACTTCCATGTCGACCGTCGCCCGGAACTCCGGGGTCTCGTCGACGACTTCGAAGCCATCCTCGTCGACCTCGCCTTCATCGTGTTTCTCGAAAGCCTGTTCATCGACCGAAACTACATCCGTGGTGACGTTGTTACTAGACATTGGAATCTACCCTGATTCCTGAAGGCGCTCAGCGCCCGACACCGCGATGCTACAACATCGCGGATTTCCTCGACGACAACGACCGACAGACTCGTCTGCGCGCTCTCGCTCGCGCCTTCGCGAGCGCCCCTTGGGGCGCGAGCGAGAGCGCGCCATAGGGAGGCCACTCAACCAGCACCGCGCGCCGACCCGCCCGGAGCGAGCGGCCAGCGGGATATGCCCGCTCGTGTCCGGCCCGATGTGCGGGTCCGTGTCCAGGGCGACTGTCGCCGAGAACGCGCGCCGCGGTGTGGCGCGCGACAGCGCAGGCGGCACCAAGCGCTGGAACGCGAAAGCCCGCAAGGGGCGCAACCGACGGGGATACCCGCTGGCGCCGAGGGCACATGCATTTTAGCCCGGAACGGGCGCGGGCGGTGCGGAGAGCGCCCGCACGCCCGGAATGGTCGGTCGCGAGCGACGCGGAGGGCGGAACGCGGCGAGCGGTGCGGGCCATAACGGACACACCTGTCCACCCAGCCGCGACACTCAGCGACCCAACTACTGCCCTGGCGGACTCAGAAAGGGCGAGGCCGTCTCGGTCACCGGGAAAGCAGGCTCTCCCGAGCTAACGGGCGGCGCGCCGCCCGTGAACGGCCGAGGGCCTTCATCGTGTTGCTCACCCAGCAACCTCAGCTGAGTCAGTCATACTCGTTGCGAGATAGCGAAGTTATTTAAATATCGGTTCGTATCTACGCAACAGATGCTTACCGAAGGCGAGGTTCGCGCGCTCACCGTCCTTCACGGTGAGCAGACAGTCTCCGAATTTGCGACCCAGCTGGACCGCAGTCTCAGCTACACGTCTGAACTTGTCGATCGTCTCGAAGCGACCGGACTCGTCGAGACGCGTCGACAAGGGAAAACAAAGCAGATCCGGCCATCGGACGCGAAAGCACTCGAACTCCTCGCAGACATCACCCAAGAGTATTCGCACATCGACTGGCCTGAACTGTTGTCGGGTGCGACGCTCCGCGTTCTCTACTATCTTGAAACACCGCGGGTCGTAATGGAGCTCGCACGCCGGGCCAACATTCACAGGAGTACCGTCCATCGCGCCCTCGATCCACTTCAGCATCGAGGGATCATCTACGAAACTGACGAGGATGCATATGTGCTGAACGAGGGATTCGAACAACTGAGTACGCTTGCTCGGGAACTCGTTCACCACGACCATCGCCAGACCGTCGAACAACACACCGACACCTACACGATTCTCTGGGAGTCACTCGACGAGTTCCTCGTCCAGACCGCAGATGAGATTACCGCCGAGGACTTCCTTTCGACGGGGCCAGAGCGTTTCCAGACCTACGACCTGCCCCTTCTGGCCCGCGACCGTCGGTACTATTTCCATTCAGAGACGATGAATGATCTCTCGCCGGCGATGCTGTGCTGTCATATGCTCGTAATCGATTCGGGCGCACGTACCCAGTCATACTGTCTGCTCCTGCTCAGCCACGTTGACGTCGACCGTGACGAACTGCGTGACCAGGCCACAAAGTACGGCGTCGACGATCTCGTCGAGGACTTGCTCACGTATCTCGACACGAGTGGCGAGGAGCGGGCATCTCGACTTCCCGAGTGGGAAGAGTTCCAAGAATTGGCTGCGGACTACGGGGTGTCAGCATGAGGGCGCGATTCGACAGTTCGTACATTCGGTCGGAACTCGAGCGCATCGGCGAGCAGCTAGACGACCCACTCACTGTCTTCTTGATCGGCGGTGGGGCAATGGCGTTCCAGGATCTCAAGACCACTACCAAGGATATCGATCTCATCGTCGCATCCGGTGATGACCTCGGGCAGCTCCAAGCAGTACTGCTCGAACTTGGTTACGATATCGTTCGGGAACCGGACGAAGAATACGAAGCGCTCGGTGCTCAGCGAATCCTCGAGAACGATGATGGGTGTCGAATCGACATCTTTCACCAGCAGGTAATCGATAAACTGGTTCTTTCTGACGGGATTCGGAAGCGTAGCGAGCGGTACCTCAACCCCAGCAACTTGGTGGTCGAACTCGTGAGCCCAGAGGACATCTTCCTATTCAAGGCGGTCGCCGGACGGGTGGACGATATCGAAGATATGTTTTCGCTGCTGCAGACTGACCTCGATTTCGACGTCGTCGAAGCAGAACTCGCCGCGCAGATCGACCTCTTGGATCAAGAGCTATTCGTAACATACGTGAACGAGGCGTTGGCCGATCTCACCGAGCAACACAACGTGAGGACACCCCTGCATGAGCCGGTCGCGGAGATTACAGAGCGCGTATACGAGGAACTCGAAGTGCTTCACGCCCTCGACGAACCGAAATCTATGCCTGCCCTCCAGCAGGAACTCGATTACACCACGGTTGAATTACAGGATATCGTGAGTCGTCTCGAGGAGAAAGACGCAGTCAAGGAAACCGCTGATCGCATCGAGCGTCTTTCGACGACGATCTGACGGCGAGGGATACCGGAATCTATGGCGTAATGCCAAGCGGTGCGGCTTATTGGATACTTTCCCTATCCATGGATAGGGAGACTCCCCATTAGTCGCGGTCAAGCGCGACGTCGACTTCGTCAACGAGGTCCTCCATGGAAACGGTGTAAGCGTCGGCAATATGTCTCACTCAACGAGATGCTCATCGAGGTCGTGCGTCCAGTACGTCGCGGGCCCGCCAGGACTACATCGCGCACACAGCTGCAGCGGCCCCTCGAGATGGCCGAGTTCCACACGGAAGCGCGTGAGCGCCGCGAGGGCGTCGACGACGAGCCCACAGCCATCGCAGGCGTAGCGATCGCGCTCGTTGGGGTCCGGCTCCATCTGGATCGCGCAGTCGACGCAGATGGGGTGGGTGACCCGCTCATCTTCCCCCCATGTGTGGGCCTCGCCAGTCTCGGTGCTGGGCGGAGCGTCGCAGAACGCACACCCTGTAAGCGTCTGCTGCATTACTCCGCCTCCGCGTCGGCGTCGCGGCCGGCCGTCCAGCCACGGTGGAAGACGGCCAATTGCGTCGTCGAGTCGAAGGTAGTAACACTCGGCTCGTGAACGAGAACGCGATCCTCGGGAACGGGTGTGACGACGTCCGCGTCGATGAGGTCGTCGACTAGGCTGCGGGCCGTTGCGTCGTCGACGTCCGCGGTCGCGACGCTCGCGGCGTCACGGTCCTGTGCGAGGAGTTCGGTTTCGAGCTGTTCGTGGTCGGCACTCGTGTCGTCGTGAGGATCGGGACCAACCATGGTGAATCACGCCGCGCACGCTCTCGCGCGCTGCACGCCTCCCGGCGCCGATAAACAGCCCAGTCGGAGGGCGTCAGTCCGACCCTGGGTCGCGGTACTCGAAAACGGCAACGTCGCGGAGGGATAGGGCGGTGGGCGTGGGTTGAGGGCATAAATTCTGGCAACGTCATTAACCAACACTTCGACAGAACTGGTCCCGAGTGTTGGTTAAGAGTGTGGCCTATGGAGTCCGGAGTTCCTGAACCGGCTTCACGGTGAACGTGTCCGGCTCGCTGGCTGCTGCTTCTCGTGTGCGTTCCGCTTGTGAGGCTGCCGACCGGGTGAGCTGGGTGACGAGTTCGTCGCGAACGATCTCACGAGGAACGGTTGTCTCGTGCCAGCCCAGCCGGGCGTCGAAGTGCCGCTTTTGGAACTGCTCGCTGACGTCGTCGACGGCGACGTACTGCGTGTGGTTTGTCCCCCGGACCTGGTGGGTGACGACGACTGCCCCCACGTGCTCGTGCGTCAGCTCGATTAGGGCACACTCCACGAGCGCGACGAGCGACGCGTGATCGCGGTCGTTCGGGATCGCCACCTCGAGGTCTGCCCACGGAGCCTCCCCGTCGGAGTTGGTTGCTGCTTGCTGTACCGTCTGCGTTTGGGTCGTACGTTCCGAAGCCATCGTCTATCGGGGGCACGTGATGTACCCCGCCGCCCCCTGGCGGGGGTGACAGACGTGCCGCTGCGGTCGCAACGCTACTTGGACCGACCGCCGAATAACCGACCCAACAGTGAGGATGACTCTGACTCACTACTGTTCTCACTCGTAGTAGCGGCGTGCTCGCCCTGGCACTCCTCCTCCTGGCCACGGGTGGCAAGTTCGTCAGTGAGTCGCTTGACCTCCGCTTCGAGAGCGTCGATGCGCTCGGTTTTCTCCGTGAGTGTCGCCTCGAGCTCGTCGACGCGGTCGCTCAAGATCTGGTTCTTCTCGGCGAGATATGCGCGACTCCGCTCCGAGTCAGCAGCGCCGACGTCTGGCGACGATGTGGCGGGGATCTCGTCCGCGGTATCGTCGCCGGCGTCCGGGTCGTAGAACTCCGAAGTAATCGCAATTGCTCGCTCGATGGTCTTCTCCCCATACGTCGACCCATCAGCGTAGTGGACCTCGTCCCACTTCTCTCGCATCAATCCCGACTGGCGGAACAGCTGCTCCATTTGGGTCCGGTCACCACCGGTCCAGAACGCCAGCAAACAGCACAGCGCCATGTCGGCCTCGGACTGACTGTCGTAGCCGACCGTATTCCCGTTCCAGAGCCGCTCGAACTTCTCGCCGTTCGATGCGTTTCGCGCTTTCTCGAGGAGGTCATCGTCTTCGAGGTCGACGTCAACGCCGGCTGCACCGGTCGTCGGTGACTCGTCGTCAGCGCTACCACGCTGTTCGGGCTCTGCTGCCGTGTCACGCTCTGTCTCCTGAACGTACTCACGGTGAATCGCTCTGAGCGCGTCCTGTCGACGTGCGACGCACGTTGGTGTCCGCTCGACGTGATCGCCAGTGACGGTGAAAAAGCGTGCCGTGTCGTACAGTTCGATGCTCCCGCGACGGTTCCGCCCGTCGGGAAGTTCGCCCCTGATGAGGACGTGATAGCCGGTGCCGGACGGTGACACCTCCGTATAGGAGTCGAGGCGCTCGATGATGTCTAGTGCCGCGTCGTCGACGTCGCCGGTTTCCGGGTCGCGGCAGTCGTCCAGATCGACGCCGACGATGGGGTCGTCGTCGGTAAACACGAACCCGACGCCATCGGCGTGTGCCGTCTCGGTGTAGTCGAGCGCTGTCTCGAAACTCGCCCAGGTCTCCGACTCTGTTGATGACGCGAACCCCCCACCTCCCGGCGTCACCGGAATCTTCGTCGGCTTGCCGTCCCGCTCTTCTTCGCGCCAGCACACCCACTGGTCCCGTTCGCGTAGCGTCTCCGGAATCTCCTCCGGTTCGTCGATGATATTCTTATTCATGTTCTCACAGTACCTTGCATGGCTCTCACTAATTCTGAGCCAGCACAGAACTCACTCAACTCTACTCCTCGATCCAATCCCTTGGTCCCAACGGGGACCCCCCGTTCTATCCTAGTTGGTTTTCGCTCGGTGATACCCCTGACCAGCTTCGCCGTCTGGTGGTTTTTCCCCTGACCGCTGATACGGGCGGGAGTACCCTTTCTTAATTTCCCCTGACCAGCAGCGCCGTCCTGCGATTTCGTATGTTCACTTGATGTTAGATACTGTTGCCCCTCCCAGATGCCCTGACCGGCGGTTCCGTCTTGCGGTTTTCTCGGTCCATAACCGAGTATTAACTCTTGATTCTTACCCTCTCGTGCTGTTACTGGTCGTTTCCCCTGACCGGCAACGCCTTCGGGCGGTTTTTTGATAACCCGTCTCGAATTCAAGTACCTCATAGATTTCTCTTCATTCAATCAATTGTTGCCCTGCTGCCGTGAGCGAAATACCTGTATAGCAGTTCACGCGGGTTTCGTTTTGACGAATCCGACTCGTATCATACGTTACGAACTCCCCGAGAGAACGGGAGAACCACGCTTTCGATTGAACTTCTTTGTCGTGTCTGATTGCCCATATCCGATACGCATTATAGAGATCATCCTTCGGGAGTTCCGCCTCCTCTTCTTCGGTAACGTACACGTCAACGAATGACTCGAAATCGTCCGCGTCGTGATCGAGTTCACTCCCGTTAGTTTGGGAGATTTGCTCTGAGGAATCTTCCCCCGGCATATCCTCTCCCGGAGCAGATTCGGCCCGATAGTCAGTCTCCGCCCGGTCACTATTTTCGTCGTCGTTTTTGGAGTCCCCCTCTGATTCATTGTGGGCGGTTGAGTGATCAAATAGGGTTGTGAGAGGTTTCGTTGTCCCGTCCGTGTAGACGACTGATGACTTCTCATCGGCAAGAATCACGATTACGTAGCTGTCGCAGCTGTACTCTGGGGTGGAGAACTCGTCTTCCGGAACGAACGGCTTTTTGATCCGAATCCAGTCGTCCTCGAACGCCGATTTCGTCTCGTAGATGTGTTGTTCACCGTGCTCATAAACGACGTACTCGTCGGCAGCGTGGTCGTAGCTGTAGATGGCCGGAACACGATCTTTCGAGAGTTTTTCCAGCGACTCGAGGCGGATATGTTCCGTCCCGCTGGCATCACGAAGGACGATCTCGTCGCCATCACGCTGCCAGATGTTCTGGGTCCCGTTCTCGTCGTCGGTCGCCGGTCGCACGGCCGTCACTCCACCTTCTTCGGTCGCTCCACCGCTGAACGTGAGATTCGAGTCAGTCGTGTAGAACCGTGTCTCACCATTCTGGAGGGTACGGACGGGAGGTGTGAGAATGCCGTCAACACGCTCGGCCCACTCAGTTTCGTCGTTTCCTGGTCGAACGACAAACAGCGGGATATCACCTGCTGCTTGGGCCTTCCGGAGATTCGTGAGCACTTTCGCGGGATTCTCGGGTGTCGTCGTTTCGACTTCGATGGCGAATCGGTCGGAAACGTCGGGGTGGCTCGCCCTCGCGTCAGGTTTCTCGCTGCCATCCTGTGCGAGGATCGAGACGGTGAAACCGAGTGCGGTGAGCTCTTCTTCGATCTGAAGGAGTGCTGCGTCGTGGGCACTCCCACCAGCGGCCTGCACGCCACCAGTATCGGGTGTCGCGACCTCTTCTCCGGCGTCAGTGAGCCGGATGCGGAGCTCGTCGGCGTCGATATCGACGGTCGTATCGAGGTATCGTGATCGTTCTCGGATGTCCGCGAGGGCATCATACGATGGCGGCTCGGCGTCGACGTCGTCGAAGAGTCGTCTGAGTTCGTCGTCAACTGCTTCGACGGCCACCCAGCCGTTTTCCTCACGGCAGCCCTCTCGAAGCTGCAGACTCCGAACCACGTTCGCAATCGCGACGTCCAGGTCGTCGCTCGCGATATCGAGCACCTCGTGTCCGTCGGCAGGTGTGCTCGTTGTTGAAGTGTCTGGCTCAGCCGGCACACCGTGTTCGTCATTGATGTCCTCGTGCATCGAGGAGAGTGTCTCAGTGAACTGCTCCTCTTCACGCTCTGTGAGCGGGGATTCGCTCTCGGGGTGGCCCGGTGGAATCGGGAGTGGTTCGAGACTGAACGGATACGGCCCCGTTTCACCGAACGTCGGGCTTGGCAGGCTGGCGATCCACTCCCCTCGTGGCAACGAACGAATCCGATTGGCGAAATCCGCGGGGTCCATCTCTTCGTGGGCCATCGCTCGCGCCAGTTCCCGGTCGACGTTGATTTTCCCGATGAGTGAACTGCCGATGTTGTTCAGAGCATTCAGGTAGATCTTCCGCCCACCTTCAGCCTCCATCTGTTCGGGGAACTGCATCGACAGACCAACAGAGAGCCGGAATCCCCGGCCTTTCTCGAGGAGATCATTCATGATGTCGGAGACCACGACCGATGCTGCCTCGTCGACGAGCAAGTTCACGACGTAGTCGTCCGAGTGCTGGGGGAGGGCCTGTTTGCGGTCCTTGAGAGCTGCATCGAGATTGGTCAGGATCACACCGGTCATGATCCGGGCGGCGTCGTCGCGGAGGTCGCCGAGGTCGAAGAGGATGACCGTATCCTCGTCGAGGACATCCCGAAAGTCGAACTGGTTCTCGGTATTATTGAAGATCTGCCGCAGGTGCGTATCCTGTGAGATGTAGGCGAGACGGTTTCCGACACCGCCCATCACGTTCGCGAAGGTGTTCGAATCTAACTGGAGCTGCCGTCGAATCGTCCGGGTGACTTCCTCGTCGCTCGACCGTGGGGCGTCGCCGATGTTCTCGTTCGGTGGCCCGGCCTCCCAGAGCTGGTCGACGACGTGTTCGAGCTGTCGGTGGGCGAAGTAGTCCGTCGACGCTCGGTAGAGCCCGTTCTCACGCCCGTATTCCTCGTCGAACAGTGTCTTGATGAGTGTCTTGATGAGAGTTGGGGCCACAGTCGCCCGCTCGTAGCGGTCGGTTCCCATCACGAGCTTCAAAATCTCTTCGTAGTGGTCGGCCTTCCGTTGGACGGCGTCTTCGCGGCGCCGTCCGCTCTCCATCGACGGTTCGAGATCGAAAAACGAGAACCCGGGGAGGACGTCCGGGATCGGGAAGTGGACGACGTTCTCTTGGAGGTCGGTCATTCCGAACCGACGCGCGTGAGCCCGCATATAATTCTGGGCCATGTCGTCGTTCTTCGGGATGATGAGGATCGTCGGCCCCTCGGTGTTGGCGTACAGCGACAGCATATCGTTGATGAGGGCTTTCGACTTCCCAGAGCCGGTTGTTCCGAACCGGCCGTAATGAGTGGGCAGCAGTCCGGGTGGAATGTGTGTCGGCTCGTCTTCGGCCTCGCCGGTGTCGTCGAGGGCATACCCGATTGCCATCCCGTCGCGGAATTCACTCATGAGGTCCTGGTGGGGGCGTGGCAATGGATTCCGACTCTGCTGTTCCGCACGCGTCCCACGTGCCCCCTCGACAGTCAGCTGTTCCGAGGAGGGCACGAGTACGAAATTCGCGAGTTCTCGGCCACTCAGGACGAACTCGGGTCGGGTCGTCCCACGGCCGGTCGTGATCTCACGATCCAAGAGCCGCTGCAGCGCCGCTCGTGCGTTCCGTTCTTTCGTGGCTGCCCGGAAGCCGCTGTCGCGTACCCGTTCGGCCGCAACCTCGTAGTACGGTCCGTCAAGCGGGTCGAATACCGGGACAAGTGATTGCATCCGATCATCGAGATCATCGCGACCGTCGTCCCCGGACGGAATCCCGATCGCTCGGATGTTCGCGGTGAACGACCGCTTCGGATTTTTCGCCTCGATTGCCGCGACACGTTTTGCAACGGCGTCGCTCAGCTGGTTTCTGTCCCGGCTCTCCGACTGATCGTCGAGTTCGAAAAGGGAGCCAATAATCTCCTGAGCGAGTGTGTCTCGGCCGTCGATGACGTCCTCCTTGCGAAGGTCGGCATCGGACTGCCAGCTCTCGCGTCGCTGGAAGACGGCCTGGAACGCTACTGGTGCTGTCGCCTCCATCAGGTGGTCGACAAGCGACGCGAGCGCACCACCTGGCTGATCGACGGCTGGGAGTTCTGCTTCGTCGTCGGCAGTGAATGGCGAGAGTGAGGTCATCCAGTCCTGTTTCCGAGTGGCCGACCCCTGCCACCGCACGCCGAGTGGGGAGACGGTCTTGGTCGCTGGCCGGGCGAGTATCGTCCCCTCTGTTGTCACCGTTGGTTTGGCAAGCGTCGTGAGTGGCTCATCCTCGGGAATCGCATCTGGTGGGGCGAGTTCGAGGGCGGTGTCTCCGATCTCGATGATGTGGTCGGCAGACAGGTCGCCGACCGTCCCTCCTTCCGCGACTGATTGGGCGTCTGCTTGCCTCGCTTGACTGTCTTCGTCAGTCCCACGTTCGTATTGCTCGTCAGGACCGAACTCGTACGTGAGATCGCCCGACTCATAGTGATCGACGAATGTCTCTCGGTCGAATTCCACAGGCTGCACGAGTCGGGATGCGACGTCGACTTTGGTACGCTCGATGTCGAACGTCTCGGGATAGATCGACCGGAGACGTTTCTCAAGCGTATCCAGATGGTCGTCAGCACCGTAGTAGAATTCGACGGGGTCGTCTGCACCCTCGCTGAGCGCGAGGAATTCGAATCGTAGCGGTGTTTTGCTGTGTAGCGGATTGAGTTTGTCAGCTAGCCCTGTCGAGTTCGTTAAGGTCAGTTTGTGGAGACTCTCCAGTGCCTGCGGCAGCCGCTCCGGATTGAGGCGTTCGGAGGTAGGCGTCACGCGGAGGTACTCACGCATCGTCGTCACCTCCCGCTGCGCCACCATCAGTCTCTGCTGGCGTCTGCTCAGGTGGGCGTTGTCCATTGTCGGTCGCTCGGCTTTCAATATCGTCTTGGAACGCCTGCACGTCCGCGTCCACGGCGTTCTCACCAGTCCCGGGGAGTGAGGCTCGCCGTTGCTCGGTTGGCTCGAAGTCGATGACCTGCTTCTCCTTGGGCATCGCTTTGACCTGGATCCCACGCCACTCGCCGTCGACGCCAACCAGTGCTTCGGAGAAGCCGGCGTCCTCGTTGCCGGGGACGGCGTCCTGGACGAACCGCATCTGTGCGTAGTTCAGCCCGAACTCGTCGGCCCACTCCTTGTCCATCCCGTCGAGGCGGTGGAACTGCTTGACGGCACACTGATCGAGGATCGCCTCGCTTTCGGCGTGCTCGAAGAACTCGTCGACGGTCTGGGTGACCAGCCGGATCGAGAGGTCGTGGTGGCGGTGGTGCCGGAACACCGTCTCGAGGAACGCCAGACTTGCGGCGTCCTGCATGATGTAGCGCGCCTCGTCGATGTAGAACACGACCTCCTTCTCCGAGACCTTCGCCCGTTCGTACACCAGCGAGATGAGTAGCTGCATCGTCAGTGCCGTGCTGCTGTCGACGCTGCCCTCCTGCTGGGCCAGATCGAGGTAGATGACCTTCTCGTCCCGGATGTCGAAATCCGATTCTTGGCCGAGGTTGGCGTGGCGACCGTCGTCCTCGAAGGGGCGCAGCTGATCGAGGAGCCACGTCGCGTCCTCTTTGATCTTCCCTGCCTCTTCGTCGGATCGAACGACGAACTCCTCAGGGTCGTCGACCATGTCCTCGAAGACGTCCATCATATCACGGATGGTCGGACTCGGATTGCTGTGCGTCGAGATGTCGTCGGTGATGCCGTTGCGCTGGTAGGCACGTTTGAGGGCGAGTTCGAGCGTAGTGCGCCGGTCTCCCAGTGAGATGCCCCGGAGGGCAAAGAAGTTCGTCAGGAAGCTCATCGCGTCGTCGAGTTTCTCGTTGAACGGGCTCGCGTCCTCGCCCATCGCCCGCTGGA
This sequence comes from Halocalculus aciditolerans, assembly GCF_014647475.1. Lineage (NCBI taxonomy): Archaea > Methanobacteriati > Methanobacteriota > Halobacteria > Halobacteriales > Halobacteriaceae > Halocalculus > Halocalculus aciditolerans. The sequence goes on along the minus strand of NZ_BMPG01000008.1, from coordinate 137 downwards.
CGTGTTCGGGCGTCTCCCGAATCTCCAAGGGGTTCAGCCCGAGCGTCCCGCCGACTGTGATCCGCTTGGCGTCGAGCGCCTCCGAGACACCGGCCCAGTTGTTCAGCGGCTCGAGGATGATGCCGATACGGTCCTTA
>NZ_BMPG01000007.1 GCF_014647475.1 Halocalculus aciditolerans | reverse complement strand
CTCCTCCCTGCGGTCGTCGTTCCGAACCGCGTCGTCGTTCCGAACCGCGTCGTCGTTCCGAACCGCGTCGTCGTTCCGAACCGCGTCGTCGTTCCGAACCGCGTCGTCGTTCCGAACCGCTTCCCCCCGTCTTTTTCCTTCCCCGAGTAAACCGTCCGAGTAATGAGGAACGCGAAAATCGTCTGTACGCTCGGACCGGCGTCGGCGGACCGCACGACGGTCCGTGCGCTCGCCGACGCGGGGATGTCCGTCGCGCGACTGAACGCGAGTCACGGGTCGCGCGAGGACCGCCGCGAGATCATCGAGACCGTGCGACGCGTCGACGAGGCGACGGACGACCCGGTCGCCGTGATGATGGACCTCCAGGGGCCGGAGGTCCGCACCGCGGAGATTCCCGAGCCGATCCACCTCGAAACCGGGAGCACCGTGGAGTTCACGCCCGGCGAGGACGCGACCCCGTCGCGCGTCGGGCTCTCGGCGGCCATCGCGGCGGTCGAGCCCGGAGACCGCGTGCTGCTCGACGACGGCCGCATCGAGACGGTCGTCGAGTCGGTCACGCGGAACACCGTGGTCGCGCGCGTGGAGTCCGGCGGCGAGCTCGGGTCGCGGAAGGGCGTGAACGTCCCGGGCGTCCCGCTCGACCTCGACGTCGTGACGGAGAAAGACGAGAAGGACCTCGAACTCGCCGCCGAGGCGGGCGTGGACTTCGTCGCGGCGTCGTTCGTCCGGGACGCCGACGACGTCCTCGAAGTGTCGCGGACGCTGGAGTCCGCCGGCGCGGACATCCCCATCATCTCGAAGATCGAGCGCGCGGGCGCGGTCGACAACCTCGAGGAGATCGTCGACGCGTCCTACGGCGTGATGGTGGCGCGCGGCGACCTCGGCGTCGAACTCCCGATGGAGGACGTGCCGATGATTCAGAAACGCATCATCCGGCGGTGCCGGGAGACGGGGACGCCGGTCATCACGGCGACGGAGATGCTGGACTCGATGGTGCGCTCGCGGCGGCCGACGCGCGCCGAAGCGAGCGACGTCGCGAACGCCGTGCTCGACGGGACGGACGGCGTGATGCTCTCCGCGGAGACCGCCGTCGGCGACCACCCGGTGCGAGTCGTGGAGACCATGGACCGCATCGTTCGCGAGGCCGAGTCGAGCGACGAGTACGCGGAACTCCTCGAACAGCGCGTCCCGAACGCCGACGACGGGCGGACGGACGCGCTCGCGCGCTCCGCGCGCTACCTCGCGCGGGACGTGGACGCCGCCGCGGTCGTCGTCGCCTCCGAATCCGGGTTCACCGCGCGGAAAGTCGCGAAGTTCCGACCCGGCGTCCCCGTCGTCGCCGCGACGCCGCGCGACCGCGTGCGCCGCCAGCTCGTCCTCTCCTGCGGCGTCACGCCCGAGTACGCGCCGTACACGGACGCGGGCGCGGACGCCATCATCGACGGCTCCGTCGGCGCGGCCATCGACGCCAACGTCGTCGAGTCCGGCGACACCGTCGTCGTCCTCTCCGGGATGATGACCGAACTGGAGGGCACCGACACCGCGAACATGCTCAAAGTCCACGTCGCCGCGGAGACGCTCGCCGTCGGCCGCGCCGTCGTCTCCGGGCGCGCCGCCGGCCCCGTCGTCCACCTCGACGACGGCGACCTCTCCGCCGTCGAACCCGGGAGCGTCGCCGTCCTCTCCGCGGACTTCGACGACGAGTTCACCGGCGACCTCTCGACGCTCGCCGGCATCGTCTCCGCCGACCCCGGCCTCACCGGCTACCCCGCGATGGTCGCCCGCGAACTCGACGTCCCGATGGTCTCCGACGCCGAACTCCCCGACGTCGCGGACGGCGACGTCGTCACCATCGACGGCGAACGCGGCATCGTCTACGCCGGCCGCATCGGCGGTCGCTGAACTTAACCCCCCACCGCTGTAAGCACGCGTATGCCTGACACTGGCGACGAGCCCGTAACCGTCCGCCGCGTCGCCGGCGGGAACGACCCCGACGAAACCATCGAGCCCGGCGACGTCGACCCCGAGCACGCCGTGTTCTTCGCTCTCGGCGTCCTCCTCGGCGTCGCCGTCATCGCCACGCTCCTCCTCGGTTGACCCGCCTCTGAGCGCCTCTGCCCGTTTTCGCCTGTTTCCACCCGCTTCGACTCCCTCTCGCCCGCCAGCGGTCCGTCGGTTCGACGCTCGCCGTCGGGCAACGGTTTTCCCGGCGGCCCGCGAAGGCCCGCTGATGGAGCTTACCCTGCTCGAAGTCACCCTGTTCGGACTCTCGCTCCCGTTCCTGCTCGTCGTCGCCGGCGTGACGCTCTGCGTCATGGAGGCGTTCGCGCCCGGCGCGCACTTCATCGTCGTCGGCGTCGCCCTCCTCGTCGCCGGCCTCGTCGGCCTCTACGTCCCCGCGGCCTCCTCGCCGTGGGCGCTCGCCGCCATCGTGCTCTTCGTCGGCGCGGCGACCCTCTACGGCTACCGCCGCTACTCCGTCATCGGCGGCGGCGAAGCGAGCAAGACCGAGGGGTCCGCCGGCCTCGTCGGCAAGCGAGGCTACGCGCTCGAACCGATCACCGACCGCGACGGCCGCGTCGAACTCGACAGCGCCGGCTTCGACTCCACCTACGCCGCTCGCTCGACCACCGGCGAAATCCCCGAAGGCACCCGTATCGTCGTCACCGACCCCGGCGGCGGGAACGTGATCACCGTCGAAGCAGTCGATGAGCCGGTTCGGAACGACGACGCGGTTCGGAACGACGACGCGGTTCGGAACGACGACCGCAGGGAGGAGTGAGAACCGCGGAAAAGCGAGCGGGAGCGAAGCGACACGCGAGCAGAGCGCAGGGAGGAGTGAGAACCGCGTAGAAGCGAACGGGGAGCAACGCGACCCGTGAGCAGACCGCAGGGAGGAGTGAGAACCGCGTAGAAGCGAACGGCGACCAGCGGGAGCCGTGAGCCGGCGCGACCGAACGACTCGCGAGTCACCCGGACGGTTTGTGGAACGGTCCGTGTTTCGGTTGATTCGTACGAGAACGCCGTGAGCGAGCGGGTGGGCGAGTGTGCTCGGAGCGATTCTTCCGCGTGAGCCGTCGGCGTCGCGGGGTCGGGTGGTGAGTCGGTGGCTGCGGGCGGGTGGTGACTGGTCGCCACCTGTACATTTATGGTGTGGGTCCGACGAGTTACGGTATGCCACTCCCACTGCAGCTCCTCGGGGGGAGCGTGGTCTTCACCGTCGTGGCCCTCCTGTTGCTCGTGCTCGTCATCGTCACCGTCTATCAGATGGTGGCGATCGTGGACGCGTACGAGAAGCAGGCGCTCACGGTGTTCGGTGAGTACCGCGGTCTCCTCGAACCGGGTATCAACTTCGTGCCGCCGTTCGTCTCGCGGACGTACACGTTCGATATGCGGACGCAGACCATCGACGTGCCGCGGCAGGAAGCGATCACGCGCGACAACTCGCCGGTGACGGCGGACGCCGTCGTCTACATCCGCGTGATGGACGCGAAGCGCGCGTTCCTCGAAGTCGACAACTACGAGCGCGCGGTGTCGAACCTCGCGCAGACGACGCTCCGCGCGGTCATCGGCGACATGGAGCTCGACGACACGCTGAACAAGCGTCAGGAGATCAACGCGCGGATCCGGAAGGAGCTGGACGAGCCGACGGACGAGTGGGGGATTCGCGTGGAGTCCGTCGAGGTGCGCGAGGTGAACCCGAGCCAGGACGTCCAGCAGGCGATGGAGCAACAGACGAGTGCGGAGCGGAAGCGCCGCGCGATGATTCTGGAAGCGCAGGGCGAGCGGCAGTCCGCAATCGAGCGGGCGAGCGGGGAGAAGCAGTCCGACATCATCCGCTCGCAGGGGTCGAAGCAGTCGCAGATCCTGGAAGCGCAGGGTGACGCCATCTCGACCGTGCTCCGCGCGCGGTCCGCGGAGTCGATGGGCGAGCGCGCGGTCATCGAGCGCGGGATGGAGTCCCTCGAACGCATGGGCGACTCGGAGTCGACGACGTTCGTCCTCCCGCAGGAGCTCACGAGCCTCGTGGGGCGGTACGGCAAACACCTCACGGGGAGCGACGTCGCCGACGGCCAGGCACCGTCGCTCGACAGCCTCGAGTTCGACGAGGAGACGCGTGAACTCCTCGGCCTCGACGACATCGACGAGATCCTGAATCAGATCGAGGAAGGCGCGGAGTTCGACCCGAAGGAGATCGAGGAAGCCGCCCAAGCGGTGAAATCCGGCGAGGACACGGGCGCGAAGTCCACCGAGGACGTGCTCTCGGAGATGGACGACGAGCTCGAAGCGCAGCTGAAGCAGTCCGAACCCGAATCCGCGATGGACGACACCGCCGAGTCGGACGCTGACGCGGGCGACGCGTCGGACGCCGACGAGTCGAGCAAATCGTAACCGCCGTCGCCGCTTTTGCCGTTCTTCGCGGTTTCCGATCGGGGAGCCGAAGGCTTTTGCCGGCAGAAGACCTATAACGGTCAAGAATGGGTGAGGGAATCGACGAGGAGAAGCGGTCGACGCTCCGGCGGTTCGCGGCCGTCGGCGCGGCCGCGCCGCTCGCGCGGTTCGCGGACCTGGACCGCGGCGAGAGCCAGGTTCGCGACGCGATGGCGGGCTATCTCTCGACGACGCCGGGCGCGCACTTCTCGAAGCTCCGCGACGACCTCCACCTCGGCACGGGCGAGGCCCAACACCACCTCCGGCACCTCCAGCAGTCGAACGCCGTCGAATCCCACAAGGACGGCGACTACCGGCGGTTCTTCCCCGCGGAGCGGTTCTCGGCGTTCGAGAAAGTCGCGCTCGGCTACCTCCGCCGGGACACCCCGCGGGGGATGGTGCTCGCGCTCCTCCGCGACCCCGACCTCTCGGGGCGCGACCTCGCCGCCGAACTCGGCGTCTCCGCCGCGACAGTGAGTAAGTACGCCGCAGAACTCGAAGCCGCCGGCCTCCTGGACCGAGAGGACGGCTACCGGCTCGAACGCCCGGAGACCCTCATCACGCTCGTCCTCCGCTACGCGGACTCTTTCGACGCCGACACGACGGACTTCGCCGCCGACGCCGCCGCCCTCATCAGCTACGACCCCAAATAACGCGTATTCGACGCGCTACGCGGTGACTTTCCACGTCGTCGACGACGAGTACCCCCACTTCTCCACGGTGATTCCGTACTCGCCCTCGGTGAGCTTCGTCATGTTCGTTCCGACCTCCTTCGCGGACATGCCGAGCTCCTCGCCGATGAGCCGGCTCTTGAAGTACGTCTTCGCCCCGGCCTGCTCCGCGAGGTAGTCGAGGATGCGGGCCTGCTTCGCCGACAGGGACTCCGACTCCGACGCCACGACGGCACTGGCACTCGCGCTCATACACCGACATTCACGCTCGCCGCATATGGGGGGTTTGGTACGACGAGTAAAACGCGGGATAGAAGCCTTCGGAAGCCCGTTAGCGGCATCTCTGGTGGTCCGGTGCTGGTTCGGGAGGCGGTTTGCGGTGGGTGTGGGCCCGCGCTTGGTACGAGTGGTTAACGCGCGTCGACGGCGACGGGTCGCGCTCGCGAGGCCACCGGACGTCTGGGGGTCGGGTCAGGGCAGAAGCTACTTAGGCGGAGATTGCCCTATACGGTGGTAATGAGTGATAGCGGCGTCGAGGTGAGTGTCGTCCTCCCGGCGTACAACGAGGAGGCGACCATCGAGAAGACGGTGCAGACGACGCTCTCGACGCTCGGCGAGTTCCTCCCTTCGAACGCGTTCGAGGTCATCGTGGCCGAGGACGGCTGCGACGACCGGACGCCCGAGATTGCGGACGAGCTCGCGGCCGCGGATTCGCGCGTGCGGCACTTCCACAGCGACGAGCGCCTCGGCCGCGGCGGCGCGCTGAACGCGGCGTTCGAGGCGGCGCACGGCGACGTGCTCGTCTACTTCGATACGGACCTCGCGACGGATATGCGGCATCTCGAAGCGCTCGTGGAGTCGGTTCGCTCCGGCGAGTGGGACGTGGCGACGGGCTCTCGGTGGATGTCGGAGAACGTCGCGGACCGACCGGCGAAGCGCGGCGTCCCCTCTCGTGGATTCAACTTCCTCACCCGGACGTTCCTCGGCTCCGACCTCCGGGACCACCAGTGCGGCTTCAAGGCCTTCAGTAAGGAGGCGTTCGCGGACCTGCGCCCGGCGGTCGAGGACGAACACTGGTTCTGGGACACGGAGATGCTCGTGCGCGCCCAGCGCCGCGGGTTTCGCGTTCGAGAGTTCCCGGTGGAGTGGACGCCGAAGGGCGACTCGAAGGTCGACCTCGTCCGGGACGTCTTCGGGATGGGGAGTCAGATTCTCCGGTGCTGGTGGGAGTTCAACGTCCAGCCGCACGCGAACCGGCGGACGGGCGCGGGCGTCGGCGTCCTCCTGACGCTCGTCGCCGTCGCGCTGATGTTCGTCTACCTCGACCCCTCCACGGTGCTCTCGCACATCGAGAACGCGGACCCGGCCCTCGTCGCCGCCGCGGCGGCCGTCTACGCGGTGTCGTGGCCGCTCCGCGGTGTTCGCTACCGCGACATCCTCTCCGAGCTCGGCTACCGCGAAGGGGTCGGCTTCCTCACGGGGGCGATATTCATCAGTCAGACCGGGAACCTCGTCTTCCCCGCCCGCGCCGGCGACGCCGTCCGCGCGTACGTCGTGAAAGCCCGGCGGAAAGTCCCGTACGCGTCCGGGTTCGCGTCGCTCGCGGTCGAGCGCGTCTTCGACCTCCTGACCATCACGCTGCTCGCGGGGAGCGTCCTCGTCGGCCTCGCCGCGCTCGCCCCGGAGACGATCACGCAGCTCACGGGCGCGCTCTTCGGGTCCACGGGGCCGCTCTCCGGCGACCAGCAGTCCTCCGCGCGCACCGCTGTCGTCGTCGCGAGCCTCGTCGGCGCGGCCGCCATCGCCGCCGTCGTCGCCATCGTCGCGTCCGCCCGAACGGACGGGAACTACATCCGCCGCGCGGTCTCGTGGACGAGCGACGACTCCTACGTCGACGTCGTCGCCGGCGTCCTCGAACGCTTCGTCGGCGACATCCAGACCGTCACGAGCGACGCCGGGTCGTTCGTGCGCGTCGGCGGCACGAGCGTCCTCATCTGGACGGTCGACGTCGTCACCGCCGTCCTCGTCTTCGAAGCCTTCGACCCGGCCATCTCGACTGCGAGCCTCCTCGCCGTCTCGTTCTTCGCGGTCAGCGTCGGGAACCTCGCGAAAGTCCTCCCCCTCTCTCCGGGCGGCATCGGCCTCTACGAGGGCGCGTTCACGCTGCTCGTCGTCGCGCTCACGCCCGTCCCCGCCGCGGCGGCGCTCGGCGTCGCCATCGTCGACCACGCCGTGAAGAACGCCGTCACCGTCGTCGGCGGCGTCGCCAGCATGCTCTCGCTCAACGTCTCCCTGACCAAGGCCGTCGAAGGGAGCGCGGAGGCGGAGGCGGAAGCGGACGTCGAGGCAGCGAGCGACTGAGCGCTAGTAGTACGCCGTGAGGTGCGGGCCGAGCGCGCCGGCGAGCGCCGCGCGCAGCGCGCTCTTCCGGTTCACGACGCCGGCGGTGAGGACGCCGGCCGCGCCCTCGTTTTCCGCGACGCCCGTCGTGTCGAGCACGTCGTCCATCACGGGGCCGAGTTCCGCGCCCGACTCGACGCGCGATGCGATGCTGTCCGGGAGCCGCAGTCGCGGGCCGCAGCCGGTCGTGACGCGCTCCCCGTCGGCGACGGCCGCCCACATCGTCAGCCAGAGGCCGTCTTGCGCCTCGACGCGGGTGACGCCGCCTTCGAGGCCGACGCCGTAGTCGTAGTCGCCCGCGTCGAGGGCCGCTGTCGCCCGGTTCTCCGCGCCTCGTACTGTTTCCGCCGTCCCCCGGGGTTGCTCGGGGACGCCCGAGGGGACGGGTTCGGCCTCGACGGCGGCGGGGACGCCGGCGCGCTCGAACGCCGCCACCGCCGCCGAGCGTTTCACCGGATTGCCACTTCCGACGGCGACGCGAACCGTCTCAGTCATACCGAGACGACGGCGGCCCAGTGCCTTGAGAACTCCGCTCACGCGACACCGCATTACGGAAGGTTGAAGTGAGTTTTGGGCTAACGTCGTGTCCACGACCTTTTCGCCACTATGACGAACGCACGATTCCGGTCACGGCAGCAAGAAGACGAGACGACGGACGAACAGAGCGAGAACGCAAACGAGTGCCCCGAGTGCGGCGGCCTCGTCGCCACCGACGACGAACACGGCGAGACCGTCTGCGTCGACTGCGGTCTCGTCGTCGAGGAAGACGGCATCGACCGCGGCCCCGAGTGGCGCGCCTTCGACTCCGCCGAGAAGGACAAGAAGTCCCGCGTCGGCGCGCCGACGACGAACACGATGCACGACAAGGGCCTCTCCACCAACATCGACTGGCGCGACAAGGACGCCTACGGCAACTCGCTCTCCTCGAACCAGCGCCAGAAGATGCAGCGCCTCCGGAAGTGGAACGAGCGCTTCCGCACCCGCGACGCCAAAGAACGCAACCTCAAGCAGGCGCTCGGCGAAGTCGACCGCATGGCGTCCGCGCTCGGCCTCCCCGACAACGTCCGCGAGATGGCCTCCGTCATCTACCGCCGCGCGCTCGAAGAAGACCTCCTCCCCGGTCGCTCCATCGAGGGCGTCTCCACCTCCTGTGTCTACGCCGCCGCCCGGCAGGCCGGCGTTCCCCGCAGCCTCGACGAAATCGCCGACGTCTCCCGCGTCGAGAAGGACGAGATCGCCCGCACCTACCGCTACGTCGTCCGCGAACTCTCCCTCGAGGTACGCCCCGCGGACCCCGAGAGCTACGTCCCTCGCTTCGCCTCCAGCCTCGGCCTCTCCGACGAAGCCGAACACCGCGCCCGCGACCTCCTCAAGACCGCGAAGGACAAAGGCGTCCACTCCGGTAAGAGCCCTGTCGGCCTCGCCGCAGCCGCCGTCTACGCCGCCGCTCTCCTCACCAACGAGAAGACCACGCAGGCCGCCGTCTCCGAGGTCGCCGACATCAGCGAAGTCACCATCCGCAACCGCTACCACGAACTCTTAGAGGCCGAGGACTCCATCCCGGTCTGACGCCGCGATCCGTTTCCGCCGTCGCTCGCGTTCCCGATACATTCTTGTTCGTACTTCGACAATCTCACGACGTGTCCCTCCACTCACTCCGCTCGCGGGCGGCCCTCGCGCTCGCCGGCGTCGTCGCCGGGATCGCCGCCGTCGTCGTCACGAGCGCTCTCGCGCCGGACCCCGCACCGACCGTCGCGATGCTCGCTGTGTTCTATCCGCCGCTCGACGCCGCGGCCCGCCCCGGCAGCGTCCCGGACGACCCGCGGCGCGCCGCGACCGTCGTCCTCACCGGCATCGCCGGCGGGCTGGTCGCGGGCGGCGTCGGAACGGCGGTCGTCCTCGCCGTCGGACTCACCGGGACGGTCGCCGTGGCGCTCGCGGCCGGCGCGGCGATGCTCGGCACCACCGCCGGCACCGGCGTCGGCGACGATGACCGCCCGAACCCGTAGCCTCTTACCCGCGCGGCCGACACGCTTCCGCATGACGCTCGACTTCGACGAGTTCACGCTCTGCGCGTCGACGGCCGACCTCGACGTCGAACCGGCGGCGCGCGACGCCGGCGCGGACGCCATCGAATTCCGCTTCGACCTCGCCGTCGACCCGCTCGCCGCGCTCGACGCCTACGACGGCGACCTCCCGATTCTCGCGACGAACCGGGTCGACTGGGAGGGCGGCGACGCCGCGGACGACGCCGCCCGCCTCGACGCGCTCGAAACCGCCGTCGAGCACGACGCCGTGGGCGCGGTCGACGTCGAACTGAACGCGCTCCTCGACGGCGACACGGCCGCCGACCACGACGCCGCACGCGTCGTCGACGCCGCCCGCGGGAACCACGCGTCCGTCGTCGTCTCCTACCACGACTTCGACCGCACGCCCTTCCGCCAGGACATGCGGGGGTTCCTCGGGAACGCCCTCGAACACGGCGACGTCGGGAAACTCGCCGTCACCGCCGAAGACCACACGGACGCCGTCGACCTCCTCACCGTCACGCACGAGTACGACTTGGAGGGCAAGTCCGTCGCGACGATGGCGATGGGCGAGGCCGGCCGGCACACGCGCGCCGTCGCGCCCGTCTACGGCTCGAAAATCGGTTACGCGCCCGTCGACCCCGCGGACGCGACCGCCGCCGGCCAGTACGACGTCGCGACGCTCCGACGCCTCGTCGACGACCTCCGTTAGAAGAGCCCGTCCAGCTCGTCGTTCTCGAACGCCGCCGCCGGGTCGGGCGCGTCCTCCGCGTCCGCCTCGGCGGCGTCCCGCGCGCGGTCCACGAACGACTGGATGTGGTCGTTTCGCGTGACGCCCGCGAGCAGGACGAGCACCGCGAGCTTCTCGCCGTCGAGCGGGAAGTCGCCGCCGCGTACCTCCATCGACCCGGTCTGCTCTTGCACCCACTGGCGAGCGCGCTCTACGCCCTTCCGCGACAGCCGGTCGGTGTCGCCCGCGACGACCACCAGCGCCGCGTCCGCGTCGACGACGTTCGGCACGCTCGTGCCCGTGAGAAGGGCTTTCCGCGCCGTCGACGTGATGACGTTCACGTTCTCTCCCGCGTCCGCCGCGGCCGGTGCGTCCGCGAACCCGAGCACCGCCAGCCCGCCCTTCCGGAGCGTGTTGATGACCTCGGAGGAGTCGACGACGGACTCGCCGACTCCCTGCACGGCCTCACCGGACGCCAGCAGGAGGCCGACGCGCTTCGCGACGCGCTCGTTGATGGCCGCGTAGGCGTCCCCGACGCTCTCACCCGCTTCCCGCCACGCGTCGTTGTCCACGAGGAGCACCGCGTCTGCCTCCCGCGACACCGTCTTCAGCGACCGCCCGGCGTTCGCCTGGTAGAGCGCCCCCTCGTCCTTCCCGGGGAGCACGCCGAGCACGTAGACCGGCGCGTCGTAGACGCGGGAGAGCTGGCGGGCGAGCACGGGCGCGCCGCCCGACCCCGTCCCCCCGCCCAGCCCTGCCGCCACGAAGATGGCTTCCGTGCTCGACCGGACGATCCCGTCGAGTTCGTCGAGCACCATCGGCGCGTCGGCCTGCATCACCGACGCGCCGAGCTCGTTGTCGCCGCCGACGCCGTTCCCCGCCACGCGCTCTTGCCCCACGAGCACTGTCGGGAGGTCGAGGCCTTCGAGGTCCTGTCGGGCCGTGTTCACCGCGAGCGCGCCCTCGACGGCGTCGAATCCCGTCCGGGAGTCGTACTCTGTGAGCGCCTGTGCGAGCTTTCCGCCCGCCTGCCCGACACCGACGACGGCTGCCTTCATACGCAGTTTGTCACGTTCTTGTCCCTTCAACGTTCGGGAGGCTTCAACGACGACTAGCCCACCGCCCCGTCCGAACGTTCACATAGTATCGCGCGGCCAGCCAACCGCGTGCCCGACACCGAAACGCTCGCCGCCCGCGTCCGCGCCCTCGAACGGCGCGCCACTGGCCACGACGCAGCCGCTGACGCCGCCGATACCGACGCTGACGCGCTGCTCGCGACATCCGGCCCTGACACCGGCGCGCTCGAAGCCCGCCTCGACGACGTCGAAGCCCGACTCGATAGACTCGACGCCGACCTCCAGGCGGTGCGCGGGTTCGCCGGCGAACTCGACACCGTCAACGACGCCGTCGAGCGCCGCGCCGACGCCGCCCTCGCCGCCGTCGACCGCCTCGAAGCCGACGCGGACCCGGTCCCGAACGGCGGCCCGGGCCCCGCGCGAACACCCCGCGGCTCACCGGACGACACACCCCAAAACCGCCCCGACGACGCGGCTCAAACCGGATCCGAGGATGCACTCGAACCCGGACGCGACGCCCTCGAACGTAGTGGGTTCGACCGCGGCGCGTTCGACCGTGACGCCGCTGAGTCACGCGCGAGCGCGCCCGGCCTCCTCGCGCGGCTCCGGGCGCGCCTGTGATCGTCCGAGTCGTCGTCGGCGTCGTGCTCGCCGCCGCGCTCCTGGCTGCCACGACGCCCGCGCTCGACGCCGCGCGCACCGACCGCGGCGCGCAGGTCGGCGCGACGGAGACGGCGCGACTCCTCGACGCCGTCGGAGCGCTCGTCGAGCGGAGCGACCCGACGCCGCCCGACGCCCCCGGCGCGGTCCGGCGTCTCGCCGTTCGTATCCCGCCCCCCTCGCTCACGTTCCCGCGCGTCTCGGTCTTCCTCGACCCGCCGCCAGCGGCCGACGTCGGCCGCGCGAACCGCTCGCGGGTCGGCTACCGCGTGAACGGCCGGACGCACGCGACGCGAACCCGACTCCCGCTCGCGACCGATGCCGCCGGCCGTCGACTCACCGTCGAGAGCGGCGAACGCGCCCGGCTCGCGCTCCGCTACGTCCGGTCGGCGAATCGGTCGATGGTCCGCGTCGCGCGAGACTCTAAGTAGGAGTACGCGGCGACCCACCCGCATGCTCGAACGACTCGGTGGACTCCGCGGGCGACCCGACGGCACTGCCGCCTGCGCCTGCGATGCCACGGTCGACGCCGGGACGCTCCGACTCGACGCCGCCGACTGCCCAGGCGACGGCCGCCTCGCCGACGCCCCGGCCTGCCGCGCCACCGCCGTCCGCGCGCTCCGCCGCGCCGACGCCGACCGCGTCGTCGTCCGCCGCCCCGGCGTCGACAGCCGCTACGACGCGGCGACCGCCGCGCTCCTCCTCGCCGCCGGCCGGTTCGCCGAACGCGCCGCCGTCCACGACGACCGCCTCGCCGACCGCGCCGCCACCGACCCCCTCTCCGCCGCCAGCGCCGCCGCCGGCCGCGCCGGCCCCGTCGCCCGCATCGCCGCCGAAACCGCACTCGCAGCCGTCGCCGACGCCCACCCCGGCTACGACGGGGTCCGGACGTTCGACGGCCCGACGCTCGCTCACGCCCGCCTCGACCCCGACCCGCCGGCCGACGCCCGCCTCCGCGACACCCGCGACACGGCCGGCGCGACCGTCCGCGTCTACGACGCCGACCCTCTCCCCGTCTACCACGTCACGCCCCGCGAAGCCGCCTTCGACGCCGACGACTACGCGACGCTCGACGCCGCCGCCGCCCGGCTCGCCGACGGCGCACTCGGCGGGGCGCGCGCCGCGACCGCCGCCGTCCGCCGCGTCGCCGGCCGCGACGACCCGACCGCCGACCTCGCCGCCGTCCTCCGGAAACACACCCGCGGGTTCGGCGTGCTCGACGACCTCTTCGCCGACTCCCGCGTGACGGACGTCTACGCCACCGCCCCCGCCGACGACACCCCGCTCCGCGTCGTCGTCGACGGCGAGACGATGACCACGAACGCCGTTCTCTCCGCCGCGGGCGCAGACGCCCTCGCCTCCCGCCTCCGCGCGACGAGCGGTCGCCCGCTCTCCGCCGCCAGCCCGACGCTCGACGCCACCGCGACCGGCGTCGGCACCCGCGACCGCGTCCGCGCCGCCGCCGTCACCGACCCCGTCAGCGACGGCCCCGCGTTCGCCGTCCGCGCCGCCGACAGCGACCCCTGGCGGCTCACCGCCCTCGTCGCCAACGGAACCGTCACCCCCGCCGCCGCGGGCTTTCTCTCCCTCGCCGTCGAGCGCGGCGCGGCCTGCCTCCTCGCCGGCCCCCGCGGCGCGGGGAAGACCACCCTCCTCGGCGCGCTCTGCTGGGAGCTCCCGCCGTCCACGCGCCTCGTCGCCATCGAGGACACGCCCGAACTCCCGCTCGCCGCGCTCCGCGACGCCGACCGCGACGCCCAGGGCCTCCGCGCCGACCCCGGCGGCGCGTTCACGCCCGCCGACGCCGTCCGCACCGCCCTCCGCCTCGGCGACGGCGCGCTCGCCGTCGGCGAAATCCGCGGCCAGGAAGCCCCCGCGCTCTTCGAGGCGATGCGCGTCGGCGCGCACGACGGCGCGGTCCTCGGCACCGTCCACGGCGAGGGCGCGGCGGAACTCCGCGGCCGCGTCGCCGACCTCGGCGTCACCCCGGCCGCGTTCGCCGCCACCGACCTCGTCGTCACGCTCGCCCCCACCCCCGACGGGCGACGCGTCACGACCATCGAGGAAGTCGCCGGCCCCGACGCCGCCGCCGAACTCTACACCCGCGGGCCGACCGGGCTCGCCGCGACGGGCCGCATCGACCGCGGGCAGAGCGCCGCCGTCGCCGCGCTCGCCGCACCCGACGAGACCTACGCCGACGTCCGCGCCGCCATCGACGCGCGCGCCGACCGCTTCCGGGAGGAAACGTGACTTCCCGTTCCTTCCGCCGGCTCGCGGCCGCCGTCCCGATCGACCCCGGCCGCGACCGCGAACTCGACGCGGCGCTCGCCCGCGTCGGCTGGGAGACCGGGAGTCGGACGCTCCGCTCGCTCGCCATCCTCGCGGCCGCAGCCACAGCGGTGCTCACCGTCGCCTGCGCCCCCCTCGCACCCCTCCTCGCCGCAGTCGTCTGCCTCCTCGGCGCGAGCGGGACAGCCGCCGTTCTCTGTGGGCCGCGCCTCCTCGCCGCTGCCGACCGAGCGCGCGCCGACGGTGACGGTCCCGGATTCGTCTGTCGCGCGACCCTCGGAATCGCCCTCCACGGCACGCTCGAAGCCGCCGTCGACACGGCGAGCGACGGCCCGCTCGGCCGCGAACTCACTCGCTGCGTCGCCGCCGCACACGGCGACCCCGTCGCGGGCTGGCGGGCCTTCCGCGAGCGCGTCGCCGACCGCTCCCCCGCCTTCGCCGGGTCGCTCGCACTCCTCGACGCCGCGACGGACGCGCCGCCCGCGGAACGCGACCGTCTCCTCGACGCCGCCGTCGCCGCCGCGCGCCGCGCCACCCGCGAACGCTTCGGCGACTACGCCGCCGCCCTCCACGGCCCCGTCTCGGGCGTCTACGCCTTCGGCGTCGTCCTCCCCCTCGCCCTCGTCGGCGTCCTCCCCGTCCTCCCCAGCGCCGGCGCGACCATTCCCCTCGGCGCGCTCGCTCTCTGCTACGACGTCGCGCTCCCGCTCGCGCTCGCCGCCGCCAGCGCGTGGCTCGTCGCCCGCCGCCCCCTCGCCCTCCCCGCCCCCGGCGTCCCCACCGACCACCCGGACGTCCCCGACTCTCCGGCAGGTCCGCTCGCGCTCGGTCTCGCCGCCGGCGTTGCCGGCTCGCTCGCCTGCCGGCTCGTCGTCCCCACCGCCGCCCCCGTCACCGGCGTCGGCCTCGCCCTCGGCATCGGCCTCCTCGCGTTCTCCCGGCCGCGCGAGGCGATACGCGACCGCTACGAACGCGTCGCCCGCGGCCTCCCCGCCGCGACCACCGCCGCCGCCACCCGACTCGTCGCCGGCGACCCGCCCGAGCGCGCCCTCACCGCCGCCGGCTCCGTCCCCGGCTCGACCGGCGACGTCTTCGCCGACGCCGCCACCCGTCGTCGCGCGCTCTCCCTCACACCCACCGACGCGGTCTCGGGGCCCTACGGCGCGCTCCCCACCGACGCGCTCCCCGGCGTGGCTCGCACCGTACGCCTCCTCGTCACCGCCGCCGACGCCGGCCCGCGCGGCGGCCGCGTGCTCCGCGACTACGCCGACGCCCGGCACGGCCTCCACGAACTCGCCGCCGACCTCCGCGCCGAACTCGGCCACACCACCGGTACGCTCCGCACCACCGGCCGCTTCTTCGCCCCCGGCATCGCCGGCGCAACCGTCGCGCTCGCCGGTCGCGTCCGCGGCCTCGGCCAGCCCGCCGGCACCCCGCTCGCCGCCGCCAGCGCGGGCGCACCCACCGAGACCTTCGCGGTCGGCACGCTCGCGCTCGTCGTCGGCGCGTACGTCCTCTGGCTCGCCGCCCTCCTCCCCGTGCTCGCCGCAGGCCTCGACGGCCCGCTCGACCGAACCGCGCTCGCCGGCGCAGCCGGCCGCGGCCTCCTCGCCGCCAGCGTCGTCTTCCCCGCGACGCTCTGCACCACCGGCCGCCTCGTCTGAACCTTTTTACCCGATACCGCGGCCATACGGGCGTATGCCGACGCTCGCCGCCGACACGCTCCCCGTCTGGGTCGCTCTCACCGCCGTCACGGCCGTCCTCCTCGCCGCGGCTCTCGCCGTTCCGACCGCCCCGCCGCCCGACGCCGCCGCGCTCGCCCGCGCCGTCGACGCCGTCGCCGCCAGCGACCATCCCACGCGTCGCACGCTCCCCGTCCGCGCCGACGCCGTCCGCCTCCACCCCGCCCGGCTCTCCCTCCGCTCCGACGGCGGCACCGCGACCGCCACCCTCCGCTACGGCCCCGTCGTCCCCGCGTCCGGCCGGCTCGCGGCCGTCCTCGCCGGTCGAGACGTTCGGGACGTCTTCGAGACGCCCGCCGCGTTCCGCGACGCCGTCGAGCGAGCGCTCGCCCGTGCTCGAACCCGCGCCGGCGGCTGGCTGACGACCGACCGCCTCCGCGTCCGCCACGTCACCTGGGGTGACGTCGATGCGACGCTCGTCGGATAGCGCGCAGACGGAGCCGCTCGCCGCGCTCGTCGCCGTCCTCGCCGTCGTCGCCGCGGTCGGCACGTACGCCACCGTCTACGGCCGCGCGCTCCCCGGACAGGCGACGGCGCAGCCGACGGCCACGCTCGACCACGTCGCGGACGAAATCACCGCGGGCGGCGTCGCCCGACCTGCGAAATTGGCGAACCTCGAACGCTCCGCGGGTCTCTCGCTGAACGTCACGCTCCGCGCGGCGACCCGCGCGTGGTCGGTCGGGCCGCGCCCGCCGAGAGATGCGCCGGCCGCCGCGCGTCCGCTCCCCGTTCGCACCGGCGGGCGGGTCGCGTTCGGCCGCCTCCGCGTGGTGGTGTGGACGTGAGCCGCGCCGTCAGCACGCCGCTCGACGCCGCCCTCGCCGTCCTCCTCGTCGCCGCTGCCATCGCCGTGCTCGTCGCCGCGCAGCCACCTAGTGACCCCGCGCCGTCGCCACACCGCGTCGCCGACGCCGTTCTTCCCGTGACGGCGAACGTCTCCTGCACCGGCCGCGCCGGCCGCGTCCGCGCGCCGCTCGGCGACCTCCTCGCCAGCGCCGCCGCCAACCGAACTCCGCCCGCGTGTGCGGCACGCGCCGCGGAGCGCGCGCTCGGGCTGGCGGTCCCGCGGGCGAACCTTACACTCGTCACGACCGGGCAGCGCGTACTCGCCGCCGGGCCGCCGCCGCACGGCGACCGTGTCCGCGCCGCCACCGCCGCCCTCCCCGGTGCGCCCGACGCGACCCTCGTCGTTCGGACGTGGTCGCCGTGACCGACGAACGCGGCCGCGTCCCGCTCGCCCTCGTCGGCGTCGCCCTGCTCGTCGCGAGCGCGGGCGTCGCCAGCCACGTCTCCCTCGCCGCGCCACAGGCCACGACGCCGGACACCGACGCTGCCGCCCGCGAAGCCACCGTGCTCGCGCGCCTCGCCGTCGCCGACGGCGCGACCCGCGCGGCGCGAGCGGCGGCCGCACACCCGGTCGTCGCGCCCGCCGGCCCCTACGGCGACGCCCTCCGCGCCGACCACGCCTTCCGGGACGCCCTCCGCCTCCGGACCTACGCGGCCGTCCGGCGCGCGCTCGCGAACACGACCACGCGCCGCGGCGACGTGACGGCGACCGTCGCCCTCCCCGGCATCGACTCGCCCGCGGACGCCGAACGCGCCATCGGCCGCGTCCACCTCGCCGAGCGCGCCGACGGCGGGACGAACGTCACCGTCACCGGCCTCCGACTCACGCTTCGCCGCGACGGACGCGTCGTCTCCCGTGAAACTACCGCCGTGACCGTCGCCGTCGCCACGCCCGTGCTCGGTCTCCACGACCGCGTCGCCGACTACGCGGCGCGACTCGACGCCGGCCCGCTCGACGGCCCCGGCCTCGGTCGCCGCCTCACCGCCCGCGCCACCGTCGTCGCGTGGGGCCGCGGCTGGGCGCAGTACGGCGGCGCGCCCGTCGCGAACGTCCTCGCCACCCGCCACGTCGCTGTCACGACGAACGCCGCCGTTCTCGGCGTCCAGCGTGAGACACTCGGCCGCGCCGACGCCCGCGCGACCACTCGGTATCGCCGAGCCGCCGTCGAAACCGGCGTGCAGGACCTCCTCGGCCCGAGCGCTGGCGCTGTCGGCGGCGCGCCCGCCTCACCCGGCCTACCCGGCGACGCCGCCGGCACGCTCCTTGGCGAGAAGAAGGCGGTTTCCGTCGACGTGAACGCGACCGCCGACCGCGCGTTTCTCGCCCTCGACGAGGACCTCGACGGCGTCTTCCGCGACACCTACCGCGGCCGCATCCGCGTCGAAACCGCGGCGACGACACTCAGTACCCGTCGCGTAAACGCCACCGCCGCGCGCGCCGGGGTTACGGCCGCAGAGCGCGGCCCCGCGGTTGCCACGCCCGGGGGCTTCGTGCGCCTCGCGACACGCCACCGACGCGTCCGGACCGTCCGCCGAGTCGGGAACGCGTCGCTCGCGACGACCAGCCTCGTGACCGTCGCCGTCGTCGGCCGCGCCGCACCCGACGGCCGCGCGCCGGATCGAGCGCTCGTCGACCAGCCTACCGGTCTGCTCCGCGACGCGTCGAACGCCGTCGTCCGTGCGCGCGGCGGCGTCGACACGCTCGCCCGCCGCGCCGCCGACGGCGGCGCGAGCACGACCGCCGCGACCGTTCCCCTCAGCGTCCCCGAGAACGCCCGAAAAGTGGCTGTTCGGAACGTCACGCGCCTCCACGACCGCCTCACCCGGGCGCTCTCCACGACTCTCTCCCCCGGGGCGGGACTCGACGCGAATCCGCGCCGTCGGCTCGCCGACCGACTCGCCGAGCAACGAGCCGCGCTCGTCGACGCGCCGGCGCGGTATCGCTCGCTCGACGCGCGCGCCGCGACCGCCGCCCGCGCCGCCTACCTCGACGCGGTCGTCGAGCGTCTCCGCGGCGAAACCGGCGGGTTCGACGCCGTGCGCCGCGTCGTCGCTGCTCACGCCGACCAGCCGCTCGCCGCCGCGACCGCCCGACCGGAGCGAACCGCGAACGCCTCTGCCGGGGACTCCCCAGTGCTCTCCGTTCGAGGGACGCCGTCGTACCTCTCGACGAGCCGCGTCGACGGCCGCTACCCGCTCGCCACGCGGAACACGAATCTCTTCACCGTCCCCTACGCGGACGCCGGGGACGCGGTCGCCGACGCCGTCGTTCCCGACCCGCCCGCGGACGCGTCGCTCGCCTCCGCCGTCACCACGCTCCGCGCGCTCGACGGCGTCCGCGGTAACGCGACGCTGCGCGAGCGGCGCGCCGCGCTCCGCTCCGACGTCGCCGCCGCGACCGACCGACTGCGGCCGCCGCTCGTCGACGCGCTCGCGCGCCGAACAACCCTCACCGAGGACGCTCGTCGGGCGGCCGTCGACGCCGCGTTCGCCCGGTACGATGGCCCAGCCGTGACGGCGACCGCCGCGGTGAACGGCTCGCTCGCGTCCACGGTCGCGCGTGAGGCCGCGGCGCGCGGCGCGGACGCTCCGGGGCTCCGCATCGCGCTCCGCGTGGCGCTCCGCGAGGCGCGGCGGACGCGCGGCCGCGTGCCCGGCGGCCGCGTCACCGACGCGCGACGGAGCGCGCAGACCGCTCTCAGTGCAGTCACCGCGGAGGGCGCGAACCGCATCGGCGACGCGGCGAAGCGGGAAGCCGCCCACCGCGTCGCCGACGCCGGCGAGCGCGTGCTCGGCGAGAAACTCGACGACGCCGCGGCGCGCCGCGCCGCCAAGCAGCGGCTCGCACAACTGCCCGCCGGCCTCCCCATCGCGCCCGTTCCCGGCTACTGGTACGCGACCGCGAACGCCTGGGTGGTCTCCGCCCGCGGCGGCTACGAGCGCGTCGCCGTCACCGCCCGCACGCACACGCCCGGGAACGACTCGCTCACCTACGTTCGGCAGAACGAGACCGTGCGCGTCGACGTGGACGGCGACGGCGCGCGAGAGGTCGTCGGCCGGAACGAGGAGGTCACGTTCTCGGTCTCGACCGTCGTCGTCGTGGTCGTCCCGCCCGGGCCGCGCGGCGTCGGCGACACCGACGGGAACGCCGACGAACGCTCGACCGGCTGGTGAAAGGCCCTTTTACTTCCGCCGCCTACGCCCGGGTATGTTCACCGACCAGATTGACGCGGACGCGGCGTCGCCCGCGGACGTCCGCGCCCAGTACGAAGCGACGCTGGAGACGGTACTCGACGACGTCGGCGTCGACGCCGCGGCCGCCGAGACCGGCATCGACGCGGACCGACTCGACGCCATCCGCGCGGGCGAGTCGGCGGGTATCACGGTCACGGAGGCCGCCGAAATCCTCGCGCTCACCGACGACTGGCCTGACGCCGAAACCCTCAAACTCGAAGTCCAGGACCACGTGATGTTGGAGATGAGCTCCGCCATCGTCGACGTCGAGTCGCTCGCCGCCGCCATCGACGACGACCTCGACGCGAAGGAAGTCCAACAGCGCGTCGAAGGCCGCCACCCGATGACGATCGGCGAGTACGCGCGCATCACTCACCACCTCGCCGCGGAGAACCCCTGGTAGCGCCGATGCGCGTCGCCATCCTCGGCTGTGGCTACGTCGGCATCGAACTCGCCCGCCAGCTCGACGCCGCCGGCCACCACCCGGTCGGCGTGCGCCGGTCGGACGACGGCATCGAGACGCTCGAAACCCACGGCATCGACGCGGTGCAGGCGGACGTGACGGACGCCGACTCGCTCGCGCGCGTGCCGGACGTCGACGCGCTCGTCTTCATCGCGAGCTCCGGCGGCCGCGACGCCGCGGCGGCCCGCGAGGTCTACGTCGACGGCCTCCGCACCGCCGTCGACGCGTTCGCCGCGCGCGACGACGCCCCCGACCGCCTCGTCTACACCTCCAGTACGGGCGTCTACGGCGACCACGGCGGCGACTGGGTGGACGAGTCCACGCCGCTGGAGCCGACGACGGAGAAGACGCGCGTCCTCACGGAGGCGGAGGACGTCGCGCGCTCCGCCGCCGAATACGGCATGACGCCCACGGTCGTTCGGTTCGCGGGCCTCTACGGCCCCGACCGCTACCGGCTCGACCGCTACCTCGACGGCCCCGTCACCGAGGGCTACCTGAACATGATTCACCGCGATGACGCCGCCGGCGTCGTCCGCTTCGCGCTCGACGAACCCGGCGACGACACCCTCCTCGCGGTCGACGACGAACCGGTCTCGAAGTGGGAGTTCGCCGACTGGCTCGCCGACCAGTGCGACCGCCAGCGCCCGCCGAAACGAACGAAAGAAGAACGCCTCGACGACGGCGACCTCTCCGAGGCCGCGTGTCGCCGCGTCACCACGAGCAAACGCTGCTCGAACCACCGCCTCCACGAGCGCGGCTACGACTTCCAGTATCCGACGTTCCGCGAGGGCTATCGCGCCGCCGTCGACGCGCGCCGGTCAGCCTAACTGCCGCCACTCCAGTCCGCACTCCGGGCAGACGCGCACCGAGTAGACTTCGTCCGGCATCGCCTTCGTCTTCAACTGCTCGCCGCAGTCCGAACACACCAGCCGGTCGTAGGTGTCCTTCTCCAGCGCGCCGCCTCGCAGCCCCTTCTGGACAGAGTCCATGACGCGGCCTACGCAGAGTGGACGTAAAACGCTCGTGGCGGTGTCGAACCGAGAGGCTGAAGGCCGACGCCGTCCGACTCGCGGTCGTGTCTCAGTCCACCGAGAGCGACGACCGCCGACTCCGCGTGTTCGGGTCGCTCTGCGGTGTCGTCTTCCTCGTGAACTTCGGCCGCATCACCTTCGCACCGCTCCTCGACACCTTCGAAACGGCGTTCGGCGTGAACGCCGCGACCGTCGGCGTCATCGCGTCGCTCGCGTGGCTCGGCAGCGCCCTCCCGCGCCTCCCGACCGGCTACCTCCTCACGCGCTTCGACCGCCACCACGTCATCATCGCGGACGGCGTCTTCCTCGCCGCCGCGAGCGCCGGCACCGCGATGGCGGGGAGCGTCACTGCCGTCGCCGTCGGCGCGTTCCTCGTCGGCGTCGCCTCCGGCGTCTACTTCATCGCCGGCAACCCGCTCGTGAGCGAGCTCTTCCCGGACCGCGTCGGCCGCGTCATCGGCATCCACGGCACCGCGAGCCAGTCCGCCGCCGTCGTCGCCCCGCTCGCCGTCGGCGTCGTCCTCGGCGTCGGCGACTGGCGACTCGTCTTCTGGCTGCTCGCCGCCGCCGCCCTCCTCGGCACTGCCGCGCTCGCGGTCTCCTCGCGCGCCGCCGTCGCCGCCGACCGCATGCCCGCCGCCGGCCGCGGCGACCGCGACTTCCTCGGCGCGACCCGCCGCCGCCTCCCGCTCGTCCTCACCGGCATCCTCGTCATGAGCGTCGCCGGCATCGTCTGGAACGGCTTCTTCAACTTCTACGTCTCCTACGTCACTGACGCCCGCGTCGTCGACGCCGCCACCGCCCGCACCCTTCTCACCGTGATGTTCGCCGCCGGCATCCCCGCGTTCTGGTTCGCCGGCCGCCTCGCCGACCGCCTCTCCTACATCGTCCTCCTCGTCGGCGTCCCCGCCGCCTTCGCCGGCTCGCTCTTCGCTTTCACCTACGCCCGCGGCCTCTACGCCGTCGTCGCCGCCACCGTCGTCGTCGGCTACGCCATCCACCACATCTTCCCGACCGTCGACACCTTCCTCCTCGACTCCCTGCCGGACGCCGACCGCGCGAGCGCCTACGCCGCCTACTCCGCCGTCACGATGCTCTTCCAGGCCGGCGGCGGCGTCCTCGTCGGCGGCCTCCGCACCGCCGGGTTCTCCTACGACGGCATCTTCCGCGTCGCCGCCGTCGCCGTCGCCGTCGTCGCCCTCACCGTCCTCCTCGCGCACCGCGGCGGCGTCCTCCCGACCGCGTCTCACGAGTAACCGGCGTGTTTTTTCGGCGCGCACGCCCTCGCCACGCGTATGGATTACACGCAGGAGCGCGTGACGACGCTCCACGACTTCGGGCGCGCGAACCCCGACGCCCCGGTCGCCGACGCCGCCGTCGTCGTCCCCATGACGGAGCGCGAGTACACCGCGCTCGCCACCGAAGCCGTCCTCTCCGAACTCGAAACGCTCCAGCCGAAACGCGTCGTCGTCCCGCTCCGCGCGTCCCCGGAACGCGCCCCGGCGTTCGCCGACTGGCTCGACGGCTTCGACCTCCCGCTCGACGTCCTCTGGTGTACGGGGCCGCGGCTCGCCGACCGCCTCGCCGACGCCGGCCTCGACGGCGAGAGCGGGAAGGGCCGCGACATCTGGCTCGCGCTCGGCCACGCCGCCGACCGCGCGGACTTCGTCGCCGTCCACGACGCCGACACCACTACCTACGAAGCCCGCGACGTCCGCAAACTCCTCTTCCCGCTCACGCGCGGGCACGACTTCGCGAAAGGCTACTACGCCCGCGTGGAGAACGACCGGCTCTACGGCCGGCTCTGTCGGCTCTTCTACGAACCGCTCGTCGCCGCGCTCGGCGACGTCACGGACGCGCCCGTCGTCGACTACCTCGACGCGTTCCGGTACGCGCTCGCCGGCGAATGCGCGCTCACCGCCGACCTCGCGCGACGCGTCCGCGTCCGGCGGCGCTGGGGGCTCGAAGTCGGCGTGCTCGCGGAGGCCTACCGCGTCGCCGGCAGCGACGCCGCGGCGCAGGTCGACCTCGGCCGCTACGAACACGACCACCGCGCCGTCTCCGGCCCCTCCGGCCTCACGGACATGAGCGACGGCGTCGGCGCGGCCGTCCTCCACGCCGTCGAAGCGGACGGCGCGACCGTCGACTACGACGAACTCACCGCCGCCTACCGCGACGCCGCCGAGCGCCACGTCCGCGCGTACGCCGCCGACGCCGCCTTCAACGACTTCGCGCACGACGAACACGGCGAACGCGAGCAGGTGGCCGCGTACGCCGACGCCATCGCCCCGCCCGGCGCGGACACCCGCCTCCCCGCGTGGGCGGACGCCGACCTCGACCCCGCCGCGGTCGTCGCCGCCGCCCGCGACGACCTCGCCGCCGCCCGCGACCGGTAGAGAGAGTCTCGCACGGCAGGCAGTAGACTCATAGGCGAGAAGCCGGTTCGAGGGAGTATGCAGCGAACGCACGACGAGCTCGCGGGCATCGTCGACCTCTTCGGCGGCCTGACGCGCGACGAGCTCACCGAGGCGCTCGTGGAACTCGCGTTCCGCGACGGCCGCGACCTCGACGAAGCCGCCGTCGAGGACGCCGTCGACGCCGCCACCGCGGACTACCGCCTCCTCGAAGTCCCGCACGACGGCGACGTCCTCGTCGCGCCCGGCCCCGCCGCCTTTCCAACTGTTCCCGACGACGCCGACGACCTCCCGCACATCCTCGACATCGACCGCCGCGACGTCACGGAACCCGAGAAGGCCGCCGCGCTCCGCTCCCGCCTCGAAACCGACGTCGCCGCGCTCGGCCCCGGCGACGACGACCGCGCCGAAACCCTTCTCGACGTCACCTACGACGCCGAAGTCTGGATCGACGCGACCCTCGAACCCTACCGCGACCGCATCCACGCCCGCCTCGACGCCTAACCATCACGGACCTTCAGCCGACAGTATAAGTCCGTGGCCGGCGTCACCCCTCGTATGAACCTCGCGGCCGTCGCCCGCCACGAGCCCGTCCGGGCCGCCGACCCGGAGCGCGAATCGGCCGTGCTCGTCCCCGTCGTCGAGCGCGACGGCGACCCGCACCTCCTGTTCACGAAACGCGCCAGCCACCTCTCCGAACACCCCGGCCAGATGAGCTTCCCCGGGGGCGGCCGCGAGCCGAGCGACGACTCCCTCGAAGCCACCGCGCTCCGCGAATGCGACGAGGAAATCGGCCTCCACTCCGAGGAGGTCGAAGTCGTCGGCCGCCTCGACGACATCGAGACGACGACCGGCTACGCCATCTCGCCGTTCGTCGGCCGCGTCCCCGACCGCGCGTACACGCCCGACGAGCGCGAAGTCGCTGAGGTCGCGGTGCTCGCGCTCGACGACCTCCTCGACCCCGCGAACTACGAGGCCGAACGCCGCGACCACCCCGAATACGGCCCCATCCTCGTCCACTTCTTCCACGTCGACGGCTACACCGTCTGGGGGGCGACCGGCCGCATCCTCACCGACTTCCTCGACCTCGCGCTCGACTGGCAGCCGCCGGCCGGCCCCGAGTACGTCATCGACCCCGACGCCTCCCCGGAGCGCGGTTGACGCGAGCGACGCCCTTTTGCCCCCGGACGGAGTACCACGCGTATGGTCGCAGAGACGATGGATCGCGTTCCGCGAGCCCACGACTGACCCCTTCTCTAACGGAGTGATTCGAGTTGCATAGCGAGACCGCCGTCACAGAGGCGCGTGTCGCGTTCGACGCCGTCGCCCTCAAACCCGAAGAGTGCGACGTCCGCGACGCTCTCGATATCTCGATTCCTCGCGTCGTCGTCGACTACGAGGGCCGAGCGGCCTTCCCGGACCGCGGGACGCTCGCCGACCTCGCCGCCGCCAAGGACGTGCGGGTGACGACGCCCGTGCGCGCCGACGGCTTCGACCCGCGCGGCGACGACGCCCTCGACCGCGACATCCCCGAGGGCGTCGGCCGCGTGCTCGTCGCCGGTCACGCCGCCTACCTCACCGACGCGGAGCGAGCGCGCGCCGTCGCCCCCCGGCTCGGCGACGCCACCGGCAGACACCCGGACGCCTGGGTCGGCACGGAGGGCGTCGAACGCGTCGCGCTCGCCACCGGCGCACCCCAGTTCGAACTCCTCTCACGAACCACTGAGCGGGACGTGCGCGCGCTCCGCGCCGCCGGCTACACCGGCGACATCGCCGTCTACGCTCCCACCGTCCTCACGGACGACGAGGACGCGGTGCTCGACGCCGTCGGTGCCTACGCCGCTCGCCGCGGCCCCGTGAACCGCGCGCTCCCCGACGACGCCGCCACCGACGGCGACGCCGCCGGCCGCGCCCGCGAGGTCCTCTCGAAGGCCGTCCGCGACTACGCGCTCGTCGGCAACGCGGCGACCGTCAGCGAGCGCGTGGACGCCCTCCGCGAGGCCGGCGTCGACCACGTCGTCGCCTACCCCGCCCGCGGCCTCGACGACCTCGTCTGACTACTCGCGGCCGACGTACGTCCGCGAGACCCGCCGTTCGAGGTAGGCGTCCTCCCCCCGGTTCTCAACGAACGACTCGACTTCCGCGAGCGGGAGCTCCGAGACGTCGACCCCCGCGAACGATACCCCCTGACTGCTTCCATCTCGCGTCATACTCCTCTCTCGCCGGCCACCGAGCATATACCTCAGCCATACGCGGGGTGAAAGTGAAACTGAAACCGCCGTCGAGAAAACCCGCCGCCGTCTCCGGATTCTTCCGAACCGCTTCGCGCTCCAGTTTCACTCGCCGCCGGGACGCGAACCCTGAAGGGCCGGGCCGACGCCCACTCCGTATGCGCGAACTCCACGAACACACGACGACGACGGCCGCCGACGCCCTCGGCGAGGCCGAGGTCGCCGTCCTCCCCACCGGGAGCGTCGAACAGCACGGCCCCGCGCTCCCGCTCGGCACCGACCTCTTCGCCGCCGCCGGCGTCGCCACCCGCGTCGACCGCGCCGACGCAATCGTCCTCCCCGGCGTCCCCGTCGGCGTGAGCGACCACCACCGCCAGTTCCACGGGACGCTGTCCACGACCGAGGAGACCTTCGCCGACTACGTCGCCGACATCGTCGAGAGCGTCGCCGCCCACGGCGTCCGCAAGGTCGTCGTCGTCAACGGCCACGGCGGCAACACGAACGCCCTCCGGCGCGCCGCCCGCCGCCTCCGCGCCGACGACGTCGCCTTCACCGTCCCCTGGCACTGGTGGGACAACCTCGACGACCTCATCGACGCGCGATTGGACACCTCGCTCGGGCACGCCGACGCCGTCGAGACGAGCGCGATGCTCCACCTCACCGAACTCGTCCAGGAAGACCTCCTGGCCGACGCCGAGGCCGGCGCGGCCGACTCGTGGGGGCGGGAAGTGCCGGGCGGCGCTGACGTCGGCTTCGACACCGCGGACTTCTCCGACTCCGGCGCTGTCGGCCACCCCACGGACGGCACTGCGGAGATCGGCGCGGAGCTCGTCGCCGAAGCCGTCGACGACCTGAACGCCCTCGTCGACTGGCTCGCGGCACAGCGATTCGAGGACCTCCGGCCCGCCCCGCACCGATGACGGTCTCCGTCGCCGTCGTCGGCGCGGGCGCGGTCGGCCTCACCGCCGCCTACGACCTCGCCGAGGCCGGCGCGGACGTCACCGTCTTCGAGCGCGAGACGGTCGGCGCGGGGAGCAGCGGGCGCGCCGCCGGCGTCCTCTACGACGCCTACAGCGACGCCGTCGACGCCCGCATCGCCGACCGCGCGCTCGACCGCTTCCGCGCCTTCTCGGGGCGCGGCGACTTCGCCTTCCACGAGACGCCCTACGTCCAGTTCGCCACCGACGCCGAACGCGCCGACGTCATCGAGGAGACCGTCTTCCACCTCCAAGCGCAGGACCGCGACGTCTCGGTTATCTCTCGCGACGACCTCGAACGCGAGTTCCCGCACGTCGACTGGTCGGACGTCGAAGGCGCGATGGTCGCGCGGAACGCCGGCTACGCCGACCCCGCGACCTACCCCGCGCTCCTCGCCGACCTCGCCCGCGAGCGCGGCGTCGACGTCCGCGAGCGCACGCCCGCCGAACTCACGCTCGACCCGACCGCGGTGAACGGCGACCCCTTCGACGCCGTCGCCGTCGCCGCCGGCGCACACACCAAACAGGTGCTCGCCGACGCCGGTCTCTCCGTCCCACTCAAACCCTACCGCGTGCAGGCGCTCGTCGCCACCGGCCCGCCCGTCCCGATGTTCCACGACGCCACCGCCGGCTACTACGCCCGCCCCCACCCCCAGGGCATCCTCGCCGGCGACGGCACCGAACCCCGCGAGTTCGACCCCGACGACTGGAACCGCGAGGGAGACGGCTGGTTCGAGGCCCGCACCCTCGCCGCCCTCCGCGAACGCCTCCGCGGTGACATCTCACTCCACCGCTCCTGGGCCGGCCTCTGCGTCGCCACCCCCGACGGCGACCCGCTCCTCGGCGAACTCGCAGACGGCGTCTACGTCGCCGCCGGCTGGCAGGGCCACGGCTTCATGCGCGCCCCCGCCACCGGCGAGGCCCTCGCCGACGCCGTCCTCGGCCGCGACGGCATCGACGTCGCTCCCTTCGACCCCGCGCGCTTCGACGGCGACGAGTCCTTCGCGATTCGCGAAGGCATGGATATCGGGTGATACGCGATGAACATCGGGTAATTTTAATTTCCCTCCCTCCGTGGCGAAACCATGGACGTGCTCGCGGACATGGCGACGATCACCGAGGAGAACGCCGGCGGGACCCTCCGCTACTTCGTCGGCGCGACTCCCGACGACCGCGACGTCGAACGCCTCTACCTCCGCGACGACGTCGAGTGGAACGCGAACCGCGACCGCGAAATCGAGAGCGAACTCGACAGCCTCGTCGCCGTCGACACCTACGAGACCCTCATGAGCGCCGAAAACATCAACCAGATAATCAAAGTCGCCGACGACAAAATCCTCTTCACCGGCTTCGTCGGGGACAAAGTCGCCATCGCCGCCTTCGACCGCGGCGTCTTCCCCCACCTCGACGACATCGTCTCCGAATTCCGCGCCTACATGGAAGAACACGACATCGAGTTCATCGCACTCGACGCCTAACCACGAATCACTCGAGCACGCCGCCACCTCGCTCTCACGCCGACGGCTCTCTCCCTCCGAAACGCCTCGGCTCGCTCCGAACCACGCGCTCCCCCGCGCTAATTCGCGCCTCTCACTCGCTCACGTCGACGCCGTTCGCTCCTTCCGAATCACGTTTTGGCACGTAGACGTAGAGCGTTCCGTCGTCGTTGAGCTGTGCGCGCGTGGCGTCGGCGTCGACATCGGCGTCGGCCGGGAGTTTCGCGGAGCCGTCGAGCGCGAGGCCGCGCCCCGGGAACCGCATCTCGAACCCCGGGCGTGGCTCGCGGAATCGGTCGATGCGCGCGCGCACCTCGCGGCCGTCGACGTCCACCTGGACGTCCTGGCTCGTCACGCCCGGCGCGTCGAACACCACGAGGTACTCCTCGTCGCTCTCCAGCACGTCCACGGGGAGCGGGCGCTCCTCCTGGAAGCGCGACGCCGCACGCCCCACGCGCTTCAACGCCTCCGTCCCCAGCGCCTTCCCGAACTCTGTCCCCCTCATCCCATCGTCTCCTCCAGGCAGTCCGTCCCCCCGCAGTACGGGCACTGGAAGTCCTCGACGCCGACGTCGTCCGGCATGTCGTAGGTGTAATGCATGTCGAACATGTCCATCTCGCAGTCGTCGCTCGTACAGGTGAGTTCCAGCGTTGCGGGCATATCTCGTTGTTCGACTGCCAGCGGCATAAACGGGCGGGACGCGGCACTGAATCGCGGAACCCGAACGTCGCCGCACGCCGGCCGCGCCGCGTTCGACGGCCGTCTCGCGTGGCGACCCGGGCGAGTCAGCCGAGTTTTTACGCGTCGACGCCGTATCCGGGCTAATGACTGACCCCGCGTCCCTGGACGTCGTGTTAGTGGACGGGTACGTGGACGAACCCGCGCACTTCGGCGTTCCCCCGTATATCTCGACGTATCCGCGCTACACGGCGGGCGCGCTCGTCGACGCCGGCGTCCCCGAGGAGAACGTCACCTACCACACCATCGACGCGCTCCGCGAGGAGCGCTCGCGGTGGCTGGACGTCGAGCGAGCGGACCTCCTCGTCTACCTCGGCGGAATGACCGTCCCCGGCAAGTACGTCGGCGGGACGCCCGCCGAACCCGACGAAGTCCGCGAGCTCGCGTGGACGGCGAACGGGACGAGCGTCATGGGCGGCCCGATTCGGTTCGGCGTCGGCGAGGAGAACGCCGGCGCGAGCGACATGGAACGCAAGGACCTCGACTTCGACTTCGTCGCGAAAGGCGACGTCGAAGCCGCCGTCTACGACCTCGTCTCCGAGGGCATGGAGGGCTTCGGGAACCGCGTGCGGAGCAACGAAGAGATCGACCGCTGGGGCGCGAAAGGCGCGTTCGTCGTCGACCAACACCCGAATTTCCCCGAATACCTCATCGCGGAACTGGAGACGAGCCGCGGCTGCGCCTACCGGTGTTCGTTCTGCACGGAACCCCTCTACGGCAACCCCTCCTTCCGCACGGCCGAGAGCGTCGTTCGGGAGGTCGAACAGCTCTACGAGGCGGGCGTGCGGCACTTCCGCCTCGGCCGGCAGGCCGACATCCTCGCGTTCGGCGGCGACGGCGAAGCCCCCAACCCCGACGCCATCCAGCGGCTCTACGGCGGCATCCGCGAGGTCGCGCCCGACCTCGAAACCCTCCACCTCGACAACATGAACCCCGTGACCATCGTGGACTACCCCGAGGCGTCGCGGGAAGCCATCGAAATCATCGCCGAGCACAACACGCCCGGCGACACCGCCGCGTTCGGCCTCGAGTCCGCCGACCCCGTCGTCCAGGAGAAGAACAACCTCCTCGTCACCGCCGACGAGTGCTTAGAGGCGATTCGCGTCGTGAACGAAGCCGGCGGCTGGCGGCCCGGCGACGACCCCGCCGACGCCCCCACGACCGGTGCCGACGCGGCGAACCGCCTCCCGAAGATTCTCCCCGGCATCAACCTCCTCCACGGCCTCCAGGGCGAACGCCCCGAGACCTACGAGCACAACAAGCAGTTCCTCCAGCGCGTCTACGACGAGGGCCTGATGCTCCGCCGCATCAACATCCGTCAGGTCATGGCCTTCGAGGGCACGGAGATGAGCGACACCGGCGCGAGCATCGCCAACGACCACAAACAGAACTTCAAATCCTACAAGCAGGAGGTGCGCGAACAGATCGACAACCCGATGCTGAACCGCGTCTGCCCACCGGGCACCATCCTGGAGGACGTCCACCTCGAATACCACCAGGACGGGAAGACGTTCGGCCGCCAGCTCGGCACGTACGCTCTCCTCGTCGGCATCCCCGGCGAACGCGAACTCGGCCAGTCGATAGATATCGCCGTCACCGGCCACGGCTACCGCTCCATCACGGGTATCCCGTACCCCCTCGACCTCAACGACGCCTCCATGGACGAGCTCCAGGCCATCCCGGGCGTCGGCTCGCAGTCCGCCGGCGACGTCGTCGTCAACCGCCCCTACGACTCGCCCGGCGACGTCCCCATCGATGCGGAGCTGCGGAAGTACGTGGAGTAACGTGGTTCGGAGCGAGCGAACGAACGTGAGCGAGGGAGAACCACGGAGGAGGCGAGCGGGAGCGACCGAATAGGGAGCGACACGCGAGTAATGTGGTTCGGAGAGGCCGCCGCAGGCGGTCGAGGGAGAACCACGGAGGAGGCGAGCGGGAGCGACCGATAGGGAGCGACACGCGAGTAATGTGGTTCGCGGTCGTCCCAACCGGATTCACGGAGAGACGAGGAGTGACCGAGAGGAATCGACGCGACAGGCGTAGGTTCGGCGCTCTGGGCGTTCGGGAGACGTGGCTCTGGCGGTCGGTGTGTGGTCGAGAGAATGGCGGCCGGTGGGGCCGCTGTGGGGTGGTCGGTGGCTGGTGCGGTTACTGTGGCTCCTCGTCGTCGATGATTTCGCCGACGGCGAAGTTGGATTTGACTTCGGTGATTTCGATCTTCACGCGTTCGCCGATTTCGGCGTCGGGGACGATGATGACGTAGCCGCGTTCGACGCGGGCGATGCCGTCGCCCTGTTTGCCGATGTCTTCGATTTCGACGTAGCGGATTTCGTTCTCCTCGACGGGCGGTTGTGGTTGGTCGGCCGTCGACGGGCCGGTGGAGGCGGCCGTCGACGTTGTCGTTTCGGTGTCGGCGTCGTCCTCGTCGCGGGCGATGAGTGCGACGCGGTAGGTCTCACCGGGTTCGATTGCGCCGGAGTCGATCTCGCGTCGGGGGATTTCGACGACGTACTCGTCGTCGGAGACCGCGACTTCCGCGTTGAACAGACAGAGGAGCTTATCAGAGATTTCCAAGGGAACAGACCTCCGGCCCGACCCACGTAATCGTTCGTAATATATCTTCGGCCTCTGCGGGTCGGTTCGGGCCGCCGCGGGCGTGGTTGGCGGGGCGCGGCGGGCTACTCGATTCGGGTGCCGTCGGCGCGTTTCGCGCCTTCGGAGTCGTGGACGACGGTTTCGCCGGGGGCGACGTCGACGGGGGCGTAGGCGTCGCGGACGCCGATGGCTTCTTCGAGTTCCGTGACGGCGCGTTCTTTGAGCGCGGCGGCCAGCTCTTCGGCGTCCTCCCGGCTGATGTCGCGACCGAGGCCCTCGCACTCGTGCGCGCGGACGACGCCGGCTTCGTCGACGGCGTCGCCCATCGGCTGGCTGGTGCCGGCGAGCGCGACGCTGAACGGGTAGGTCTCGCAGATGAGCGGGCGGTCCGCGTGGACGCCGCAGGCTC
This sequence comes from Halocalculus aciditolerans, assembly GCF_014647475.1. NCBI lineage: Archaea > Methanobacteriati > Methanobacteriota > Halobacteria > Halobacteriales > Halobacteriaceae > Halocalculus > Halocalculus aciditolerans. Next base: position 36,238 of record NZ_BMPG01000007.1, on the reverse strand, counting down.
CCCGGCCGTCGTGTTCTTCGTAGAAGACGCAGTCGCCGCACGCGTCGGTCTGGAGCGCCCACTCGAACGTCTCGCCGGTCCCGTCGGCGTCGAGGCCGTAGGGCATCGGGCGCGCGACGTCGTTCCACTCACTGTCCGTCTCGGCTTCGAGGGTGCGGATTTCGTCCGGGAAGACGGTGGCGGTGTGGGGGTCGTCGGCCTCGGCGGTACAGCACGCGCCGCAGCGCGTGCACTCGAATCCGATGGACTCGATGGCGTCCGCGAGGTCGTCGACGTCCAGTCCGCGGGCGCGTTCGAGCTCGGTTTCGAGGCTCTCCATAGGGAGAGAACGCGCGAGAGGTGGAAAAACGCCCCGCTCTCTCAGCGCGGTTCGGCGCGGTCGCCGTCCCACGCGACGCGCTTCTCGACGGCGAGTTTCTCGAGGTGGGCGCGGACGGCTTCGACGGCGAGCGGGCGGGCGTCGCCGAGGTTTCGGTCGTAGGCGGCGTCGACGACTTCGCTCGCGGTTCGCGCGCCCCCGTGGACGGCGGTCTCGACCTGGCGCTCGCGGTAGCGGCGGTGTGCGAGGAGTTCCGCGATGCGCTCCATCGGGTTCTCGATGCGCGGGCCGTGGCCCGGGTAGAGCGTCCCCGGTTCGGCGGCGCGGAGGTGGCGGAGGCTCGCGAGGTACGCGCGCATGTCGCCGTCGCGCGACCCGACGTAGGTCGAGGTGTCGCGGAAGACGAGGTCGCCCGAGACGATTTCTCCGTCCACTCGGAACGCGACGTGGTCGGGCGCGTGTCCGGGCGTCTCCAGGACGGTCGCGGGGCCGACGCGGTCGCCCTCGCGGAACGTCTCGTCGGGTTCTACGCCGGTCGAGTCCTCGAAGCGGTCCTCGCGGCCGTACCGACACCAGACGGTCGCGTCGGTCGTCGCGGCGTAGTGGGCGACACCGGCGACGTGGTCGGGGTGGGTGTGCGTGAGCGCGAGGTGCTCGACGTCGGCGGCGGCGACGGCGTCGTCGAGCTCCGGGGTGCGCGCGGCCGGGTCGACGAGGAGCGTGTCGCCGACGAGCGCGCCGTTCGTCTCCCCGCCGGGCGCGGCGGCGTCCACGGGGAGGGCGAAGGAGTCTATCACGTCGGCGGGTAGGCGGGGCGGGAGAAAAAGACGTTCGTCCGCGTCAGGCGGAGAGGGAGTAGACCTGCTTCCGGGCGTCGCGGAAGCTGTGGCGGGAGTCGACGAGGCCGGCGTCGTCGAGGCGGTTGAGGGCGTAGCGGACCGTCCGGTCCGGGAGGAGGGTCTCGGTGGCGAGTTCGCCCTGGGAGAGCGGGGCGTCGCTCTCTAAGACTTTGGCGACGAGCTTGGCGCTCGGCGGGAGTTCGCGGAGAGTGTCGCGGAACGCCTCGTCGTTCCGGATCGGAGAGTGTTTCTGTTCGACAGATGTGCTCATACCGCGTAGGTGACTCGGGACGTCGGGTAAAGGTTGGCTATATGCACGACTATATTCCTTATATCCATATTACTCTCTGTCGGCGTGTTCGTTGTACGTCCCGAGCGCGCGCCCGCAGCCCGGACAGTGGACGTGGTGGACGCCCTCCACGCGGTGGTCGTCGAGTTCGTCGACGTCGAAGGTCTCGTGGCAGCCTGGACACGTCGGCATACGACGTGGTACGGCCACACCCACCATAGACGTTCGCGCCGGCCTTCCAGTACGGTTTTATGCTTCCGCCGAGGTATTTCGAGCGAATACCGTGAAGGGCCAGGAGTGGTATCAGACCGCCGAGGTCGCCGAGGAGTACGACGAGAAGCGATTCTCCCGCGGCGGCCGCCTCATCGACCGGCGGGAGAAGCGAGCGGTGCTCGAAGCCATCGGACCCGTCGACGGGGAGCGCGTCCTCGAAATCGCCTGCGGGACCGGGCGGTTCACCGTGATGCTCGCCGAACGCGGCGCGGACATCACCGGCCTCGACATCTCCGAGGCGATGCTCCAGGAGGGCCGGGAGAAGGCGCACGCCGCCGGCGTCGACGACCACCTCGAGTTCATGCGCGGCGACGCCGCGCGCCTCCCGTTCCCCGACGACCACTTCGACGTCGTCTTCGCGATGCGCTTCTTCCACCTCGCCGACACCCCGGCGAAGTTCCTCACCGAGATGGCGCGCGTCTCCAAGGACGTCGTCTTCTTCGACACGTTCAACGCGCGCAGCACGCGCTCGCTCTACAACTGGCTCCTCCCGATGGGGTCGCGCCTCTACACGCGCGGGCAGGTCGAACGCCTCGTCGACGGCGCGAACCTCTCGCTCGCCGGCGCTGAACACGACTTCATCCTCCCCTACGGCTTCTACCGGAAGATTCCCGACTGGGTCGCCGACCCCATCCGGAACCTCGACGTCTCCGTCGTCGACACGCCCGTCGGCCAGCCGCTCGCGTCCGTCTCCTACTGGCGGACGAGCGTCTGACGCCCGGAGGACGCGTCCCGTGGTGTTTTTACGCCCCGACTCGTTGTAGCGGGCATGGAGCTGTCCGTGGTCGTCGCCACGCTGAACGCCCGCGACAGCCTCGCCGACGCGCTGTCCGCGCTCGACGACCACGCTCCCGGCGTCGAAGTCGTCGTCGTCAACGGCCCCTCCTCCGACGGCACGTCCGGCCTCGCGCGCGCCCACCCCGCCGTCGACGTCCTCCTCGAACTCTCCGAACGCAACCTCAACGCCGCCCGGAACGCCGGTATCTCCGCCGCGAACGGCGACGCCGTCGCCTTCGTCGGCCAGGACTCCCGCATCCGCGAGTCGTGGCTCGACGGCGTGCGCGCAGCGTTCGACGCCGGCGCGGACGCCGTCACCGGCCCCGTCCACCGCGAAGTCTCCGGCGGCGTCACCACCGAATCCCTCGAATCCGCGACCGTCGCCGGCCGCGACGTCTCCTTCTTCGACGGCGGCAACGTCGCGTTCGCCCGCGACACCCTCGACGCCCTCGACGGGTTCGACGAATACCTCGAAACCGGCGGCGCGCGCGACGCCGCCCACCGCCTCGCCGCGCTCGACCGAACCGTCCGCTGGGAGCCGTCGATGGTCGTCCTCCGCGAAGACCACGAGGACGTCGCCGACCGCGTCGTCTCCGCCTCCGACGAGTCCCGCTGGGGCGTGAAATACCGCGCGCTCGGCTACCGCCTCGCGAAGAACTACGGCGTCCGCCCCGGCGTCGCCTTCGTCCTCGCCAAACAGGCGGGACTGGACGCGTGGACGGTCGCCCGCGACGTCGTCTCCGGCGAAGAACTCCCCTCGAAGTGGGTGTCCAACGGCTCTGCCGTCGTCCGCGGCGCGGCCGACGGCGTCCGCGACGGCACGCGCGCCCGCCGCGCCGACACCACCCCCCGCCGCAACCCCAACGGCGTCTCCACGCGCATGGACCGAGCCGTCGCCCGCCACGACGCCCACGAACAGCAGTCTATCTGAACGCCCGCCGCTCCTTCCACACTGCGTCAGCCGTCGAGGCCGATGGTGCTCGACGATGCGTCAGCCGTCGAGCCCGGGGATGACGCGTCGGGGGTTTTTCTCGAACGCGCGGCCCATGAGGTCTTCGGGGACGTCGAGCGTGAGGAGTTCCATGACGGCGACGTTCGGGTGGACGTCGGGGACGCCGCTGCCGAAGAGCACGCGGTCGGGGTGTTCGCGGAGCGCGCGTTCGAGGAGGTCGCGGTAGCGGACGGCGGCGGTGTCGAGGTAGAGGTCGTCGCGGGCGTCGAGGAGGTCGAGGGCGTCGGTCATGCGGTCGCGGTCGAGGGGGTGGCCGCCGAAGCCTTCGAGGATGACGGTGAGGCCGCGGCCGAGGAGGGACGCTTCGACCTGCGCGGGCGTGAGGGCGTCGCCGGCGTGGACGAGGAGGGGGAGGTCGGTGGCGGCGAGGACGTCGAGGGTCTCCTCGTCCGGGAGGCCGTCGGTCGCGGGGTCGAGGTAGAACCCGTCGAATCGGTCGTCGTAGGCGTACTGTTCGACGTCGTCGGGGCTGGTGTGGGCGTCGTCGCGGACGGCGGTGAGGTTCCGGAGGCGGGAGCGCGCGGTCTCGCCGGGGGCGCGCGGGCCGTCGATGCGGGCGAACGCGACGAACGGCCGGTCGACGCTCGCGCGCGCCACGGCGTTGTTCGCGCGGAGATACCCCGCTTCTTCCGGGCCGGCGTGGACGACGGCGCGGACGACGCCGGCCTGGTGGAGTTCCCGTTCGAGCTCCTCGGCGTCGACGTCGCGGCCGCGGGCCGGCGGCGTCGGGCCGGCGTGGAGGCGCGCGTTCACGTCGACGACGCGGAACCCGTGGTTCAACTCCAGCATACGGGGGTCTCTCGCGGCCGGCTATTTCTCTCTGACGGACGCCGCGCGCTGTGCGAGCACACGGCGCGAAACGTACATATAGAACCGCTAACCATCCAGATAGTATGGCCGTTAGAGGTTCACGCAGTCCGGTGTTTATCCTCGGTGACGACGCGCAGCGCACCCGCGGGCGCGACGCGCAGTCCTCGAACATCACCGCCGGGAAAGCGGTCGCGGAGTCCGTCCGCACGACTCTCGGTCCGCGAGGCATGGACAAGATGCTCGTTGACTCGACGGGGACGGTCGTCATCACGAACGACGGCGTGACCATCCTCGAGGAGATGGATATCGAACACCCCGCCGCGCAGATGCTCGTCGAGGTCGCGCAGACGCAGGAGAGCGAAGTCGGCGACGGCACGACGACGGCGTCCGTCCTCGCGGGCCAGCTCCTCGCGAAGTCGGAGGAGCTCGTCGAACAGAACGTCCACCCGACGACCATCGTCGAGGGGTACGCGCAGGCCCGTGACTTCGCGCTCGAAGCGCTCGACGACCTCACGCTGGACGACGAACTCGACGACGCGCTCCTCCGCCGCGTCGCCGCGTCAAGCATGACCGGGAAGGGCACGGGCGACGTCTCCGCCGACCGCCTCGCGGACCTCGTCGTCGACGCCGTCCGACGCGTCGAGACCGCCGAGGGCGTCCAGCGCGACAACGTCCGCATCCAGACGGAGGTCGGCGCGGCCGCCTCCGAATCCGCGCTCGTGGAGGGCATCGTCGTCGACGAGGAACCCGTCCGCGACAACATGCCCCGGAGCGTCGAGGACGCCACCGTCGCCATCCTCCGCACGAAGCTCGACACGCGCGAGGCGAGCGTCGACGCCGAGTACAACATCACGGACGTCGACCAGCTGAACGCCGCGCTCGACGCCGAAGAGGCCGAGTTCGAATCCTATGCGCAGTCGCTCGACGACGCCGGCGTCGACGTGCTCTTCTGCACGAAGAAAATCGACGACCGCGCGGCCGCCCACCTCGCGAAGCACGGCATCCTCGCGTTCAAGTCCGTGAAGACCTCGGACGCGAAGGCGCTCGCCTCCGCGACCGGCGCGGTCAGCATCGCGTCCGTCGACGACATCGACGCCGACGACCTCGGCTACGCCGCGTCCGTCCGCGTGGAGCGCGTCGGCGAGGACGACCTCACCTTCGTCGAAGGCGGCGCGGACGCCGAGACCGTCACGCTCCTCCTGCGCGGCGGCACCGAGCACGTCCTCGACGAACTCGAACGCGCCGTCGGCGACGCCCTCGACGTCGCGGCGGTCGCCCTCGACGAGGGCGGCGTCGTCCCCGGCGCGGGCTACCCCGAAATCAAGCTCGCCGACCACGTCCGCGAGCGCGCGAACTCCATCAGCGGCCGCGGCCAGCTCGCCGCCGACGCGTTCGCCGACGCGCTCGACGTCCTCCCGCGCACCCTCGCGGAGAACACCGGCATGGACCCCATCGACGCTCTCGTCGACCTCCGCGCCGCCAACGAGACCGGCCGCGCCGGCCTCATCGCCACCGGCGAACACGGCGACATCGCCGACCCCGTCGACCACGGCGTCTTCGACCCCGCCGCCGTCAAACGCGAAGCCTTAGAGTCCGCCACCGAAGCCGCGACGATGATCCTCCGCATCGACGACATCATCGCCGGGGAATAAGCATACGCACCGACGCGCACTTTCTGCTCTCCCCCGCTGACGAGACCCGCGATGCGGCGGTTCGACCTACCGTCGGAGGTATGCGCGGGCTTCGTCGTCTGTCACTTGCTCGAAATCCCGGTAGAACTGGCCGACGGCTCGGAAGGCCGCGGGTTCCTCAAGGGCGACGACGTCGTCGACCTCCTGTCGGAGTCGATCGAGGGTGTCTGGCGGGCCGACGGGGACGGCGACGACGACCGACGCGGCACCCGCCTCGTTCAGCCGGCGGACGCTCGCGAGCATCGTCGCGCCCGTCGCCACGCCGTCGTCGACGACGACGACACGCCGCCCCGCGACCGGCTCGGGGTCGCCCGTGCGGTAGGTCTCCTCTTTCCGCCGCGCGGTCTCGGCGGCGCGTTCCCGCGCTTCCGCGACGTACGCGTCCGAGACACCGAGCCGAGCGATGGCGTCCTCGTTCAGCCACGCGCTCCCGTCGGGCGCGGCCGCGCCGATGGCGTACTCCGCGTCCCCCGGCGCGCCCAGCTTCTTCGCGGCGACGATGTCGAGCGGCACGCCGAGCGCGTCCGCGACCGGGCGGGCGACCGGGAGGCCGCCGCGTGGAATCGCGACCACGAGGTCCGCCTCGACGCCGGCGTCACGGAGCGCCGCCGCCAACGCCGCCCCCGCGTCCGTTCGGTCATCGAGCATGCGTGTGCCGTTCGACGCCGCCCGTGAAAGGCTTGTGGCGCGAGCGACCCTGATCGATGGGTTGCCGACGCCGTCGCCGACTCTGCCGCTGCGACGACCCCGCCCGCGGCGTGATGCTTCGAGCCGTAATCCGTAACTCCGCGGCGCGACAGAACTCCGATAATGGCTGAGAAACTCGGGCTGCCGTCGAGTGTCTCTATCGCCCTCGGCGGGATGATCGGGGGCGGCATCTTCTCCGTGCTGGGCGTCGTCGCGAAGATCGCGGGCGCGCGGACGTGGCTCGCGTTCACCGCCGCCGGCGTCGTCGCGCTCTGCGCGGGCTACTCGTACAACAAACTGAACGCGGTCGCAGCGCGCCACGGCGCGTCCGTCACCTACGTCCAGCGGTTCACGGGGAACGCGACGCTCGCCGGCATGGTCGGGTGGACCTTGCTCTTCGGCTACATCGGTTCGATGGCGATGTACGCCTACGCCTTCGGCGAGTTCTCCGTGCAACTCCTCGGCCTCCACGCCGCGTTCGGCCCCGTCGCCCGCCCGGCCGTCTCCACGCTCGCCGTCGCCGGGTTCGTCGGACTGAACCTCCTCGGCGCGCGGGCGTCCGGCACCACCGAGAACCTCCTCGTGGGCGCGAAGATGCTCGTCCTCGTCGGCTTCGGCGTCGCCGGCGCGTACTACGGCCACGCGGAGGGCGTCCTCTCCTATGGCGCGTCCGGGAGCCTCGGCGTCGCGCCGCTCGTCGCCGCCGCCGTCTCCTTCGTCGCCTTCCAGGGCTGGCAGCTCCTCTTCTACGACCGCGAGAGCATCCGCGACCCCGACACCACCATCGCCCGCGCGGTCTACGTCGCCATCCCCGTCGCCGTCGCCGTCTACGTCCTCATCGCCGTCGTCACCACCAGCCTCCTCTCCCCCGAGACTATCGCCCAGTACAAGGAGGTCGCGCTCGCCGCCGCCGCCGAACCCTTCCTCGGACAGCGAGGCTACACCCTCATGTCGCTCGCCGCCGTCGTCTCCACTGGCTCCGCCATCAACGCGACGCTCTTCTCCGCCGCGCACTTCGCCAAGGGGATGCTCGACGAGAACCTCCTCCCCGACCGCGTCGGCGACGGCGACGCCGACGGCGTCCCCGAACGCACCCTCGTCCTCCTCGGCGTCATCACCGTCGGCTTCACCATCTACGGCAGCCTCGACGGCATCACCACCCTCGCCAGCCTCGCCTTCATCGTCGTCTTCGGCGCCATGAGCGCGCTCGCCTTCCGCCTCCGCGACGACGACCGCGTCAATCCCGTCCTCCCCGCCGTCGGCGTGCTCGGCACCGCCGCCTTCCTCCCCCTCCTCTTCTACCACCTCCTCAGCCGCGAACCCCGCACCTTCGTCGCCGTCGTCCTCACCGCCATCGCCGTCTTCCTCATCGAACTCTCCTACTTCGAACGCGAGCAGCTCGCCCGCGTCGCCGGCCTCCACGACTGACCCGGGCCGCTCGTCCCACCCACTGCTCTCCCCCGTCCACGGTCGTTCCCGCCCTCGAACTCGTCTCCCGCACACAGTCCGAGATGGTCGAGGAGCGCATCGAGAAGGCCGGACGGAGCGTTCGCAATAACCGGCCGGGTCAGAGCTTCGGGAGCCGCCACCCCCAGTGGAGCGCGGCGAGGCGGGTGGTGAAGACGACGCCGGCGCACGCGACCGCCGCGGTCCGCGCCGTCGCGCCGGCCGCCGACGCCGCGACGAAGACGACGCCGCCGCCGATAGCGCACGTCGCGTAGAAATCCTCCGTGAGCACGAAGGGCACGCGGTCGAGGAGCACGTCGCTAATCGTCCCGCCGCCGACGCCGGTCAGCGTGGCGAGCACGACGACGCCGAACGCCGTGACGCCCGCTTCGACGCCGACGAGCGCGCCCGTCGCCGCGAACGCCGCCAGCCCGACCGCGTCGGGCACGAGGAGCGCCGGCCGGTCGAGGAGGTCGCGCTCCTCCGTCACCGCTGCGAGCGCGACCGCCAGCACCACGCCGACACCCGCCCACGCCACGTCGCCGCTCCCGCCGAGCGCCGCCGGCACGCGACCGACGAGCACGTCGCGCGTGATGCCGCCGCCGAGCGCCGTCAGAAAGCCGAGAACCGCGACGCCGAGCAGGTCGAGGCGGGCGTCGCTCGCCTTCAGCGACCCGACGACCGCGAACGCCACCAGCCCGACCGCGTTCATCACGTCGAAGACCGAGACCATACACGACTCTGGACGCAGCCCGGCAAAAACCGCTCGACACCGCCGCCGCTCGTCGACGCCGAGGAAGGGGCCGACGCCGAGCGAGACCGTTCCGTCACTCGTCGATGCTCGTGTCGGTCTCCGCGACCTGCGTGATGCGCTCCACGCCGCCGACCTCGCGGATGACGGCCGCGACGGCGTCCGGGACGAGCGCCGCCCAGTCGTCGCCTCGGACCATCCGCTCGCGAATCTCCGTCCCCTCTAAGACGTCGCGTTCGAACATCGGCGACCCCTCGACGCGCACGCCCTTCTCCTCGAAGAGCCGGACGACGAGCGGGTTGTTCGAGTACGCCACGTCGAACTCCGGCGTCATCGACTGGACGTGGCTCACCCAGACCGCGTTCCGGTCGAGGTCCTCGATGGGGACCGCGTAGACGGTGAGCTCGTGGTCGGCGAGCGCCTGCCGAATCATCATGATGCGCTCCCCGGCCGTGAAGGGGTCGTGGGTCGAGTGGGAGTCTCCCGCGCTCCCGATGCCGAGGACGAGTTCGTCGACGTCCGCCGCGATCTCCTCGACCACGCGGTAGTGGCCGTCGTGGAACGGCTGGAACCGGCCGATGTAGAAGCCGCGTCGCATGACTGAACGTCCCCACGCGCCCGCATAAGCGTGGCGAGTTTCCACGCCCCCGTTTCGGCCTCGCCCGGCGTCGACGCCGCGCTCGCGTCGAGTCACACTGCCTGTCCGCGTCGAGTCGTACCACTCGCTCGCGACGGCTCCGAGCCGGCCGCAGCGGCCGCGACTCACGACCCGACCCGTTGACGGCGCTACCCGGCGTTTTCGCGGGCTACGAGGCGCGTACGTGTGTTCCGGAGGGAGAAAGTATATCAATCGCGCTCCCTTGAAATTCAACCAACGGAACTACCGTTCTCATGAGCGACGACCCCACGACTGACCTTCCGCCTCCGAAGGACGATTCGGAGGCGGGTGCGGACGAACCGACCGACGGGGACCTCGACGCCCTCGGTAGCGAGGTCGCCGTCGAGGGGGAGAACGTCGAAATCGACGAGGCGAACGAGGACGACCTCCTCGGCGGCCTCCGCTTCGACGACACCTCGAACATCAGCATCCCCGACCGACTGGTCGACCAAGTCATCGGCCAGAAGGAGGCGCGCGACATCGTGATGCGCGCCGCGAAACAACACCGCCACGTGATGATGATCGGCTCCCCGGGGACGGGGAAGTCGATGCTCGCGAAGGCGATGAGTTACCTCCTGCCGAAGGAGTCGCTCCAGGACGTCCTCGTCTACCACAACCCCGACGACTCGAACGAGCCGAAAGTTCGGACGGTCCCGGCGGGGAAGGGCGACCAGATCGTCGAAGCCCACCGCGAGGAATCCCGGAAACGCAACCAGATGCGTTCCTTCCTGATGTGGATCATCCTCGCCGTCATCATCGGCTACTCCTTCCTGGTGGTCCACCAGATCCTCATCGGCATCCTCGCCGCCGGGATCATCTACTTCGCCTTCCGGTACTCCAGCCGGGGCGGGGACGCGATGGTGCCGAAGCTCCTCATCAACAACGCCGACCGCTCCGTCGCGCCGTTCGAGGACGCGACCGGCGCGCACGCGGGTGCGCTGCTCGGCGACGTCCGCCACGACCCGTTCCAGTCCGGCGGGATGGAGACGCCGAGCCACGACCGCGTCGAGGCCGGTGCCATCCACAAAGCGAACAAGGGCGTGCTGTTCGTCGACGAGATCAACACGCTCGACATCCGCAGCCAACAGCACCTGATGACCGCGATTCAGGAGGGCGAGTTCGCCATCACCGGGCAGTCCGAACGCAGCTCGGGCGCGATGGTGCAGACCGAACCCGTCCCCTGTGACTTCATCATGGTCGCCGCGGGGAACATGGACGCGATGGAGAACATGCACCCGGCGCTCCGCTCCCGAATCAAGGGCTACGGGTACGAGGTGTACATGGAGGACACCATCGACGACGACCCCGAGATGCGCCGGCAGTACGTCCGGTTCATCGCGCAGGAGGTCGACAAGGACGGCCGCCTCCCGCACTTCTCTCCGGACGCCGTCCGGGAGATCATCCTGGAGGCGAAGCGTCGCGCCGGCCGGAAAGGCCAGCTGACGCTCGAACTCCGCGACCTCGGCGGGCTCGTCCGCGTCGCCGGCGACATCGCGCGGTCTCGCGACGCCGAGAGGACGACGCGGCAGGACGTCCTCGACGCGAAGAAGCGCTCGCGCAGCATCGAACAGCAGGTCGCCGACGACTACATCGAACGCCGGAAGGATTACGAGCTCCGCGTCTCCCAGGGCGAAGCCGTCGGGCGCGTGAACGGGCTCGCCGTCATGGGCGGCGACTCCGGTATCGTGCTCCCCGTGATGGCGGAAGTCGCGCCGTCGCAGGGCCCCGGTGAGGTCATCGCGACCGGCCAGCTGAAGGAGATGGCACAGGAGGCCGTCGAGAACGTCTCCGCCATCATCAAGAAGTTCAGCGACGAGGACCTCTCCCAGAAGGACGTCCACATCCAGTTCGTTCAGGTGGGTGAAGGCGGCGTCGACGGCGATTCGGCCTCGATTACGGTCGCGACCGCCGTCATCAGCGCGCTCGAAAACATCCCCGTCGCGCAGGACCTCGCCATGACCGGGAGCCTCTCCGTCCGCGGGGACGTCCTCCCCGTCGGCGGCGTGACGCACAAGATCGAAGCCGCCGCGAAAGCCGGCTGTAAGCGCGTCATCATCCCGAAGGCGAACGAACAGGACGTCATGATCGAAGACGAGTACAAAGACCAGATCGAGATCATCCCGGTGAGCCACATCAGCGAAGTGCTCGACGTGGCGCTCGTCGGCGAAGTCGAGAAGGACTCGCTTGTCGACCGCCTGAAGAACATCACGAGCAAGGCGCTCGACGCCGGCCAGCAGGGCGCGTCCGGCAGCGCGAGTCCGAACTAGTGAGCGTGAATCGACGCGGCCTCATCGCGAGCGCGCTCGCCTTCGTCTACCCGGGGCTGGGTCACGCCTACCTCCGGACGTGGGCGCGGGCGTTCGCGTGGTTCGCGCTCGCCATCGTCACCGCCGCGCTCCTCCTGCCGGACTCGGCCTACCAGGTCGCCCAGCAGGGCGGCGTGATGGCGCTCGTCGACTACGAGTTCCCGCTCTACGTCACCGTCGGCGTGCTCGCCGTCCGCCTCGCGACGATGGTGGACGCCTACCGCGTCGCCGTCCAGCAGTCCATGCCCTCCACCGCCGACGCGACGGAGGAGCCGGCGTGCCCGGTCTGCGGGCGCGCGCTCGACACCGAACTCGACTTCTGCCCGTGGTGCACCACGGAGCTCGAGTGGGTCGACGACGCCGACCAGTACGACTCGACGCGGTAGCCGCCCCCGTCTCTCGCGACCCCCGCTCACTCGAGGGGTCTTCTCGCCGCGTTCACCGGCCCGCCATCGGTTTGTGCGTCCGGTGCGTCTCGGCGGTCGTGACCGCACTCGCCCACACTGACGTCACCGCGAGCGACGGGACGCGACTCCGGCGCTGGGAACGCGCCCCCGCTGATGCCACCGAAGCCGTCTGCTTCGTCCACGGCGCGACCTACGGCGGGCGCAGCGCGTTCGCCCCGGACGGGTTCTCTTGGCTCGACGCGGTCGCCGACGCTGGACGCGCGGCTTTCGCCGTGGACGTCCGCGGGTACGGCGACGCCGAGCGCCCGCCCGAACTCGACGTGCCCGCCGCCGACAACGGCCCCGTGGTTCGCGCGCCGACCGCCGCGAGCGACGCCGCCGACGCCTTCACCGCTATTCGCGATACCTACGACACCCTCCACCTCGTCGGCTACTCGTGGGGGACCATCACGGCCGGGCACGCGCTCACCGCTGACGGGTTCGACGCCGATTCACTCGTCCAGTACGCGCCCGTCTACAGCCCGCCCGCGTCCCGCCGCGACTACTACGCACCGGGAGAGCCGCCGAAGGCCTACCGGCACGTCGACCGCGACACCGCCCGCGACCGGTGGCGCGCACAGCGCGACGCCGCGGTCCCCGACGACGCCTTCGACGCCTTCTGGGCGACGCTCGACGAATCCGGTCAGCGCGTCCGCGACGAGACCGTGGTCGCGCCGAACGGAACGCTCGCCGACCTCGCCGCATCGATCGACGACCCCCAGTACGACCCCGCCGACATCGACGTCCCGACGCTCGTCGTCCGCGGTTCTCGTGATACCGCGTCCACTCGCGACGACGCCCTCGCGCTCTACGACGACCTCTCCACGCCTGACGCGACCTACGCGGAACTCGCCGGCGGCACGCACTTCCTCCAACTCGAGGAGAACAGAGAGCGACTCTACGACGCCGTCGAGGCCTTCCACGACCGCGTCAGCTGAATCGGACGTCTTGGATGACCAGAACCGCCACGACGACCCCGCGAACGCGGTAGGCGTCGAGTTCTGCGTCCGCTCACTCCGAGATGAAGGTACGGAACGACCTACGGAGACGTGTGACAGAGAACGAGCGAACCATCGGCCAGCGTCCGGCGACCGAGCGGGTCGCGTCGCGACCCGCCCGCAATAAAAACGTGCGTTTACTGCTCGATGATGCGTTCTTCGACGGGTTCGCCGAAGTGGCGGCCGCCTTCGTCGCGGTAGACGAGGAGGCTGTCGCCCTCGGCGAGGTCGGTGACGGCGAGCGGGCCGGCGTCGCTCTCGACTTTCACGGTTTCGGCGTTCTGGATGAGGGTCTCGAAGCGGTCGCCGTCCTCGGTTTCGACCTCGACGCGGAACATCGGGCGGCGCTCGATTTTCGCGCGGCCGACGGTGGCTTCGCGGGTGTGGCCGGCGGTGTCGACGATCTGGACTTCGTCGCCGGACTTGAGCTCGGAGAGGTATTTCGTCGTGCCGTCGGGGGTGCGGACGTAGGCGTGGACCGCGCCGGCGTTCACGCGGAAGGGGCGGGAGGCGACGTAGGGCGAGTCGGCGGTCTCGGCGTGCACGAAGAAGAACCCGCGGCTCATGGAGCCGACGAGCATGCCTTCGTCGCCGTCCATCATGGTGGCGGTGTCGACGCAGACGCGGTCGGCGGAGCCGGCTTCCTCGACGTCGACGACGGTAGCGTACTCGAACTCGAGCTGTTCGCGGTCGGCGGCGTCGCGGACGTTGCAGGTGCGTCGGATCTCGTCGGGGTTGTCGGTGTCGAGGAGGACGGCGTCGGAGCCGTGTTCGAGCGTCTCGAACGCCGTTTCGGCTTCCTCGGCGGTGGTGACGCCGGCGACGAGCGAGGTCTCGTCGCCGATGCGCGCGATGAGGTTTTCGAGCGGGATGATGGTCCAGTCCTCGCCGACGACGATGGTGTAGTCGGCGTCGCGCGCCGCGGCTTCCGCGAACGCCTCGTAGTCTTCGTCGAAGATACGGACGTACTGGCCGACGACGTCGTCGTTCCGCCGGAGCGTCGTCAGGTCCGCAGAGCCGGAGAAGTCACCGGGGAGGTCGATAGTGCCGTCGCCCTCGCCGTCCTTCCCGACGACGTAGGCGTCGGCCTCGGCGTGCTCGGACTCGGCGTCGCCGATGACGTCGACGTCGTCGGCGCGGAACGCCGCGACGTTCACGGAGCCGAGCTCGCGGACGCGCCCGACGTCGCGCTCGTCGACGAGTACCCAGTCCACGCCGGATTCGAGGCCGGCGGTGATTCGTTGCTTTCGCGTCTCCCAGTCACCGACCTCCGCGTCGGCTTTCAGCCAGACTTCCCGCGTCATACCCCTACGCATTCGTGCGGCCGGCTTGAACGTGGCGGAAGAGGATGTTAGACGCCCGAAACGTCCGCGGCCGCCCTCGATAACGCTCCGGAGGGGTATCGAGAACCGGGGAGGAAGTCGATGGTCTGGGCCGGTTCGCCGGACGGGTCAGTCGAGGAACTCGGCGTGGGCGTCGGCGGGGTCGGCGTCGTCGTGGACGACGGCGGCGATGGCGTTCGACATGGCTTCGGGGTCGTCGTGCTGGAAGACGGTTCGTCCGGTGGAGACGCCGGCCGCGCCGGCTTCCATCGCGCCGGCGACGCCTTCGAGGGTTTCGAGGTCGCCCTTCGGGCTGCCGCCGGCGATGATGACGGGCTTCGACGTCGATTCGACGACGTGCCGGAAGGATTCGGCGTCGCCGGAGTACGCGGTCTTCACGATGTCCGCGCCGGCTTCCTCGGCGAATCGGACGGCGTGTCCGAGGTTCGTGGCGTCGTGCTCGTCGACGCCGGGGCCGCGCGCGTACGCCATCGCGAGCACGGGCATCCCGAGGCGCTCGGCGTTCCTCGTGACGCGGGAGAGGTCTTCGAGCTGTTTCGGCTCGTGGTCGCTCCCGACGTTCACGTGGATGGAGACGGCGTCCGCGCCGGCGCGAACGGCCTCCTCGACCGTTCCAGTCATGCGTTTGTCGTTCGCGTCCGGGCCGATCGTCGTCGAGGCGTTCAGGTGGACGATGTAGCCCGCGCCGTTCTTGTTCGGGTGGACGCGTTCGGCGATGCCTTTCTGTGTGAGCACGGCGTCCGCGCCGCCGCGTGTCACCGCGTCGATGGTCGCCTCGATGTCCTTCAGGCCCTTCACCGCGCCGAGGGTGATGCCGTGGTCCATCGGGATGGTGACGAGCTTCCCGTCTTTTCCGATGCGGTCGAGTCGTGCAGATTTGCCAGCGTCAGTCATTGCGATTGTGTAGCAAAGAGTCGGGTATGGTCGTTCCGGTTCCGGCTTATTCAGCGCCCTCGCGGGCACCCGTTTTCAGTTCGCACGCCTTCTCTTCGAGGCGCTCGGCGGCGGTGCCGTCGTCTGCGTGTTCCGCGATGATGTCGACGAAGACGCTCCCGGCGACGACGCCGTCCGCGCCGCCGGCGACGACCTCGCGGGCGTGTTCGCGCTCGGAGATGCCGAACCCGACAGCGAGCGGGAAGTCCGCGTTCTTCTCGCGGAGGCGGTCGAGGCTCGCGTGCGTGTCTCCGGAGACGTCCTCGCGCGCCCCCGTCGTCCCCATGCGCGCCTGGACGTAGACGAACCCGGAGGCGTGTTCGAGGATGCGCTCCGCGCGTTCGGGCGTCGTCGTCGGCGCGACGATGTAGACGAGCGCGATATCGTGTTTCTCGCAGGCCGCTTCGAGCTCGTCGGACTCCTCCAGCGGGAGGTCGGGGATGATGAGTCCCGAGACACCCGCCTCGGCGGCGTCGGCGACGAACGCGCTCACGTCGAGGTCTTCCGGCGTCTCCGCTTCGTCCGCGCCGTACTGGAGCAGGAGGTTGTAGTACGTCATGCAGACGATGGGGACGTCGACGTCGAGGTCGCGCACGAGGTCGAGGTAGTCCCGCGGCGTGATGCCCGCGTCCAGCGCGCGGCGGATCGCCGCCTGAATCGTCGGCCCGTCCGCGATGGGCTCCGAGAACGGCAGACCGAGCTCCACGACGTCCGCGCCGCCCTCGACGAGCGCCTCCACGTACGCCTTCGTCTCCTCGACGCCGGGGTCGCCGGCGACGACGTACGGCACGAGCGCCGGCTCACCCTCGAACGCCGCGCGGACATCCGCTCTCGTCATCGGAAGACCTCCATGTCGGGGGCGATATCGAGGTCGCGTTTCGCGGACTCCTCGATGACGGTATCTAAGTCCTTGTCGCCGCGGCCGGAGACGTTCACGACGACGGCGTCGTCCTCGTCGAAGTCCGCGTGTTCGAGGTAGGCGAGCGCGTGGCTCGACTCCAGCGCCGGGATGATGCCTTCTTCGCGGCTCAGCCGGTGGAAGGCTTCGAGCGCGTCGTCGTCGTCCACGTTCACCGGTGTCACTCGCTCCTCGTCGACGAGGTAGGCGAGTTCGGGGCCGACGCCCGCGTAGTCGAGGCCCGCGGAGACCGAGTGGGACTCGACGATCTGCCCCTCGCCCGTCTGGAGGAGCTTCGTCCGCGCGCCGTGGAGCACGCCCACGGTTCCGGTGCCGAGGGAGGCGGAGTTCGGCGCGTACGACTCGGCTTCTTCGACGCCGAGCGCGCTCCCGCCCGCTTCGACCGCGTAGAGGCTCACGGCGTCGTCGGGGACGAAGTGGTGGAACGCGCCCATCGTGTTCGACCCGCCGCCCGCGCAGGCGACGACGGCGTCCGGGAGGCTCCCGATGACCTCGCGGGACTGCTCGCGCGCCTCCTCGCTGATGACGGCCTGGAAGTCCCGAACCATCGTCGGGAAGGGGTGCGGGCCGACGACCGACCCGATGACGTAGTGGGTGTCTTCCACTGTCGTCGCCCAGTCCCGCATCGCCTCGTTCGTCGCCTCCTTGAGCGTTCCGGAGCCGACGTCGACGGGGTTCACGTCCGCGCCGTGCGTCCGCATCCGGAAGACGTTCGGCCGCTGCCGGTTGATGTCGGTGCGGCCCATGTAGATCTCGCAGTCGAGGCCGAGGTACGCGCAGGCCATCGCCGTCGCCGTGCCGTGCTGGCCCGCGCCCGTCTCCGCGATGACGCGGTCTTTCCCCATGTACTTCGCGAGGAGGGCTTGGCCGAGCGCGTTGTTGAGCTTGTGCGCGCCGCCGTGCACGAGGTCCTCGCGCTTGAGGTAGACGTCGTGGCCGTAGCGCTCGGAGAGGTTGTCCGCGCGGCCGAGCGGCGTCGGCCGCCCGCCGAAGTTCCGGAGGCGCTTCCGGAAGTCGTCGATGAAGCCGTCCTCGTTCTCCACCACGTATCGCCGGTGGGCGTCCGTGAGTTCCTCGACGGCGGGCATGAGCACCTCGGGAACGAACTGCCCGCCGTACTGCCCGAATTTGCCAGTGTTCTCCGCGCGACTCATGCGGACACCAACTCCCGCGTGTTCGCCTCGACGTCGCCGTCGGCCATGATGGCGGAGCCGACGAGGAGCGCGTCCGCGCCCGCGTCCCGCATCCGCCGGACGTCCTCCGGATTCCCGATACCGCTCTCCGCGACGAGCGTCACGTGGTCCGGGGCGTGCGGCGCGAGGTCCTCGAAGGTCCCGAGGTCCACGACGAGTTCGGCGAGGTCGCGATTGTTCACGCCGATGTACTCCGCGTCCACCGACACGGCTCTTTCGAGTTCCGCTCGCGTGTGGACCTCGACGAGCGGCTGGAACCCGCGCTCCAGCGCCGCCGCGTGCATCGCCTCCAGGCTGTCCGCCTCGTCGGTTTCGAGGAACCGCGCGATGAGGAGCGCGACGTCCGACTCGGCGACGTCGAGGTGCTCGGTGCGGAGCAGGAAATCCTTCCGGAGCACCGGGACGTCGACGGCGGCCCGCACGCGTTCGAGGTTCTCCACGCTCCCGCCGAAGTGCGTGGGCTCCGTGAGGACGCTCAGCGCGGCCGCGCCGCCGCGGACCATCGCTTCCGCGAGCGCGACGGGGTCCTCCGTCCGCTCGCCCTCGGTCGTCGGACTCGTCGGCTTCACCTCCGCGATTACCGGGACGCGTCCGTCGGCGTCCGCCGCCGCGAACGCCTCGTCCAGCGACCGCGCGTCCACGCTCACGCGCTCCGCGCCGCCCGGACGGTCGTCCGCGCTGTCCAGAATCGACTGGACCGCCGGCGCTAGCTCGACTCCATCGTTCATTACTGTACGCTAATGAGCTAATCTGTACATTAGTCTTTCCCACGTGGCGGGCGCTCGCGAGACGGGAACCGCGGGTGGGAAGCTTGAAGAAGCAGACACCCGACCTCCCCGTATGGACGACGCCGGTATCTACGCAGCCGACGCCCCGTACCTCGAACGGTACGTGCAGATCGGCGTCGCGGGCGAGAACGTCATCTCCGTCAGCTTCCCGAACGCCCCGCCCGAAGACGCCGAAGCCGACCACCCCGTCCTCGACCGCATCCTCGCCTACCTCGAAGGCGTCAAAGACGACTTCGCGGACGTCACCATCGGCCTCACCGTCCCCACCGACCACCGCAGCGTCCTCGAAGCCGTGCGAGACATCCCCTACGGCGAACAGCTCACCGTCGACCAGCTCGTCGCCAAGACCCCCGGCCTCGACCCGAACGACGAGACGAGCGCCGACGCCGTGCGGAACGCCCTCGCCGACAACCCCCTCCCGCTCGTCGTCCCCGACCACCGCGTCCGCGACGGCCCCAGCGGCGCACCCCCCGACGTCGAACAGAAACTCCGCAGCCTCGAAGGCCTCTAGTTACGCTCCGCCTTCCAGCCACGCCCAGGCGTCGTCGACTTCGCCGCCGTCGTAGTGGCGGACGTCGCGGTCGGTGAGGCGGTCGCCGAGCCGAGTCGCCGACTCCGCGAACCGCCTGCCGCCGACGACGGCGTACCTCTCGATGTCGTCGCCGTGCGTCCGCCAGAACGCGATGTCCTCCTCTAACGCGCCGCGGTCCGGCCACGGGAACTCGGACACGGACGAGGACGTTCACCGACCCCTCCTCGGCGACGGCTTCCTCCAGGACGAGGATGATCTCGTTCGGTTCTCGGTGAGCCCGCCGCGCACCTCGTAGCCCCGGTCGCGGTCAGTTCCGGGACTCGTCGAGGCGCTTCACACGAGCGATTCGCCGTCGAACTCCTGGGGCGTGTAGTTCACGTCCAGGAGGTCGAGGATGGTCGGCGTGAGGTCGAAGAGGTCGGTGTCGCCGACGGTGACGTCGGGGTCGCTGCTGACGAGCGTCGCGTTCTCGAAGGAGTGCATGCCGTTTCGCGGGCCGACGTCGAAGACGTCCTCGTGGCCTTTGAAGCCGGCTTTGAGGTCGAAGCCGTGCGCGGGGATGGCGACGAGGTCGGGGGCGATGTCGTCGTGGTCGCCGGCGAAGGCGTCCTCCTTCTCGACGACGCGGTCGATGACCTGCTCGCCGTCGGGGCCGGTGAGGCCTTCGAGCTTCCCCTTGAGTTCGTCGCGGACGGCCTCGTACTCGGATTCGGGGACGCTCCCGCGCGGTTCGCGGTCTTCGAGGTTGATGTAGAACCGGCCGGGGATGAAGGAGTACGCCTTCGTGTCGCCGTCGATGTCGTCGAGGCTGTCGTGGTCGTCGTCCTCGAACGCGAGCCAGCCTTCGTCTTCCAGCCACGTGTTCAGGTGGACTTCGTACTCCTCGCTCGTGAACCCGTGGTCGGACGCGACGAGCAGAGTGACGTCGTCCGGCAGGCGGTCTTCGAGGTCGCCGATGTAGCGGTCGACCTTCTCGTAGAACTCGAGGAACCCCTCCTTGTTCTCGCCGTCCTCCTCGTAATCCTTGAAGAGGAAGTGGTTCACGCGGTCGGTGGTCATGAAGACGCCGAAGAAGAGGTCCCAGTCGTCCGCGTCGACGTAGTGTTTGAACGCCTCGTAGCGCGCGTCGAGCGTCTCGTGGGCGTTTTCGAGGAACTCGGATTTGTCGTCGCGGTGGCCGAGTTTCGCGTTCGTGTCGATGCGGTAGTCGATGTCGTCGAGGAAGGCGGCGACGTCGTCGGGCTGCGCCGCCTTCTTCACGCCCGGCGACAGGAAGCCCGACACCATCCGCTGGACGTTCCCCTGCGGCGGGAAGGTGACGGGGACGTTCATCACGGTCGCGTCGCGGCCGTCGTCGGTGACGCGGTCCCAGACACGCTCCGCCTGCACGTCACTCCCCATCGGCACGTACGTGTCGTA
The DNA here is from genome assembly GCF_014647475.1 of Halocalculus aciditolerans. Taxonomy (NCBI): domain Archaea; kingdom Methanobacteriati; phylum Methanobacteriota; class Halobacteria; order Halobacteriales; family Halobacteriaceae; genus Halocalculus; species Halocalculus aciditolerans. The sequence continues at coordinate 15,809 of NZ_BMPG01000007.1, read as the reverse complement.
CGTCCCGTTCTCCCGGTCCTGGAAGCCGTACACGCCGGTCTTTCCGGGGTTCACGCCCGTGGTGAGCGACGGCCAGCACGCGCTCGACTCCGGCGGCACGATGCTGTCGATGTCACCGCCAGAACCCGACTCCATGATGCGGTGGAGGTTCGGGAACGTCTCGGGTTCGTTCTCGATGAGCGAGAACGGCACCCCGTCGATACCGATGAAGGCGACGCGCGGAGCATCCCCGCCCGTCAGCCGGTCGAACAGTCCCATACCCCACCTTCCGCTGTCGCCTACAAGTATCTTCAGCCTTCGCCCCCGATTGCCGCGGGCTACGACGCGAGCACGCGCCCGGCCGTCCGCCATACGCCCTTCTCGTGCCGCCGCGTACGCGTTCGGCTAAGGCGGACTCCGGGCGTTGCGGCGCGTTCAGGCCTCGTCCGCGTCGTCGCGGCCCGGTTCTTCGTCCGCGCCGGCCTCTCCGGGAACGACCGTGACGTGGTCGATGCCGATCGGCTGGTTTGCTGCCATACCCGGGGATAGCCGCTCGCCATCCCTAAAATTACCCATACGCATAACGTATCGGTCGCGCGGGTGTCCATGCCCGCTGGTAATCTCGTCGGATACCCGAAGGGCCTAATCCCTCCGGCGTCTCCGTTCACCTAATGACTTCGGGCTACTGGGGACGAAAACGTCGACTCGACCCCGTCGTTACCGACGCGGAGACTCGCGCCGCGTGGGCTGACGGACGGCATCGATACCGAAGCTTCGTGGTCCGACTCACCGGCGCTCCGGCGAACACCCTCGCCGACCTCGCCGACGCCGTCGGGGGGTTCGACTGCGTCCACCCCGTATCGGAAGAATACCTTCACGTCGCCGTGAAACCGCTCGGATTCGTCGTCGACGACCCCGACGGCGGCGACGAACTCGACCCGGACACCGCGGACGCCGCCGCGGACGCCGCCGCGGACGTCTTCGCCGACGAACGACCCTTCGAAGCCGAACTCGAGCGCGTCAACCTCTTCCCCGACTCCGTCTTCGCCGAAATCGACGCCGACGGCCGCTTCGAACGCATCCACCGCGAACTCCTCTCCCTCCCCGACGTCCCCGCCCTCCCCAACGACGGCGACGCCTACACGCCGCACGTCACGCTCGGCGACTTCCGGAGCACCAGCGACTTCGAATACTTCGTCGAGTGGCTCGAAGACAACCGCGACATCGACGCCGACCCCATCGAGATCGACGCCTTCCACCTCGTCGAACGCGACCCCGCGAAATCCTTCTCGTCGCTCGAAACGCTCCGCACCTACGAACTCGAAGAGTAAAAAGCGCGACTCGGTCCGTCGGTTCGTCCGTTACGCGAAGTTCTCCTCGTAGAGGTCCATCGCGTGCTCGATGGCCTCCTTCGCGGTCGCCTTATCCGACCAGCCCTCGACGGCGACTTCCTTGCCCTCCTCGAGGTTCTTGTACGTGCGGAAGAACTCCGCGATCTCGTCTTTCTTCTGCTTCGTGAGGTCGTCGAGGTCGTCGATGTGGTCGTAGCGGGGGTCCTCGGACGGGACGGCGATGACCTTGTCGTCCTGCTCGCCGTCGTCGTCCATATGCATCAGGGCGACCGGGCGCGCCTCGATGACGCAGCCGGGGAACGTCTTGTCCTTCACGAGCACGAGGACGTCGAAGGGGTCCTCGTCGTCGTAGTAGGACTGCGGGATGAAGCCGTAGTCGCTCGGGTAGTGGACGTTCGAGTGGAGGACGCGGTCCAGCATGACGCCGGGGATGTCCTTGTTGTACTCGTACTTGTTCCGCTCGCCTTTCAGGCATTCGACGACGGCGTAGATCTCGTCCGGTGCGTTCGGGCCGGTTTCTAAGTCTTCCCAGAGGTTCGTCATCGGTCGGTTCGACCTGCGTTCGACGCCCTAAAGGGCCTTTCGGGTCGGCGTTCGATAGAACCGCCCGCCCTGGTGGGAAGCGTTTAAATAGCGGGATGACATGAATTAATGTATGTCAGAGGCACAACCTGCGACGCGGAGTGACGTCCGCGACCTGACAGCGTTCCAGAAGAACATCCTGTTCGTACTCGCCGAGGAGGCGCGCTACGGACTCGCCATCAAACGCGAACTCGAAGACTACTACGGCGAGGAGGTCAACCACGGCCGTCTCTACCCGAACCTCGACGACCTCGTCACCATGGGGTTCGTCGAGAAATCCGAACTCGACAAGCGAACCAACGAGTACGGTCTCACCGCCGACGGCCTCGACGCCGTCGTCGACGACCTCTCGTGGGTGCTCGATAAGTTCGTCATCGACGACGAGCGCCGCGACACCATCGAATCCCTGGTTAACTAATCCGACGTCCTGACATCGTCGGACCCCACTGTTTCGGCTTCTTTTAACGCGTATTCGAGCGACTGCTCCAGCAGTTCGCGCTGTTCGTCGGTCGGCCACGCGTTCCGCGGGAAGTACTCCTCGGCGAACTCCTCGACCTCCTCGGACGCGAGGTCGCCGATGGGTTTCGCGTAGTGGTTCTCCGCGAAGTCCGCGAGGGTGCGGACGTTCGCCGCGTGCGTCTCCCCGTGTTTCTCGGCGACGGCGTCGACGATTGCCGCGTTCTGCTCCGCCGTCTCCCGGTACGCCGCCGCGTCGCCCGGCCCGGACAGCGAGAGCTCCACCGCCTCCTCGGTGTCGACGGCGTCCATCCGGACCGTCCCGGCGTCGTCCAGCCACTCCTTCGGGTGGAGGACGAGCGTGTCGTCGGCCTCCCGATGACGCGCCGTATACCCGTGCTCGTCGAGCAGTTCGTCGCGCTCGGCGCGGTACGCGTCGGCCGCCGCGTCGTCGACGGCGTCCCGCGCCAGCCGCGTCAACCGCTCGACCTCCTCCACGGTGTCTTCGGGCAGTTCAGGCATCGTCGAGCGCCTCGTTCGCTAAGTCGTCCGCGCGCTCGTTCACCTCCCGTGGGACGTGCGTCAGCGACCAGTCGTCGAACCCTTCGAGGAGCTGGCGGACCGCGATGCGTTTCTCCTTCAGCTCGGGGTCGTTCGTGTTCCACGCGCCCTTCACCTGCTTCACGATGAGCTGGCTGTCGCCCTTCGCCTCCACTTCGTCGAAGCCGTACTGGCTCGCCATCTCCAGCGCCTTCGTCAACGCCTCGTACTCCGCCTGATTGTTCGTCGCGCGCCCGATGGTCTCCCCGCCCTCGGCGACGATGCCGTCGCCGCTCACGAGCACCCAGCCGACGGCGGCCGGCCCCGGATTCCCGCGGCTCGCCCCGTCGAAGTACGCGTGTACGCGCCCGCCGCGCTCGCCTTCGAGGACCGCCGTGACGTCGGCCGGGTTCTTCCCCTGCACCACGACCTTATCCTCGTAGGCGACGGCGGTCGCGTCGCCGAGCGACGCCCGCCACCGCTCGTGAGGCGTGTTCCCCTCCTCGACGTCCGCGCCCGCGTCCGCGAGGCGCTCGCGCGCGGCCGCGACGTCGCATTCAATGGTCGGCATTACCCGCAGTCACTCTTCCTCTCGTATAGGGATTCCGTTCTATCCGGAGACGGAGAACACCTCCCTCAGGCCCGTAAAACCGCGATAGGCGCTCTTTTCGGCCTCGACGTCGACGCCGGACCACCTTCACCCCGGCCAGTGGTTTTATGATAAGCGTTTCTCTACTCTATCAATAGAATGTCACGGTCCACGCGCACGCGAGAGGAGGACGTAGCGGAGCGAGAACGCGACGGCGACCAGCGGGGTTGCCCCGAGTGTGAGTCCTCGAACCTCGTGCAGAGCGCCGACCGGGGCGAGCTCATCTGCGAGGACTGCGGGCTCGTCGTCGAGGAGGACAACGTGGACCGAGGGCCGGAGTGGCGGGCGTTCAACCACTCGGAGCGCCAGCAGAAGTCGCGAGTCGGGGCCCCCACCACCCAGACGATGCACGACAAGGGTCTCACCACCCAGATCGACTGGAAGGACCAGGACGCCTACGGTCGGTCCATCAGCTCGAAGAAGCGCTCGCAGATGCACCGCCTGCGCAAGTGGCAAGAGCGCATCCGAACGAAGGACGCGGGCGAGCGGAACCTCCAGTTCGCGCTCAGCGAAATCGACCGCATGGCGTCCGCTATCGGCGTGCCGCGCTCCGTGCGCGAGGTGGCGTCGGTCATCTACCGGCGCGCGCTGAAGGAGGACCTCATCCGCGGGCGCAGTATCGAAGGCGTCGCCACCTCCTGTCTCTACGCGGCGTGCCGGAAAGAGGGTATCCCGCGCTCGCTGGAGGAGATCAGCGAGGTCTCCCGCGTCGAGCGCAAGGAGATCGGCCGCACGTATCGGTACGTGAGTCAGGAGCTCGGCCTGGAGATGAAACCCGTCGACCCGACGAAGTACGTCCCGCGGTTCTGCAGCGAACTCGACCTCTCCGAGGAAGTGCAGTCGAAAGCCGGCGAAATCATCGAAACCACCGCCGAGAAGGGGCTCCTCTCCGGCAAGAGTCCGACGGGCTACGCCGCAGCCGCCATCTACGCCGCGTCCCTCCTCTGCAACGAGAAGAAGACGCAGCGCGAGGTCGCCGACGTCGCGCAGGTGACTGAGGTCACCATCCGGAACCGCTACCAGGAGCAGATCGAGGCGATGGGCCTCCACTAGTCGGCGAGACGTTCTGGTTCTCCCGTCGGTTCGGAAGGAATTTGCCTGTCCGCGCCGCTACCCGGTAGTATGACTACGCCGTGGACGGACTGGGACCACGTTCTGAAGGTGGACCCGGACAAGGAACTGGTAGCGGGTGAGACGTTCGACGACGTCTGTGCGACGGGGACGGACGCCATCGAGATCGGCGGCACACTGGATATCACGGCGGAGAAGATGGAGCGCGTCATCGAGGCGTGCGCGAAACACGACGTGCCGCTCTATCAGGAGCCGTCGATGCCGAGCGTCGTCGTCGAGGACGACGCCTTAGATGGGTATCTCATTCCGACGGTGTTCAACGCGGGCGACGTGTTCTGGGTGACGGGCGCGCACAAGGAGTGGGAGCGCATCGCGGACATCGCGTGGGAGCGCACGACGACGGAGGCCTACATCGTTCTGAACGACGATGCGAGCGTCGCGGAACTCACTGACGCGGACACGGACCTCACCGCGGACGACGTCCACTCGTACGCGAAAGTCGCCGAACGCCTGTTCGGCCAGGACATCGTCTACGTCGAATATTCGGGGACGCTCGGCGACCCCGACGTCGTGCAGGCCGCCCAGGACGGCATCGACGAGGCGACGCTCTTCTACGGCGGCGGCATCCACGGCTACGACGCCGCCTACGAGATGGCGCAGCACGCCGACACCATCGTCGTCGGCGACCTCCTGCACGACGAAGGCGTCGACGCCGTCCGCGAGACGGTGAAAGGAGCGAAAGAGGCGTAACGCGGTTCGGAGCGAGCGCCGACGGCGCGAGCGAGAACCGCGATGACGCGAACGGGGAGCGAACGAACGTGAGCGACCCGTGAGCCGGGCGGGGAGTGAGGAGCGAGCGCCGACGGCGCGAGCGAGAACCGCGTTATGGCGAGCGGGAGCACGAACGTGAGCGACACGCGAGCCGCGCGGAGTGAGGGCTGAGCGCCGTCGACGACGCCTCGCTCTCCCCTCGTCGTCACCGCGTCCGGGGTCGTCCTCCTCGGCGCGCTCCTCGCGCTCCGCGCCCGCGGCCCGGTCGACGCCGTCCGCGAATCGAACGGTTAACTTACACCCATCGCTTCCTCTCGCACGAATGACGGACGCAGTCGAGGTTTTCGTCCCCGGGCACATCACCGGGCTGTTCAGCGTCCACCGACACGCCGACCCCGAACGCGCCGGCTCCCGCGGTGCCGGCGTCACGCTCACCGACGGCGTCACCGTCGCGCTCACACCCGCTCCGGACTCTCTCGTGACGCTCAACGGCGACCCGGTCGAGATGCCGCCCGTCGCCGGCGTGCTCGACGCGCTCGACGTCACCGCCGAGATTCACGCGGAGACGCCGCTCCCCCTCGGCGCGGGCTTCGGCGTCTCCGGCGCGATGGCGCTCGGCACCGCCTACGCCGCGAACGCCGCGTTCGACTGCGGGAAGACGGACAACGCCGTCATCCGCGTCGCCCACGAGGCCGAAGTCTCCTCCGGAACCGGCCTCGGCGACGTCGTCGCGCAGGCCCGCGGCGGCGTTCCCATCCGCCTCGAACCCGGCGCACCCCCCCACGGCCGCCTCGACGCCATCCCCGCCGCCGCCCGCGTCGAATACCTCACCTTCGGCGGGCTCGCCACCAGCGACGTCATCTCCGGCTCCACCACCGAACTCTCCGCCGCCGGCGAAGACGCTCTCACCGCGCTCCTCGACCGCCCGACCCTCCCCGGCTTCATCGACGCCGCCCGCAGCTTCGCCCGCGACGCCGGCGTCATCACCGACGACGTCGCCGCCGTCCTCGACGACGTCGACACCGCCAGCATGGCGATGCTCGGCCGCACCGTCTACACCCTCGGCACCGGCCTCACCGACGCCGGCTACGACGCGGAGACCTGCCGGGTTCACCCGGCAGGCGCGACCTTCGAGGAGTAGGCGGGTCGGAGCGATAGAGCGACGCGAAGGAGGGAGACCCGCCGGACAGCCGAACGGTCGAGCGAGCGAATGGGGCGATTCGGTGGAGGCTCCGTGTGTTCTCGCGAAAGCTCTAACCGGCGTGGTCGCGCAGTCGGTGGTATGCGACTGGAGGAGTACTGGGGCGTGGGCCCGAAGACGGCGGCGTTGCTGTCGGAGGCGCTCGGGGTGGAGGCGGCGGTGTCGGCGATCGAGTCGGCGAACAGTCGCGCGCTCGTGGAGGCGGGGGTGTCGAGCGGGCGGGCGACGCGGATTCTGCGGCGGGCGAACGGCGGTGAGGGCTTGGACCTCTTGGCGACGGACGACGCGCGCGACATCTACAAGGATCTCGTGGAGCGCGCGCAGTCGTACGCGGTGACGGGGCACGCGGCGGACCGGATTCGCGTGTTGACGCCGCTGCTCGACGCGGACGCGATAGAGGCGCGCTTGGACCTCGTGGGCGAGGCGCGGGAGACGTGGCGCGGGCTCGATGCGGGGGGGCGCGAGCGCGTGTTGGCGGTGTTCGACGCGCACGACGCGGTTGCGGGCGGCGAGGCGTCGGCGGTGGATACGGCGGTCGACCTCCTCGACGCGGGGTTCACGGACGGGGTGTTCGCGCCGCTCGGCGACTTGGACGCGGACGCACTGGCGGACGCGTCGACGGCGCTGTCGGCGCTCGACGACGGCGGTGTCGCGCCCGGAGCGGACGACCGGCTGGACGAGTACCGCGAGTCGCTGGACGCGGTGGAGCGGCTGGCGCGCGACCCGGCGAGCGTCATGGCGGCGGTGCGGAGCGAGGGCGTGCAGGGTACAGAGGGATTCCGCGAGGCGTTCGTCGAGTACGTCGTCGACGAGGCGGGCGTGTCGTCGACGCGCGTGCGGCGCGCGACCGAAGTGGAGGCGGCTGACGCGGCGGATTTCGTCTCGAACACGCTCCGCGGGCTCGCGGACGACCTCCGTGAGGACGTCGAGCAGCGGGAGGCGGCGGTCGCCGACGACCTCCGGGACGCGGTGGACGACGCGCGGGCGGACGTGGACGCCGCGGTGGAAGCCGTGGACGACATCGCCTTCGCGCTCTCGCTCGCGCGGTTCGCCGACGCGTTCGACCTCACGCGCCCGACGCTCGTCGACGACGGACTCGCCGTCGTGGGCGCGCGGAACCTCGACCTCGAAGCCGAGGGAGAATCCGTCCAACCCATCGACTACGGCGTCGGCGTGCACGCGCTCGGTGCGAGCGCGAATGGAGCGAGCGGGGCGGACGGGATCACGTTCGGCGAGGACGCGACGGGGACGCCGATGCCGTCTGACGACGCAGTCGCCGTGCTGACGGGCGCGAACTCCGGCGGGAAGACGACGGTGCTGGAGACGCTCTGCGAGGTGAGCGTGCTCGCGCACCTCGGCCTCCCCGTGCCCGCGGAACACGCCGAAGTCCCGGTCGTGGACGCCGTGGTCTTCCACCGCCGGCACGCGTCGTTCAACGCGGGCGTGCTGGAGTCAACGCTGAAGTCCGTCGTCCCGCCGGTGACGGCGGAGGGGAAGACCATCATGCTCGTCGACGAGTTCGAAGCCATCACGGAGCCGGGGAGCGCCGCCGACCTCCTGCACGGCCTCGTCACGCTCACGGTCGACCGCGGCGCGCTCGGCGTGTTCGTCACGCACCTCGCGGACGACCTCGAACCGCTCCCGGACGCCGCGCGCGTCGACGGTATCTTCGCCGAAGGCCTCACGCCCGACCTCGAACTCGAAGTCGACTACCAGCCGCGGTTCGGCGTCGTCGGCCGCTCCACGCCCGAGTTCATCGTCTCCCGCCTCATCGCGAACGCCCGGAACCCCGCGGAGCGCGCCGGCTACGAGGCGCTCGCGGAAGCCGTCGGCCACGAGGTCGTGCAGCGCACGCTCTCCGACGCGCGCTGGGACGCGTAGTCAGGAGACCCAGCGCTTCACCGCGGCGGCGACGGCGGCGGCGAGCGCGGCCGCCCCCACGACGGTCGCCGCCTGCGTCGTCGCGTCCGCGCTCGCTCGGTAGCCGCACGCCTGACAGCGGTAGCCGACGACGCGCCACCCCGCGCCGGTCGTGTACTGTCGCTCGAAGCGCACGCCGCCGCACCGCGGACACTCGGCCGGGGGACCGCTCATTACTTGTCTGTTCACGCGGCGTCGGGAAAAGCGACGCCGTCCGCGGGACGGCACTTATGTGGCCGTCGCCCGCTCGATTCGGTATGGTCGATACGTTCCTCGTCGGGGCGGCCGTCTTCTGCGCCGTGTTGCTCGCCGCGAGCGCGTTCTTCTCTTCGGCCGAAATCGCGATCTTCAGCCTCCAAATCCACCGTGTCGAATCGCTCGCCTCGTCGGCGGACGCCCGTGCGCGCACGCTCGCCGCGCTCCGCGAGGACCCACACCGACTGCTCGTCACCATCCTCGTCGGGAACAACGTCGTGAACGTCGCGCTCTCCACGGTCGTCGCCGCGCTCTCCGTCGCCCTCCTCCCCGACGGGGCGGGCATCGCGCTCGCGACCGTCGTGACGAGCGTGCTCGTGCTCCTCTTCGGGGAGATCGCGCCGAAGGCGTTCGGCGTCGCGAACGCCGAGTCGTGGTCGCTCCGCGTCGCCCGCCCCGTCGCCGCCCTCGAACGCGCGCTCGGCCCCGTCGTCTGGCTGTTCGAGCACGCCTCCGCCGCGCTCACCACGCTCGTAGCCGGCCCGGCCGTGGAGAAACCCTACGTCACCCGCGAGGAGATTCTCGCGCTCCTCCACACCGGCGCGCAGATCGGCGTCATCGACGACGACGAACGCCAGAGCGTGAACGCCGTGCTCTCCCTCGAACAGGAAGCCGTGGAGGAACTCATGACGCCGCGTGAGAGCGTCGTCGCCGTTCCCGTCAGCGCCACCGCGGAAGCGGCGCGCGACGCGGCCCTCGACGCCGACGTCACCCGCGTCCTCGTCGTCGGCGACACGCTGGACGACGTCCGCGGCGTCGTCACCGCGCGGGCCGCCGCCCGCGCCGCTCGCGACGGAGCGACGCTCGACAGCGTGCTCGACGCGCCGCTCTCCGCGCGCGACTCGTGGACCGCCCGCGAACTCTACCAGGCGTTCCGCGAGCAGAACGTGGCGTTCGCCGTCGTCCGCGACGCCGGGAGGCGCACGGTCGGCGTCATCACGCGCGGCGACCTCGCCGACGACGTTCTCTGGCGCGGCGCGTAACCGGCGAACGAACCCGGGTCAAATCACGGCTTGACTCTCGAAAACATCTAAGCCACCCGGCACGTATCCGTACGCGTGCCCAGTCAGTTCCCACCGCGACCACGCGTGCAGGGGTCGGGTGACGACGACACGCGCGTCCTCGCGCTGGACGACGCGGACGCCGACGACGTCTTCGACGTCCTCGCCGCGCGGACGCGCCGCGAGTTCCTCGCGTCGCTCTACGAGGAGCCCTCGACGACCTCAGACCTCGCGGACCGCCACGACACCTCGCTGCAGAACACGAGCTACCACCTCGAGAAACTCCAGGAAGCCGGGCTCGTCGAAGTCGCCGGCACGTGGTACTCCGAGCAGGGAACGGAGATGAACGTCTACGCGCCGACGAACGCCGGTCTCGTCCTCTTCGCCGGCGGCGAGGAGTCGAAGTCCGTGCTCACGCGCGCGCTCACCCGGCTCTTCGGCGCGGTCGCGCTCGTCGCCGTCCTCGGCGTGCTCGTCCAGGGGCTCGTCACCCGCCTCCCGCTCGGCGCACCGGCGAGCTCGGAGGCCGACGCCGGCGGCGGCCAAGTCTCCACGATGGCCGTCTCGACCGCGGACACCCAGCCCTCGCTCCTCGATAGAGCCGTCGAGTTCCTCTCCCAGCCCGGCGTCGAAGCCTTCCTCCTCGGCACCGGCGTCCTCCTCGTCCTCTTCGCGCTCTGGTACGCCCGCGTCTACCGGCCGCGACGCGGCCGCGCCGCCTGACAACTGACGGTTCCTCACTGTCGCCGAATCTTGGAGCGTTCACAACGCTTAGGGTCGAAACCCCACTACCGACGGATATGTCGACCGCGACAACGACGCCCGCGGGGGTGGTCGCGTGACGCGGCGAGCGTCCGGCCCGCTCGGCGTCACCGCGCTCGTGAGCGTCGACCACTTCGTCTCTCACGTCTACCTCCTCGCCCTCCCGCCGCTCTTCCCCGTGCTCGCCGGCGCGCTCGACGCGAGCGAGACCCAACTCGCGTTGAGCGTCACGCTCATCTTCGTCGCGCAGTTCCTCTGCCAAGTCCCCGCCGGCGAACTCGTCGACCGCGTCGGCGGGAAACGCGTCGTCGTCGGCGGCCTCGCCCTCACCGCCGTCAGCGTCGGCCTCGTCGGATTCGCCACCTCGCCCCTCCACGTGCTCGCGCTCGCCTTCCTCTCCGGCGTCGGCCAAGCGCCCTTCCACCCCGGGAACTACGCGCTCCTCGACGCCGCCGGCGACGACGCCACCGAAGGCCGCCAGTTCAGCGTCCACTCCTTCGGCGGGTTCGTCGGGTTCGCCGCCGCCCCCGGTCTCATGGTCGGCCTCACCGCGCTCGCCGACTGGCACACCGCCTTCTTCGCTATCGGCGCGGCCGGCCTCGCCTACGCCGCCGTCCTCGCCGTCGGCCTCGCGCCCGTCCACCGCGGCGCGCTCGCCGACGCCGACACCGAACGTGCGAGCGGCAACGCCGCCGGGCGGTTCGAGAGCGTCCGCATGCTCCGCGACCCGCTCGTCGCCGGGATGTTCGCGTTCTTCCTCCTCGCCACGCTCGCCACCACCGGCGTCCAGACCTACACCGCGACGTTCGCCGTCGACCTCGGCTACACCGCCGCGCTCGGGAACACCGCGCTCACCGCGTTCCTCGCCGCCGCCGCGGTCTGCGTCCTCGCCGGCGGCTGGCTCGCCGACCGCTACGACGCCTTCGCCATCATCGTCACTAGCCTCCTCTGGGCCGCCGGCGTCCTCGCCGCCGGCTTCCTCCTCGGGCTCTCCCCGACCGTCCTCACCGTTGCGTGGCTCGCCGCCGGCGCGGGCTACGGCCTCACGCTCCCCGCCCGCGACCGCATCACGAACGCGCTCTCCGACGCCGGTGACACCGGCAAGGGCTTCGGCATCGTGTACACTGGCCTCCCCGTCGGCGGCGCGCTCGCCCCCGTCGCCCTCGGCGCGCTCAGCCACACCTACAGCTACACGCTCGCCTTCGAAGCCGTCGCCGCGCTCTTCCTCGTCGCCGCGCTCGTCGCCCTCGCGCTCGCCCGCCACCGTTGACACGCCGGCGAGCCGACGGCTCCCAGACGCGAACGAGCGGAAAGAACCGAGAGAACGGAAGAGTCCGAAAACCGGGTTACTTCTTGCGCTGCGAACCGCCGGTCTTCGAGGGACGGGTCTTCTCCGTGCCCTTGCCCTTCGTGCGCTGCCCGCGGCCCTTCGTCCCGGCGGACGTGAGCCCGCGAAGCGCGCGGTTGCGCTGCGTGTCGTTGCAGATCCAGTTCAGGTCCGAGTCGGACTTGATCGCGCCGTGCTCGGGGTCGACGAGGATGACCTCGTGCCACTTCTGACTGCCGTCCTCACCCACCCAGTAGGAGTTGAGGACGCGGAGGTTCCGGTACTTCCGGGTCGCGCGCTCCTCGGCGATGCGCTGGATGTTCTTCGTGCGGCCGATGCGGTTCACGCCCTGGCGCTTCGACCGTCGGCCGGCCTTGTGGCGCTGTTTGCGGGCGTTCCCCTTCCGGACGGAGACGCGCGCGACGACGATGCCCTGCTTCGCCTTGTAGCCGAGCTCGCGGGCCTTGTCGAGGCGGGTCGGGCGGTCGACGCGGACGATTGCGCCCTGCTGTCGCCAGTCCTGCTTGCGCTGCCACTGCAGCTCGGCGAGCTTGCCCTCGCCCGGCTGCTTCCACGCGTCCTTGATGTGGGAGTAGAAACTTCGTGCCATAGTGTGTCCACGGGCGCTTGCGATTCAGACGGCGAGACGCGATGCGCCCCGGCCGTCCACATTTCGTCCCGCCGAAGCGGGTGCCCGCTGGAGCCCGTCACCAGCGAGTTACTCTCGCTACTTCCGTCGCGACGTTAAGGCCTTCGGAACGCGCGCCACGTCGACGACCCCTTGATTCACGTCGCGGAGCCGACTACGCGACGTACGGTCGTCCGAGCTCACGCCCGCCACGCCCTTCAGCCTCCTCGCGGGGCTCCTCGCCGCCCACGGCTCCAGCCACTTCGTCCCCCGACGTCACCGCCGCCGTCATCGTCGCGGCTCCCTTCCCCGTCAGCCTGCCCGAACTCAATCATCGCGACGCCCTTCCCGGCCGGTAAGCGGGACGCCTATCCCGGCCCGCCGCATCGCTTCGAGTGATGCCCACGCGCGTGACCGTGACCTGTCCGGACTGCGAGTTCGAGGCGGCGTTCTCGAAGCTCCGCGACGCCCGCGAATGCGTCGACGACCACGAACGCGACGGCCACGACCCCGACTGGCGGATCGACCGCCTCACCGCCGGCGTCGAACGCGCCGGCGACGACGCCGGCGTCTGCGGCGGTGACGACTGCAACCCGGACTCTCCGCTCCTCGTCGACCGCGAGTAACCCCATCCCCCTTTCTCCCGCTCCCAACCCGTACAGCGACGCCGCCGGCCGCCAGGTACCGCTAATGCCGTCGCGGCCCCGTGACCCCCGGAACCTGATTCTATATCGCTCTATTCAGTTTACGGCCCGGGATTCGGGCATCGCGGCGAACCCGCGGTCGAGGTCGGCGAGGAGGTCGTCGACGTGCTCGACGCCGACGCTCATGCGGACGAGCGTGTCCGTGATGCCGACGGCTTCGCGCTCCGCCTTCGGGAGCGGTTCGTGCGTCATCCCGGCGGGGAGTTCGACGAGGGATTCGACGCCGCCCACGGACACCGCGAGCGTGAAGTCGGTTAAGGCTTCGAGGAAGGCCTTCGCGTCGGCGAACTCGCCGTCGAGCTCGAAGGAGAGAATGCCGCCGTGGCCGGTCGTCTGCTCGGCGGCGAGGTCGTGTTGTGGATGGGACGCGAGGCCGGGGTAGTGGACGGCGCGCACGCGGTCGTGGTCGTCGAGGTACTCCGCCACGCGCTGGGCGTTCGCGGCGTGCTGGCGCATCCGCACCGGGAGCGTCTTCACGCCGCGGAGGACGAGGTACGCGTCGAACGGGGCCATCTGGTTCCCGAAGCCGACCTGCTGGAGGAAGGCGATCTCCTCGGCGAGCGCGTCGTCGTTCGTCACGAGCGCGCCCCCCAGGCTGTCCGAGTGGCCGTTGAGGTACTTCGTCGCCGAGTGCGCGACGACGTCCGCGCCGAGCGCGAGCGGGTTCTGGAAGAAGGGAGAGAGGAAGGTGTTGTCGACGCCGAAGACCGCGCCGGCGGCGTCCGCGATGGCCGCGATGCCCCTGACGTCGCAGAGCCGGAGCAGCGGGTTCGTCGGCGTCTCCATCCAGACGAGCGCCGTGTCCTCCCGCACCGCGCCGGCGACCGCGCCGAGGTCCGTCGCGTCCACGAACTCGACGTCGACGCCGAAGCGGTCGCGGAGCACCCGCTCGAAGAGCCGCTTCGTCCCCGCGTAGAGGTCGTCGAACGCGACGACGTGGTCGCCGGGCTCGACGACCGCCATCGCCGCCGTCGCGATAGCCGCCGTCCCGGACGCGAACGCGAACCCGTGCTCGCCGCCCTCTAACGACGCCAGACGCTTCTCCAGCGCGTGCCGCGTCGGGTTCGACAGCCGGCCGTAGAGCCACTCTCCCTTCTCCGGGTCGGCGTCCTCCAGGCCGAAATCGGGGTCGAGCCCGGGGAGCGCGAACGTCGAGGAGAGGTGGATGGGCGAGACGACGTCGCCGCCGGCCGCGGCGTCCGCTTTCTCACCGAACGTCACGGCGCGCGTGTCGAACTGCTGCCGCTCAGAGTCTTCCGAACCCATACCGGATAATCGCCGGATTCGGTGAAGTACCTAGTCGTTGCGTGCTAATTGACCGACCGTGGTTTATTCCCGGGGAGAATACGACACGCGACTACTCGGGGTGCTCTCGGACGGTCCGGAAGTCGTCGGCGGCGACGGCGTCCGCAATCGCGTCCACGTCCACGTCGGGGAGGTCGTTCGGGTACTTCCGCTGGAAGTACGACGTGATGTTCTCGACGTCGCGCTCTAAGAACGTCCGCGCGTTCTCGTGGTCGGTCGGCACGGACTGCGGCCAGTCGAACAGCGTGATGCCGTCCTCCGCGACGAAGACGTTGTACTCGGAGATGTCCGCGTGCACGTACCCGGCCGCGTAAGCCGTCCCGAGCTCCTGCAACACGAGGTCGAGGACGCCGACGACCTGCTCGGAGTCGAGTTTCGCGCGGTTCAACTCCACGCCGTCGATCTTCTCCATCACGATGGCGTGGCGGTTCTGGTCGATGGGGCGCGGCACGCGCACGTCCGGATAGAGCGTTTCGAGCGCGTCGTACTCGCGTTCCGCCGCCTTCCGCGCCGTGTAGAACCACGAGATGTGGTCGTTGTCGCTCGTGTAATCGCGTTCCTTCTGGACCTCCCGGAAGTTCGTGTACCCCTCGCGGTGGAACTTCAACGCCATCGGCTTGTACGACTGCACCTCGAAGACGTCGCTCTCCTTCCCGACGCCGAGCGGCGCACCGAACCCCTCGACGGTGTCGCGCTCCGCGAACGTCCGGAGCGCCAGCACGTCGTACCCCTCGAACGTGAGTCGGAAGCCCTCGTACTGGATGGTCTTTCGCTCCACCAGCCCCCGGTCTTCGGTCCGGTCGAGCCGATAGTCGACTTCTTCCTCGGTCAGCCGCGCGAACTCCGGGAGCTTCTCCCGGTTCACCCATCGCGAGAACCGCATGCCGTGTTCGACGCCGGAGAGGAGGTGGAAGTCCTCGTCCTCCAACTCGGCGACGTCAGCGGCGACGTTACGAACCATTTAGCGTCCGTACGCCCGCTGCGGGTAAAAGCCCCGCGAACACCCGATAAATCTCATAGTGCGATACAGAACGCGAGGTTGGCTGTCGAAGTACGCGCCTCCCGAACTCACTCCACCCAGCGACGCGCGTCGCATCTCGAAGAGAACCCGCACTGTCGCTCATCGCCTGTTCCGCCGTCTCCCGCGGTCTCGCTCCTCAAGTCTCGTTCACGACGTCGACGCCTGCCGGTTCCACAAGGTCTCGCGCGAACGTATACGTGCGAGCAGCGAAGCACTCGCCCCTCACGTCGCGCGGCTCACGGGTCGCGTTGCTCCCCGTTCGCGTTACCGCGGTTCTCGCTCGCT
>NZ_BMPG01000006.1 GCF_014647475.1 Halocalculus aciditolerans | reverse complement strand
ACTCTGCTCGATGGAGCGGATGAAGTTCTGCTTCGAACTGAACGACTTCCCCGACCCCGTGTCGCCGACGGTGAACATCGCGTAGCCGTTGTCCCGCGCGAACGGGTCGATGACCACGGGACTCTGGTTATCTTTGTGAATCCCGAACTCCACACCGCCCTCCTCGAGAATCGTCGCGTTGTGCGGCGAGGACAGCAAGGCGCCGACGGCGCCGCCGAGCGCAATCGATGTCCGGCCGAATTCGTTGTCGCCGATGGGCGCGGCGGACTGGAGGGCGAGATCCTGCCGACAGATCGCCGTCTTCGGCGTGAGGTTCGCCGGGTCGTCACGGAGCGCGCTCTTGACCTTCTGGACGGCGTCCCTGAGGTCCTCCTTCTCGTCGGCCCGGACCGTGATGAACATCCCCTGGTCGAAGACGTTCGCGCCGTTCTCGACGGCCTTGTACGTCGCTGCGGCCTCGTTGGCACGTTCCTGCAGGTAGGCACTCCGGACACTCTGTTCGAGGTCGGCGTCCACCTGGAGGTCGTCAGCGATGTCCTGCAGTTCGTTCCGGGCCCGCTCCTGGTTCTTCGGCGTGATGTGGGCTGTCAGATCGAACTGCACGTCCGTCATCTCGAAGAGCTCGGAGAGATAGCCGTCGTTGGGGTAGTCCGGGTAGTCAGCGATGTACAGTGTCGTCGTCCACTGCTCCCCGACCCGTGCCGCGCGCGTCTCCCACTCGATCGCCGCCGGCGCCGTCACCGTCTTGTGTGACTCGGCGATGTCGTCGAGAAGCTGGCGTTCGGCTTCTCCTTGTTCGATGGTCTCCTCGTCGAGCAAATCCGAGAACTCGACCTCTTCCTCGTCGTCTTCGGTGTACCAGTCCCAGAGGAGTTTCCCGCCGATCCCGACCAGTACCGCGAGCAGGATGTAGAGAGCCGCACCTTCCGCTGAGGTTGGGTTCGTGAGCCACTCCGTGAGCTGGCCGACGGCTCCGCTGTCCGTCTGGAGGACGAGGTTACGCATCGTGGTCATCCTCCCGGCGCGAATGGCCGATGATGGGTTGTTCGCGAACGACGCTCTCTGCGTCGTCGTACTCGTGTTCGCGGCCGTTCCAGAAGTCCATATTCAACACGAAGAGTTCGACCGTGCTGAGCCGGCGTGCGGACCAGCCCGACGCCTGCTGGATGAACTCCGAGCGCACGTCGTTGACCCGGCTATCCAGCTTCTCGAACATCTGTGCGCGGCGCTCGACGTCGGTGAGGTCCTCACGGCGGGTCACGAACGGGTTGAACAGGAACCCGATGACGGGGAACTGCGTCAGCTTCTCGGCCGGCGTCCCCTCGTCGCGGAAGCGGTCGTAGACTTCCAGTGGGGTGACCTCGACGCCGATGTAGTACCGCACCTGCTGGATGCCCCGTTCGCGCATCTCCTTCGGCCGCGTCTCCCGATACTCTTCGAGGAGTACCCGGAAGATCGGGTTTTCTTTGACGTCCTCGTCGTTCAGGCGGTCTTCGATGTTCTCCGTAATCTGTTCGACCGGGAACGAGCGGGTCGTCGCGTGGAGTTTGAGCTTCGAGTCCAGTTCCTTGTTGGCGAACTCCTCGCCGGCGTCCTGGAGCTGTGCCCAGTCGTCGGACATCGCGAAGTCCATGTTGCCGGGGTCGATCTCGATGAACGCCTCCATCGTGCCGTCCGCGCGTTGGATTGCGCCAGCGCCCGGCCACGCCCGTTCGATGTTCGTGAGGTCTTGCGTCCGCTCGTCGGGCTTGAACGGTGTGTAGTTCGCGAGCCCGCCCTCGTTGCGCTCTGTCTCGTTGGTACTACTGTCGCCCTCCTCCGGGGCACTGAACGTGATCTGGGGGCGCTTGACGTAGCGATAGACGTCTTTCGTCCACGTCCACGCGTTGAGGTGGTCGGGCGAGACGTAGACGATCGCGACGCCGAACCCGAAGCCACCTGCGACGAACGGTAGAGCGAGTGATTCGATGCCGGTTAGGCCAGCGATGAACAGGCCGACGATTGGGAAGGCGATCAGGACGCCCACGTCACCTTCCTCGATGTTGAGGTAGGGGATGCGGCTCTCCTCACCGAACTGGTCCATGATGCGCCGTGCGGCTGCGTCTTCGTCGATGGACATGGATTGTTAGTAACCTCCAGGGTCATTCTCGGTCCGCCGGTAGGACGGCGTCCCGCTGTCATCGTCGCTGTTCGCGCCTCGTGCTGCCGCCTTCTGGGCGACAGCGTGTCCCGCAGCGGCTTTCGGTCCCCAGCGGGCCGCGGTCGTCGCGACGCCGGCACCGCCGACGTAGGCCCCGGCAGCAACGCCGCCGATAAGGGCTGCTCCCTTGGTTGCACCGCCGAGGACTTTCGCCGTTAGCGGGGTCGCGTATTTGAACGTCTTCCAGGTCAGGTAGAGTGCGATTAGGGGGAGTGACGCGGCGACCAGATACCGCAAGAATGGGCTACTCGGGGAAATTGCGTTCTGAGAGTACAGTAGGTCGTATCCTTTGAACACTACTGCTGCCGGGAGAGGCAGGACGGCTAATGGCACGAATCGCTTACTGAACCCCATCGCGATATCCGAGAGCACGGGAATGTTTCCGTAGGCCAGCGCGAACGCAATCGGCATTCCATACACGTAGACGTAGAGCAAGACTTCGCGAATGTAGTAGAGTGCCTCCAAAGCCCACATCGAGAGTCCTCCAATGAGTGCGAATACGAGTGAAAGACCGGGATTAGTGAGCGAGACCTCTAAGAAGTTGAGCATCGCATCACCCAGCGAACTCAAACTCGGCATCAAGGCAATCGTGAACCCGTCCACGATGTAGAGGCCGAGAATACTCACCCAGTACCAGGTGATGATAAGGAATGCACCGACCCAGGCAGTTTTCTTGGTACGTCTGGCCTCGTATGCGCTTCCGATATTGAAGATCCGGACAGTGTGACGGCCTTGGACGCACATCACGAGGAGAAGTAGCGAGATTAGCATGATCTCACCACCGACCAGTGCATCCTGAATCGCAGGCCAAGGAGCGTTATTGGGATCGCCGAAGACAAATGCACCATCGGTCTCTGGTGTAGGCGTCCCGAACATCTCCTCGGAGAGGGTCTCGTAGCCTGACCGCAGACCGTCCATGAAGAGGCTAATTACCCAATCGACGACCTCTTTGAAGCCCTCCAGAACGACGTCGATTAGATCAACCATGATTAGCCCTCACTGATGGAAATTTCGCAGTTATCCGGCTCTTGGGACGCTGAATACTGGATACTGTACGTTTTGGTGATTCGGTCCCCTCCAACTCTGGTTTCGAGGATGAGGTCAAACTCACCAGTCTTCGACTCCTCTGAACAGGACGTTCCTGCTCCGGGAACGAATGCGAACGGTGAGCGCGAACTGTATATCGTAGCTTGTTCTCCGGAGGCAATTATGACCTGTTCAACTTCCGAATCTGAATCAGGGTCATAGATTCCACTTACATCTTCATCATCCGCATAGTTCGTCCCCTCCTCGTCGGAAGGGTAGGGGACATCGCCGATGAAGAGCAGTTTTGTAACAGCATCGTGACCAGTCCCTTGATTTTCGAGGGTTACGAACGCTTCCTCCTTGATCTCGTCTTCCGAGCCATCCCACATTTTCTCAGGTTGGTTTCTGCCAGTTCCCATCTCCACGATCTGGAGGTCTGGTTGGACAGTCACCGAGGTCTCCCCGACTTCTTCCTCACCTCTAAGAGCGAATACTTTGTACTCGCCTGGCTCGTAGGCTGTTCCAAGGTCGAAGGACACCTGCTGTGAGCCTGCAGCCACTTCCCGCTGACCGAACAGCTCTCCATTCGGTTGTATGAGGTTAATCTGGTCGAACTCTGAATCTGATGCGAATTCGACCACGAGTGCTGTCCCATCGATGGCTACCTGCTGGAATACACCCGTCCCGCTCGACGGGCTTTCGCTACCATCTGGGGTCGTGCTTTCATTACCATCCAAACACCCGGCCATGCTAGCCAGAGTGGCGCCGGCGACTGTTCGGAGGGCGGTCCGTCTACTGAGGTGGGGATTGTCCTGAGTCATGGTTTCTGTCCGAAGATGTCTTCTGGGCCGAGCATCCGCAGGAGGCGCTTGCCAGCGTAGAACATCACGAAGAACGGCAGGAGCTGCCAGCCGACCTCAAAGATGAGGGCGAACCAGCCTTCAATCGTTCCGAGTGGATGCCAGCGGGCCGTCGCGGAATCGCTCACGTACGCGGGATTATGGCTGAGCCACGAACCCGGATGGTAGCGGGCCGTGTAGATCCCCGGCTCGTCGATCGTCACGATTGCCACGCCCGATTCGTTGGTCTCGACGCGCTGATCTGCGACGGTGATGTATCCATTCCGGGTGGTTCCGCCAATCGGGTACTGGCGGCTATCGTCGAGCGTGATGGGAGCGCTGGTCTGATTGTCCCGCAGTTCAATCCGGAGTGTCGCCTGTGACTGGTTCTGCTCGAGTACCTCAACGGTGAGGTTACTGCGACGGAGCTGTCGCTCGGAGCCACCGTCCGGCTCGACGATCGAGGCGTTCACGCCACGGACGATACCCGCAACGTGGAGCGCTTCACGGTCGACGGTCTCCGCTCGAACGGCAACGCCGTACGTCGTCGTGTACGATTGGTTGACAATGTCGATGTTGATGTTCTCCCCGATGGTGCCGACCGGCGACGGGCGGTCAGTCCCCCACGTTTCGATGAGTTCGGGGCCATCTCGAACCGGCTCGGCACGCGGTCCGATGCGAGACGGATAGGCGTGGACGTACACGGGAATCGCATCCGACTCGACGGTGGCGCTATCTGTCCGGTTCGACCGAACGAGCGTGTCCCAGTTGGTGTTCCGAGCAGTGTAGAACCGCCAGACACCGCGCACCCGGGCATCGCCATCTTCGGTGAGGGTATAGCCTTGCCACGGGCGGGACTGGAAGATCGCCACGCCGGCGTCGCCGTTGGGGTACTCGGCGTAGTAGGGATACGCCGAGAGGTCGTAGATCTCGACGTCGATCGCGTCCGAGACGTTGCGTGATTCCGTCTGGTAGGTGACGTTGACGTCCGTCCGGTTGCCCTGGTCGAACCGAGTGGTCTTCTTCAGACGGGCACTGATCTCCGCTTCGAGCGTGAGATTCGCACTCCAGTCCTCCTCGATCTGATAGTCGAGGGCTGGCGTATGGGACCCGTCCTGCGTCGCGATGGTCTCACCATCTTTCTTCAGCCGGACTTCCTCTATTTCGTGCTCCGTGAGCGACCACTCGATGGTCGTGTTCCCGGACGAACTCCCGTTCGGAACCCGAACTCGATAGTCAACGAAGCCCCGCATCGTCCCGTTCGGTGCGATGTAGAGTGGGGTTTCACCTGACTCGAGGTGCCCGCGCGTTGAGGGCTGGACCGCGAAGATAGTGGCGTGGACATCCTCGATGAAGACGCCGTCCTCGAGGTCCGCGTGCGGTGGATGGACGGACGTGTCTGCCCCACCGGCGTCGAGGTCCTCGAAGTCGTTCCGAGTCCACGTCGCCGCGGTCGCGGGCGGGCGTTTGAACGTGACGTCGGTCCCGTTCGCGACTTGGTGGACGGCGGAGCGGTTCTCGCCGTACCGCTGGCGGTACTCCTCCTGGCTGATGTAGTTGTCCGAATCACGTGACCAGAGCGTCGCAGACTCGTTCTCGGTGAGCCCGTTCCCCTCCGTACCCGGTCGCGGCGGGTCGGCTGCGACGATACCCGTGACTAGGCTCGTCACGAGCAAGCCGGCCATGAGCACGGAGAGCTCTCGGTGGTCCATAGGGCTCGCAACGGGGATTGTAGGGTGCTTACCAGGGGACGAGGTCGACGCACTGCGCCAGCGGGAGGCCCATCATCGACCCGGCGACCGTGTACAGCGGACCGAGGACGACGAGGACGACCGCGGACTTCATCGCGGAGCGCTTGTGCCGCTTGAGGCCCTTCTTCTGCTCGGGATTGAGGGTGAACATCTCGATAAGGGAGTCAGCCTGCCAGACGATGGCGAGGCCGACGATCCCCAGCGCCGTTGTCAGCTGGAAGAACCCCTCAATCATGCTCGGGAGGTTGTCTGCGCTACAGACTGCGTTACTCTGAGCGGCAACTGGCTGGACAGCAAACAGGCTCAGTAGGACGACGGTGAGCGCTGCCTGCCGAGGTATCTTGCCGCTTAGTGCTGACTCGGTGTCGGTGCTACGCTCAGGGTCGGAGGGAGTCTTGTCCTGTGACATAGCGGGTCAATCATCTGTGGCGTCTCCAGTCGGTGGCTGGTTCTGCTGCTCTTCGACGAGCGACTGGAGGTCGTCGAATCGGTTTGTGTCCTCTGCGATCTCTTCAAGTGTGTAGCCCTGCTCGCGGGCCCGTTCGAGGAGTTCGCGGAGTTCTTCGGGATCAACACCGCGGACTTCCATTTCCTCGCGGAGGGCGCGGCGATAGAGGGCGGAGGCGTTGATGTGGTCGTTCCACATCAGGTACAGATCATCGATGTCCTCGATGGTGACTGACCTCGTAATCATACATGCGGGTATGGGTATGCACCGGCTGAGTCCCGGTACATATTTGCTGACTATCTGGAAAATAGATAAATATTTTCTGGTTGTTCGAGATTGAGATTCGCCACACAAATTATCGGAAAATAATTTAGGAACGTTTCAGGTGTGCCTTAACCAACGGGTGGAGTCTTATCGCGTGGGTGTTGGTTAAACTCTCACACTAGAACCGTTCTACTCGATCTCGACGACGTCCCCACTTCCATCATCAAGGAGACTGCGTACTTCGTCAAGGAGTTGCTGACCTTCTTCGTGGAGTGCTGTGCCTTCATCGAGGTCGCACTCGTCCGTGTCGAGTTGCTCAATGATCTCTTCGACGCGACTCAGCCGATCGTGGATGTCTGGATCTTTTGCCACGGTTAGATCACCCCCAGCCAAAGCCCGGTGATGACCAATAACAGCAACAGTAGCACTACGATGGCGACCTTATAGTAAATCGGTGGGAGGCCCTCGGGTGCAGTCGCTTCATCGACTGCTTCGGCGAGCTCCTGTTCGTGTTCGTGCTTCTGCTGGAAGGTCTCGTACGCGGCGTCGAGCTGTTGCTCCAGCGGCTCGATCTCACTCGCAAGGAACTCTTGGCGGGAGTTCACGATATACTCGCCGGCGGCTGTCGGCGTGATCGTCGCGACGTCAGCCACCTGATTCGCGATGAGCCGGTCATCGGTGTGTCCAATCGCGGTGACCACCGGGGTATTGGCGGTGAAGATCGCCTCCGCGACCCGCTCGGTGTTGAAGGCTTGGAGGTTCGAATCACTCCCACCGCCGCGGCCGACGATGATCGCGTCGACGTCCTCCGAGCGGTCGAGATGGTGGATGCCGTTCGCGATGGACGTCGGCGCCTCCGACCCCTGGACGGTCGCATCTTTCACTAGGATGTCGACAGTGGGATCCTGCTCGTGGATCGCGTTCTGGATGTCGTACCGGGCGTCTCCTCGGAGGGACGTGACGACGCCGACCCGCTCCGGAAACGCCGCCGGTTGCTGTTTCTGCTCGTCGTCGAACCAGCCACGCTCTTCGAGTTCGCTTCGCAGTCGCTCGACGGCGGCTGCCTGGTCGCCGTCGCCGACGACGATCACCTCCCACGGTTTGAGGTCGATTTTCCCACCCTCGACCCAGTAATCGATATCGCCCTCGAGGATGACCTCGGTCCCGTCCTCAAGGTCGGCGTCCATCTCCCGGTAGCGGTTCGCCCAGAGCATACAGGGGAGCTCGGCGTCGCCGTCGGTGAGCGTGAAGTAGAGCGCCGTGCTGCTCTGGTGGAGGTCAGTGACTTCACCAATACAGCGGACGCCGTTGAGGGCAGGCGTGTCCTGGACAACCGACGCGATCCGGTCGTTTAGCTGGGACACGCTAAGTACCTCTTTCGCGTCGGGTTCGACCGCCTGCCGTTCGGTATCCGGTGCGTCCGCCATCTCCGTTTCCTAACTTCTGAACAGGAATCTCAAAAAGCTACGTTCGAGTGACGGGATTGGCTACGTTACGCAGGCCTACAGATCGCGGGGCTGGACCGTCTTCCGGTCGTTGGCCTCGGCACGCCCTGCGGCGTCGTCGAGCAGTTCGGCGACCTCTTCGTTGAGGGCGTCGTAGAAATCTGCCGAGACGTTGTGGTCCGAAAGTGCGTCCTTCACAGCTGCTTTGACGATTAGGTCAGACATTCCATCGCGGAATTCTCTTGTCCACTATATAAAAGTTCGAAGTTCTCACGTAGTCTTCCTGACCAGTCCCGCCGAATTCGCCTCTGAGTACCAGAGAGAACATATGCCACCCACAAAAATAGGGAACAGGCAGATGCACGATCTAACTGGGTTCCAGCGGGACATCTTGTACGTAACCACCGGGCTCGAGGAACCACACGGGCTCGCAGTAAAGGCCGAACTCGACGACTACTACGAACAGGAGATCAATCATGGCCGCCTCTATCCGAATCTCGACGATCTCGTCAATAAAGGACTGCTGGAGAAGGGTGAACTCGACAAGCGGACGAACGTGTATACGGTCACGCAACGGGGATTACGGGAAATCGAGGCGCGACGTGAGTGGGAAAGTCAGTATTTAGAAGATGTGAACGCACCCACTCCGTCGTAGAATCAACATACAAGCGGGACTGCTTTACCCACTTCCCACGAATCCACAGTAAGATGGCTCAGCTCGTCTTCTATCACCACCCACAGGCCGAGAATTTCTCCCTCAAATTTAGCTCGGCATCGGTGGCAGAAATCCTGTCTCAGCGAGAGCAATCCGACGAGTCGACAAAGCTCATCGGGTACCCCTTTGAAACACCGGTCTATGTGCTCTACGAAGGCGAGTCAGAGATCGAATCTGCCCAAGAGGTCGACTTCGATCAGGAATGGCTGAGCGACCGTATTCGTGACCTCCCCCGTGCTGGGCAGGTTGTCGCATTCCGATTAGTAGAGTTGCTCGAAGCCGCGGTCGATGTTCGAGATGAGGATGAGTTCCGGCTCTACAAGGAGTTCGAACCGCAAAAGATCCAGCAGGCACTCGATCACGTCTCCTGGGGAGCACCACTGTCGACCGTCGCTGGAGAGGTGATGTCGAATTTGATCCTCCGACATTCCCTCCCAAATGCGAATCATCGAACTGGCATCGCGATGCTCCAGTTCTGTATTGAGAGTGTGGAGCCGGATTTTGAGATGCCACGAACGCACGTCGACGACGATACCTGGCGAGAGTGGGTTGATCCCTATATTGTTGGTTCTAAGCGGCTCATCACGGTCCGCCGGAACAACCTCCGTTTCAAGCAACTCGAAGAGCTGGACGTTGATCTCGTCGAACGGAAAGACGGAATCCAAATCCGATTAGCCCAGTTCGAGCTGGATATGCACTGGCGAGAAGCCCTCTCAGAGTACGCTGAACAGCACGAATCCCACTGTACGGACTTTGCACAGTCAGTTCTCGAACGAGCAGAGCGGGACGATCTGCTTGACCGTCAAGGACCAACGAAACAAGAGTTCATCACGTATCTGGAGGACGGACTGGTCGAACGGGACTTCAGAGAAATGTTCTGATCAGTCGCGAAGCTCGGCGACCGACTGTCCGACCTCGCGAACGTGTTCACTCCGCTCGAGGTCGAGTTCCTCGGCGAGGTAGTCAACCGTCTCTTCGAGGCTCATGTTGGAAAGAAGTCCGTCTAACGGTATAAACCTAGTGCTGGCGCAGCAATGTAGCCCATCAGACGAGCGTCTGTGTATACCGAACTATGCACCCTTCGGGAAAACTGTGGAACCGGTGACCGCGTAGCGATACCCACCGAAATCACGCAGTGTCGCCATTTGCTGTCCATTAACCGAACTCAATTGGAAGAAGCTCCGAAGCGATCGGGAGCGTTTCAGTCTGCAGGTTGTGCGTCAGTCGCTGGTGTCCCGCTTGGAAGCTCGGGGATGGACAGGTCCACGCGGCGGAGCAGCTGAGCGTTGATGGCAACGATGACTGTACTCAACGACATCAAGAGCGCACCCACAGCGGGCGACAGCAGAATCCCGATCGGTGCC
The DNA here is from genome assembly GCF_014647475.1 of Halocalculus aciditolerans. Classification (NCBI taxonomy): domain Archaea; kingdom Methanobacteriati; phylum Methanobacteriota; class Halobacteria; order Halobacteriales; family Halobacteriaceae; genus Halocalculus; species Halocalculus aciditolerans. The sequence goes on along the minus strand of NZ_BMPG01000006.1, from coordinate 108,506 downwards.
AAGACGCCCGCTGCGAGCGGAATCGCGAACACGTTGTAGCCGGCCGCCCAGACGATGTTCTCCTGCATCTTCCGGTAGCTCGCCTTACTGAGTTTCACGAGCCGAACGACGTCCATCGGGTTGTTCTGGACGAGGATGACGTCGGCCGACTGGACGGCGACGTCGGTGCCGCTCCCGATCGCGATACCGACGTCGGCCCGGGTCAGCGCCGGCGCGTCGTTCACACCGTCGCCGACCATCCCCACGAGCTTGCCCTGGTCTTGGAGTTCCTGGACTTTCTCGTCCTTGTCTTCGGGGAGGACTTCCGCGAACACCGTGTCGATGCCCAGTTCGTCGGCGACGGCGTTGGCGACGTCCTGGGAGTCCCCTGTCAGCATCGCCACCTCGATACCCAGATCGTGGAGCGCGTCGACGACGCGGAAACTCTCCTCGCGGATCACGTCGGCCATCGCGAAGGCGGCGATTAGCTCTCCGTCACGAACGAGATACACCACTGTCTGGGCGTTCTGTCCGGCCTCGTCAGCGAAGCGCTGGAGATGGTCGGGGATCTCGCTATCGAGCTGGGTCAACAGGTTCGGTCCACCGACGTACACCTCTTTTCCGTCGACGTTCGCACGGACGCCCCGGCCTTTGATCGCCTCGAAGTCGGTCGCGTCAGGTGCGGTGAGGTCCTGCTCGTCGGCGGCCTCGCGGATGGCTCGCGCGATCATGTGTTCGGAGTCGCTTTCGACGGCTGCTGCTAGCGCGAGAGCGTCGTCCTCTTCCACGCCCTCGACGGTCGCCATGTCGACGACGCCGTGTTCGCCTTCGGTGAGCGTCCCCGTCTTGTCGAAGATGATGGCGTCCAGGTTCCGCGCCTCCTCCATCGCGATACGGTCCCGGACCAGCATCCCGTTGCGAGCCGCCAATGACGTGTTGATTGCGACCACTAGGGGGATGGCGAGCCCGAGTGCGTGCGGGCAGGCGATGACGAGCACTGTGACGACGCGCTCGATGACCGTTGCGTCGAATGAGACCGCGAGCGTCCACGCGATTGCTGTCACGACTGCCGCCGCGAGGGCGACGTAGAACAGCCAGCCTGCCGCTCTGTCGGCCAGTACCTGTGTCTTGGATTTGCTCTGCTGGGCTTCCTCGACGAGGCGCATGATTCCCGCGAGCGTCGTCTCCTCGCCCGTCGCACCGACGCGCACGCGAAGACTCCCGTCGCCGTTGATGGTCCCGCCGATGACCTCGTCGCCGGGGTCTTTCGAGACCGGTTTTGACTCGCCCGTGATCATGGACTCGTTGACGTCGGAGTCTCCCTCTTCGACGACGCCGTCAGCAGGGACACTCGCACCCGGCCGGACGAGTACGAGGTCGCCCTCGGAGAGCTCGCTCACTGGGACTTCCTCGGTGTCGCCGCCGTCGGTGATCCGCTCGGCGGTGTCCGGCATCAGCTTCGCCAGTTCGTCCACCGCGCTCGAGGCCCGTCGCACCGACCGCATCTCGATCCAGTGCCCCAGGAGCATGATGTCGATCAGGGTGACGAGCTCCCAGAAGAACGCCGACTGTGTGGGGAAGACCACGCTCGCGAGACTATAGACGAATGCGACGGTGATCGCCATCGAGATCAGCGTCATCATCCCCGGCGACCGGTCTTTCAGCTCCGGGACCGCCATCTGGAGGAACGGCACCCCACCGTATGCAAAGACGATGACCGCGAAGACGGGATTGATCCACTCGCTGCCCGGGAACGCTGGGACGGAGAACCCGAGCCACTCCTGTAACATTTCGCTGTACAGGAGGACGGGGATCGACAGGAGCGTCGAGACGAAGAAGCGCCGGCGGAACATCTGCTCGTGGCCCTCGTGCATCCCGCCATGACCCTCACCGTGCCCCTCGTGAGTGCTGTGGTCGTGTCCTTCGCCCTCGTGTCCAGCGTGCTCGTGCTGCTCGTCGAGCACCGTCTCACTCTCCGCAGCAGGGTGTGCCTCTTCTTCCAGTAGGTCCTGTTCTACCCGCTGCTCGTCCGACTCGGCGTCCGATTCATCCTGCTCGCCGTGTTCGTGCTGGTGACTGCTGTCGTCCTGCTGGTGTTCCCCTCCAGGGGGATTCTCATTTGTATCTTTGTGGTCGTCCATTGCCCATATTCTCTGTAGAGGTGGATCCGCCGGCCCCCTGAATCTTTCCCACTGAAACTGTACAGCAGGACCAGCGTAGCGAAGCTTCAAAGACAACGGTTGGCCGTTGTCTCGGAGTGGTCCGCGCGATTCTCAGGCGTAAGCGGTGTACCCGGCGTCTTCGACGGCCTCCACGAGAGTTGTGACATTTGCCTCACCATCGACGCTTGCCTGTTCGCTCTCCCTGTCGACGGTCACGTCAGTCACGCCGGATACCTCTTCGAGGGCCTCTTCGACCGTCTGCTCACAGTGACCGCACGTCATGCCTTCCACGATGATCGTCGTCGTCATACAGGGATACACACGGCCTCCTCTCTTTAGCGGATTTCCCCTTCGAACATACTGATATCGTGGGGCTCAAACTTTAGATTCAAAGTGATACCTGCGGCCGTAACGAACTAGACATCGGATGCGCCAGGTGTCAATAGCGAGAAGGCTCAAGTATCGTTGTGACGCTCCCTGTACGTCTTCGCCGCTAAAAAGACATAGAGTGCGCCGATAGCCCGAATGCCCAAGCGGAATCGCTCGTTCCATTCTATCGACTCTGGACGCTCGTACAGGAACGCGGTGGCAAATCTCTGATACAGGTCGGGAAATAAGAGGACTATCGCGCCGAACACGCCGGTAAGATTCATCAGCAACGCGTATGCTCGCCCGTTAAAGAGTGAAAGCGCAGCTATCAGAACACCCTCCGACCGGACTGCTGGACGTATCCACCCTCTCACTGTTCCCTCGTCTGGATTCGAAATCGCGAGTTTCTCGAAGAGCTCGACGATTTCGTCCGGGAACAGCGCTGAGATAGCGCCGAGGACACCGACGATTGTTCGAATCATACGATATGGTACGACCGATATGGATATAACTCCCACTGCGACGCTACACTATCGAGAACGAGGGGAGTCCGAACAGTAGCGGCTTCGAACCGGGCACGACGCGCAGAGGCCGCTTGTCGAATGGGCGTCCTGAATCCTTATGGATTCGGGGCATACAGGGCGTAGAGGATAGACAGCATCCCGGCTGCGGTGACGAGTGCTGCGACGAATCCTGCTTCGAAGATCGACACCTGGAGGAGTTCGAAGAGGACGCCTTCAAGGAGGCCGCCAAGCCCGACCAATGCGAAGCCGGCGGCGACGTACAGGAGTAACTGCGTGTGATGTCGTTGGTACCCGCGATAGGCCTGATATGCGATGACCAGTGCTAACGCGGTCGTGAACAGTTTGCCGATGACGAATAGCGTGTGTTCCATAAGTCAGTCTCCCCGCATCTCCTCGAAGATGGTCGTAATCCGGTCGGCGGGGTCCGCCCGGACATCGATCTGGACATCGAAGCCCTCTGCCTGGAGGAGGACTTCAATACGTTCGAGACGAGCCTCGTACTCGCTGTAGTGCCGTCCTCCGGGGTCGACGTGCGTATACTCTTCGAGGAGGCCCTGCTCGACGAGGCGGGTGACACGGCGCGAGACGGTCGGGCGTGACATGTCACATTCCTCGCTGAGTTCCTTCGCAGACAGTCGGTCGGTCTTCGTCGCCACGAGGATGTCGCGAGCGTACTCGTCGTCGAGTGTAGCGAAGATTTCCGACGGGTCGGACTCCTCAGTCACACGTCCGTACTCGCGACAGGAGGGTAATATAGTCCCCCGGTTTTCTGACTCAGAACGCCGGCTCGCTATTATATCGTCTTACTCCGCCTACTGATAGTTGAAGGTGCAATAATTATGTCCACACTCGACTCCGGCATGAACCAGCTCGAGAGCAGAGTCGGCGGCCTGACCGTCGGCGGGAAAGTCCACAGCCTCAGCGCGTGGTTCGTGCTCGCGCTCCGGCTCATGATGGGGTACGCGTTCGCGTACTCCGGGTTCACGAAGATCACCGGCGAGTTCGCCGCCGGCGGCTACCTGTCGAACGTCGCGGCGACCAACGGCAACCCGCTCGCGGGCATGTTCGCGTGGATGGGGAGCACGCCGTGGTTCGTCGAGTTCGCGAACGTCGCCGTGCCGTGGGGCGAGCTGTTCATCGGCCTCGGCCTGCTCGTCGGCGCGTTCGTCCGCCTCGCGGCGTTCTTCGGCGCGCTCATGATGCTCATGTTCTACTTCGGGAACTGGGACATGGGTCACGGGTTCATCAACGGGGACTTCGCGTACATGCTCGTGTTCCTCGCGGTCGCCGCGTTCGCCGCGGGCCGCATCCTGGGCCTCGACCAGTACATCGAGAACTACGACGTCGGCGGCGAGACGCTCGTCGAGCGCTACCCCGCCCTCGAATACATCCTCGGCTAACCACGCCGAGACCTTTGGGAGTACAACAATGCAAAATCCAATTCAAGCACGCGGGATTCGTTCTCTGGGACTCATCGTCGTCGGAGCGCTGGCTCTGGCCGTCGTCGCCGGAATGGCGCTAACACACGCGACTGTCCCAGATGCAATGATGTGGGGCTGGCACGACGGGATGTGGAACGACGGCCACATGGCCGGATGGGGTAGCTGGGGCTGGGGGATGATGCTGTTCGGGCTCCTGTGGATGGCACTCCTCGTCGCCGTCCCCCTCGGTTTCATCTACTGGCTGGGAACGCGGTCGCAATCGAACGGCCCCGCTGAGGATAGCGCACTCGCCGTCCTCCAAGAGCGGTACGCCCGTGGCGAGATCGACGACGAGGAGTTTGACCGCCGTCGCGCCCGTCTCACACCAGATGATGGACGGTAACGGACGGTCGTTCCCTACTCGCTGACTTCGGTTTTCACGACGGTTGCCGGACGCGTCGTCAGCCGAAGGACGCGGTCGGTGACACTTCCGAGCAACGCACGATATTCGTCCGGCCGGCGTTTGGTACCGAGCACGAGGAGATCGGCGTCACAGTCGTCTGCGTGGTCCACGATGGTCTCAGCGGGGCGGCCATGTTGCATTGCCGTCTCGACATCGACATCGGTTTCTGCGGCTCGACGTCGGAGTTCGGAAAGCGTCTCCTCGCCGTGTTCTTCGAGACCGTGTTCGGGACCTTCGGCTTCGTCGACGTACTCGTCCCCGCTGTACGCAGTTACGACATCCTCGTCAACGACGTAGAGCACATGGAGGACTGCGTTGTGAGCGGCTGTGAGCTCGAGTGCATGCGTTTCAGCATCTTCAGACGCAACAGTTCCATCGGTCGACAGGAGAATTCGGTCGTACATTCAGTCAGAATTCAAAGGCGGGTATCATAAATTCGGCTTCCAATTCTCTCTGCTCAAGAGTCACGGTAGCGTGTTCAGTATGGCCGCGTCAGCGGATGTGTCCAAGCACGACTGACGTACTCAATCGAGACTGTGAACCATCAACGAGCTGTCCGTCAGTGGTCGTGCCCCTCCATCACCATCGGATGCCCGGTGGCGTATTCGTCCGGGTTTTCTCCGAAGGTCTCCTTGCAGGTCTGCGAGCAGAAGTAGTACGTCTCGCCGTCGTGCGTCGCCGATGGCTCGCTGTCGTCAGTCCGCATCCCACAGACGGGATCGCGGTACTGGCCGGGAGCACCGAGACCGCGACGATAAACATACAGCAGGAACCCGGAGAGCGCGAACGCGATGAGGTTGAGATAGAACGTGTAGTTGAGTTTGAAGTACGTCTGCTCCGTCGCCGTCTCGCCGCCCGCCAGATCCGGAACGATTCCCAGCGCGTCGAACAGCAGCTCCATGAGGAAGCCGGTGAACGCCATCGTCACGAAAAAGACGCCGAGGATGTACAGCATGATCTTCCAGCCGTAGTACTTCCGGTAGACGTTCAGCACGGGGATCGTGATGAGGTCGGCGTAGACGAACGCGATGATCCCGGCGAAGCTGACGCCACCGCCCCACAGCGCGACGGCGAACGGGACGTTGCCCATACTGCCAACGAAACTGAGGACGGCTATGGTGACACCCATAATTGCGTTCTCGGCGGTCACGAGCAGGCCGTCGCCCTGAATGAACAGCGTGTTCCACACCCACTGGGGGACGAAGACGATGACGAACCCCGAGATGAGGAAGCCAGCGACGATGTCCTTCCAGATCATCGACCACTCCTTGCGGTACTGATTCCCGATTTTGTACCAGCCACCCCACGACAGCAACTCGTCACGCCACCCGCCGCGACTCGACGTCTCCTGGCGGTAGGTCTCCATACAGCCCTCCGAGCAGAATTTGAGCGTCTCCCCACCGTCGGTCGTGAGCGTGTACTCGTCTTTGCCTTCCATCCCGCAGGTGGGGTCTTCGGTGACGCCCGCCTCACGGTCGCGCTCGTTGAGCGTCTCCCGGACCTCGTCGAAGAGATTCTCGGGGAGCGTGAGGTGGACGATCACCGCCATCACGGCGATGAGGATGAGGCCGCCCAGCAGTTCCGCCAGGAGGAACTCCCAGCCGAGCAGAATCAGAATCATCAGCCCGAGTTCGACGATGAGATTCGTCGACGCGAACATGAACGCGAGAAAGTTGACCGCGTGCGCTCCCTTCTTGAACAGGCCCTTCCCGATAGCGACAGCGCCGAAACTGCAGCCGCTGCTCGCCGCGCCGAACGCGGTCGCCTTGGTGAGCCCACTCAGATCACCGTCGCCCAGCACCTGTGCCATTCGCTCCTTGGAGACGTAGACCTGGACGAGACTCGTGATCGTGAGACCCATAATGATCGCCCACGCCGCCGTCCAGAGGAACCCGACACCGATTCGGAGGGCTTCGAAGATGCCCTCGACCATCGTCACCTGCATAGATGTATCATCGTGCGGATCATCTTTTGCAGTTTTCCTTCAGATAGTTCGGGTTAGAGCCGCGGTAAGTATGAATTCAAAAGATTAGCGGCGGGTAGAACACGCAGGTCGAAGGCACAACCGCATTGAATAGTTAGGACGTAGTATTACTTGAGACCCAAACTCACGGAGGGATTACAATATGCCGACAAATTCAGACGACACGCGACTTGTTACGCTCCTCCTCGTTATCATCGGCGCCGTATTCATCGTCCCACTGTTCTTCATGGGCTTCGGGATGATGGGGTTCGGCCCAATGATGGGCGGGATGTGGGGCGGTCACATGTGGGGTGACGGGACGATGCCTGGCTGGATGTTCATCGTCGGCATCGTGATGCAGTTACTGTTCCTCGCTGCCCTCCTCGGCGGTGGCTACCTCATCTACCGTGCGATTACGGGAAGTGAGAGTAGCTCAGACCAAGCCCTCGAAGAGCTCCGGCTCGCCTACGCCCGCGGAGAGCTGACCGACGAGGAATACGAACAGCGACGCGAAGCACTCGAACGAGATACCTGATTTCCACCCGCGAAACTTGAACGATGACCGGAATCGCCGACAGTCGTCAGCATTCGACGCGTCCGCATCTTCCAGCGTGGCTTGACCGATACACGACGCTGGGACTGTACGGACTCCTCGTCGGGACGGGACTCTGTCTGGTCGCGTTCCTCACGAATCCCGTTCCCGACCCCTCGTTCCCGTGGGCGACGCTGCCCGAGTCTCTACGATTACCGATTACACAGCCCCGCATCGAGCACTGGCCAGTGACCTACACTATCGGCATCTGGCTGTGGGTTTTCTGCTTCCCCGCACTCTTCCTCGCCGGATACCGGCGATACGGCGACAGGAGCCGTGGAGCAGCGGTGTGGCTCGTCGGGTTGCCGACCCTGGCGATGCTGGGCTGGACCACGTACTGCCGGTTCTTCTGGCCGAAACTCCATCCTCCGACTTGGAACGCCCCAGCCTACACGTTCGTTTGCTGGCTGTACTGTTCGACCTACGACGTGCTCTGGAGCAACACGGCATACACAATTGCGCTATTCGGCATAGTCACGACGCTCCTCGTCATGCGACACCAGGATACAGACCGATATGCCCTTCTCGGGTTCGGGTTCCTCGCACTTCCGCTCGGATTACCGGCCCTGTACGAAGGATATCGACGGGTGACGCGAACCAGGAGCTGAGGAACTGTGACGGGCGGCTTTACAGCTCTGCGGGGGACATCTGTGGGTGATAATGCGGACTGGTAATTGGCATCACTCAGTACAGCCCGAGGAAACGTTATCCGTGAGAGCCTCCTCGACACGAGTATGTCGACGACCGTCTCAACACCCGAAACAGACGAGACGTGTGCGTACTGTGAATCCCAAATCTTCGACCACGACCCCATCTGCGTCCGCGACTGCGATGATGACTGTGGCTCGCCCAAGTACTTCTGTAACTACGCCTGTCTCTCCGCATATATCGACGAACACAATCTTACTACCGGCAATGCGTGTGAGTGGACTCCCGACGACACCAGCTGTTGCTGATCGGTCCGTTCGAAGCCCTCAGCGACCGTTATTCACGGAATCCGAGTAACCGAAGCCCGTTCAGTGAAACGAGGACGGTGGACCCCTCGTGGCCGACCACGGCCAGCGGCAGGGGGATGCCTCGCAACAGAATCGTCCCAACCATCAGGGCGATCGCACCGAAGGCGATTGTGAGATTGACCGTCAACGTCCGGCGCGTCCTGCGACCGAGTCCGAGCACGTAGGGGATCTTCCCGATGTCGTCGCCCATCAAGACGACGTCAGCCGTTTCGAGGGCAACGTCGGTCCCGGCGCCACCCATCGCGATCCCGAGCGTCGCCGTCGCCAGTGCCGGTGCGTCGTTCACGCCGTCACCCACCATCGCGACGTTCTCGTATCGCTCAACCAGATCCTCGATGGTAGCCACCTTCTCTTCCGGCAGCAGTTCCGCCTGTACCTCGTCGATACCGACTTCGTCGGCGATCTGCTGGGCGACACGTTCGTTGTCGCCGGTCAGCATAACGATGTGCTCCACACCGAGCGACCGGAGATCCTCGATCATCTCTGCAGCCCCCGGCCGGACCGTGTCGGTGAACGCAAGCCATCCCAGTACCGTGGCGTTGCCAGCGTGCTCGCGGGCGACAAGGACACTGGTCTTCCCCTCCGCCTCCAGGGTCCGAAGCCTGTCGAGACCGGGTTCGAGTCCCTCGATCGCAGCGTCTTCGAGAACCGTCTCGACGTAACTCCGATTCCCGATGTGGATGGTTCCGTCGTCGACGTCGGCGCGCACGCCTTTCCCGGCCTCCGACTGAAACCGTCGCGCGTCGGGGACGTCGAGGGCGCGGGCTTCGGCTTCCGAGACGGTCGCACGAGCCAAGTGATGCTCCGAGCGGGCCTGGACGGAGGCTACGAGCGAGAGCAGCTCGTCGGGCGTCAGTGACTCGTCCGCGAGGCCATCCCGGACGAACACGTCCGTCAGCTGTGTCTCGCCCCGCGTGAGGGTGCCCGTTTTGTCGAATGCGACCGCGTCGATGTTCGCCGCCGCCTCGACGTGTTCGCCGCCCTTGAACAAGACGCCCTGCCGGCCGCCGGAGGCGATCGCCGACAGCACCGCCGCCGGCGTGGAAATGATGACCGCACACGGCGACGCAGCGACCATCAGTGTCATCGCGCGGTAGAATGTGCTGGTGAACTCGCTTCCGAGCGCGAGCGGGATGGCGATCGCCGCGATCGTGAGCCCGAACACGCCGAGGACGTACGGTTGCTCGAGGCGGTCGATGAGCCGCTGTGTCGGCGCCTTCTCGCTCTGGGCCCGCTCGACCATGTGGATGAGACGGCTTATCGCCGATTCGTGGGCCTGCCGCGTGACTTCGATTTCGAGGCTACCACTCTCGTTGATCGTCCCCCCGAACACCTCGTCCTTGGGTTCCTTCGGCACGGGCACTGACTCGCCGGTGAGTGACGCCTGATCTACCGTCCCCTCGCCGGACGTGACGACGCCGTCGAGCGGGATTCTGTCGCCGGGACGAACGACGAACACGTCACCGACGGCGACATCGTCGATGGGAACGGTGACTTCCTCCCCGTCGCGTAGCACCTGCGCTTCGTCCGGTCGCATCTCGACGAGGGACTTGATCGCTCGGCGTGAGCGGCCGATCGCGTAGTGCTGGAGCGTATTCGAGAGCGAGAACAGGAAGAGGAGCATCGCGCCCTCGAACGGGGCGCCAATCGAGAGGGCACCGAGTGCCGCGACGATCATCAAGAGGTCGATGTCGACCGCACGGTGGCGCAGCGTCTCGACCGCGCCTTTGAGCCCGTACCAGCCACCGAAGACGTATGCGACGCCGTACCCGGCCCACATGAGAAGCTGAGGTCCTTCGAGCCACCCCGTCACCAGGCCGACGGCCATCCCGAGGAGGGTCAAGCCGACGAACACGACCTCCCGCCTGAGTTCCGAGCGGGTACTCACCTCATCCGTTGCTGTCTCAGATTCGTCCTGAATCGACACGTGGCGGTCGCGGACAGCGTCTCGAATCGTTTCTTCTGAGATGACGCTCCCGTCGTAGGTGATCCGGGCGTCCCCTGTTCGAAACGAGACGTCAACATCGTGGACGCCGGAGAGACGCCTGAGATGTCGTTCAAGTGCCCGTGCTCCCGCGTCGCCACGACCACCTCGTCGTTCAATATGGATCGTACACGTCGAGAGAGATGGAGATTCAGTAACAGCCACGTTCTCGGTACCTATGAGTTGGTTTGATTTCACGTTTGAGGTGGGCCCACGAGCATTCATCCGATCCTAATCCCGGCACACGAGTCGAGGGTTTCATCCAATGATGGTTACCGGGATCTGTGCTCGGCGAGTGACTGTCTCGGCAACACTTCCGAGGAACGTCCGGTCTAGGCCTGACCGACCGTGGCTCCCCATTACGATCTGGTCGATGCCGTTGTCGGCAGCGTAGTCGAGAATCTCACGCGCTGGTTTCCCGACTTCAGTGACAGTATCGAGCACAATATCGTGGTCCGCCGCGAGATCCGTCGCAGTCGTGTGAATCGCGGTCGCCCGCTCTTGGGCGGTATCGTACCAGTCCTCTGCGACTGGCAAGCCACCGGCCTCTACATCGATTACCGAATCGATCGGGTTGATGACGTAAATGGTGGTAATCGTGGCTTTCGGAAAGGTCTCGAGTGCGTACATGAGTGCACGCTCGGCAAGCGGGGAGCCGTCCAAGGCGACGAGAACGTTGTCAGGCATACGATAGAGTTCGAGAGATGTTGAGAAGAGTGTAGTGCCGAAAACTCGGCACCTGGGAGTACCGTTAATTACCCATCAATTTCTGAGAGCGCCTCTGTTGCAACGTCACCGAGTTCTCCGGCCTCGATGTGCGAGTAGCGCTCTCGGACCATCTCTTCGGAGTTATCGAGATACCGGGCCGCCACCGTGTACCCAAACGCGCGAACAAGTACCTCCCCCATCCCACGTCGACCACCGTGCGGAGCAAGATAATCGTGCTTTGGATGGTCGATATCGATCTCTGCGGTCTCAGAGAGCCGCTGGAGAATCGACCGTGCACCGTCCGTCGTGATCGACGGCGGCCTAATGTCCTCATCGAGCACTAGCAGTAGGTCGCGGGCGTATTCGTCACGGCGCTTAGTTATCACTTCTGAGCGTACCCCTCGTTCGACTAGCTCTTCCCGAACGAGCTCCGCGAGCGTCCGTTGGTCGAACGTCGGAAACACCGGCCAGCGCTCCGTCGGTGGATTCATCAGCTGGTGGTAGCTCCGCAGCGGCGAGATCACCGGATCGGGGAGACTGGCGGCGTCCCACTGCTGTTTCTTCCGGTAGACGTCCATACTCCCGTCGTCGAGGGAGAGGTCCTCCCAGCGGATGCCGCGCCGGCGCGGGTCGTTTGGATCTCGGAGGAGTTCCCCAACGCGGACAGCTGTGTACGCGAGGACGAACACCAGCGCCCGGTCACGAGCCGCCTTCAGCGCCGCGTAGCGTCTTCGCTGCTTGTCGAGGGAGTCAGTATCCTCCGGGAGTGTCGTGTACGCCTCGACGGCGTCGCGGGCCCGTTCGTCGACATGGCGGGTGAGGGCGTGGCGCTGTTCCGACGTCCAGGCCTGCTGGTCACCGGGCTTGCGGCCGTCATCCTCCGGCAGCGGCGCCATCGCACTCGCTCGCTGCGCGTAATGTGCTTCGAGATACCCTTCGTTGACGCACCAGCCACACCACGCAGAGATATAGCGGTAATAGGTTTGTACCGTGTTCTGCTTGAGTCCCCGATCTCCACCGAGATGCCGAGCGTACTCCCGGAAGACACGTTCATCGAGATCGTCGAAGGTCGGCTCTCGGTCGGCGTCGTTGGGGACGATCCCGGTCCAGTCGTCGGCACCGCGGTCGCCGGCGGCCCACTCGACGAACCGCTCGAGCTCGCGTGCAGCGTTACGTCGGTAGTTCCCGCCGTCGCCACCGCGGCCTTTCCCCTTGTCCTGGAGGTAGCGCTCGAAGCTGTCGTCGAGCGGTGTCGAAAGCGCTCGATCAGGCATCAACCGGCCCTCCACCGTCCTGCGGGCCCGGTCTCGGTGCCTCTACCCCGGGGGAAGCGCCGTCGTGAGGCGGTTGCAGCATTCGTGCTTCACCGACGGCGGCGGGGTACTTCAAAGTGGTCGTGATTATTGGCATAATCAGGACCACTTGTTGTTTTCGAGCCATCGGGAGAATTCGGGGGTCTAGAGTCTCTTAGCGTCGGAACTCCGCATTACAGTAGAATGTATATCGTATATCGCTATACAAATTCTCGGGCCTCTTTCTGCCCACAGTTTCGGAGGATGGGCAAATTTCGGGGCGAATTTCCGTCGGCTTGTAGTGATTCACTCCAATCAAGAGCCGATTCGAACCCTCTCAGGCGAACCTATCGGATGGATGTGGGAAATTGCGCGGGTTCTGGCACTGCGGAATAGTGTTACCACTCCCAAGCAGCGGACTCAGCGGGGATTCAGCCGGTTAGTCGGGCGGGATTAACGCCGACACGACGATCTCGACGCATTCGCCCGCGGTTAACACAGGCGCGTAGTCCATCTCACCGTCGACGCCTGCTTTTAGCAGGAAGTCGGTGAGCCGCCAGATATTGTACAAGAGTACCGCGAACACGAAGTAGAACAACCGGACGCGGTAGTCTTTCGAGGAGGTCTTCGCGAGGAAGTCTCCTTTGATGCTCTTGTATTCGTTTTCGATCTGCCACCGGCGACTGTACCGGCGACAGAACGTCTCGGCTTCATCGGGTCCGACTCGGAGGTTCGTCGCGAACACGGTTGTCCCTTCACCGCTCGTCGACGGCACGTACAAGAACCGCAGCGGGTGCGATCCCGATTCAACATGGACGGAGGCCGTCTCAACAGCCACCTCCTGGTCATCCTCTTCCATCCGCTCGATTACTTCGCGTTCGGAGCTGGTGGTGCGCTTGGGGATGAGGTAGTTCACGTCGAGGTTCGAGAGGGTCTGAAAGACGCGCATCGAGTCGAATTCTCGATCGCAGAGCACCGTCTCGATCAGGACGTGTTCTTTCGCACGGAGAAGGAGGCGACGGACGACGCGATGGATTCGATTTGGCGGGTTTTCATCCCAGGCTGAACTCTCGCGCACGGGCTCAACGGCGAGGATGAGCGGAATATTCCGACCGACAATCGAGAGGGTCGCGAACTTGAACGCTCGACCCTCGCCGTCTTTGGTGCCGCTCACCATCGGCATCTCAGCCGTCTCCCCGTAGTAGGGGACGGTCGTGATGTCGATCGCAACCGTCACGGGCCGACGGAACGATACCTCGGATGCAATCCTCGAGAGTACTCGGTCCGTGGCACGATCGAACCCCTCTAAGAATTCCTCGGGAGTGAATTGTTTGACCGCTCGGAGATGCGTATCTCCGTGTGGACCGTAATCCGTTCCGCGTCGGTATTGGAAGCGAGCCGCACCCTGTGCCGTTCCACAGCCGACCATTCCCATGAACGTCTGTAATTCGAAGAACCGAACGTCTTCGTAGGTCGCGTTTCGTGCTCGTCCGGAGTCGAACGAGCCAAACGCGTGATTGCGAGCCAAGCGCGTCGTTCGCACAATCTCCTCATCGCTGAACTCCGTCTCGGAGTCCTCATCAGAATCGCCTTCAGGTGTTTCCTCGGTGGTGACGTCGGATTTCGGTCTGATCTGTGGGCCAGCGAAATCGAAGTCATGGCTGTGTTTGACGACAAAGCGGGCTGCGGTCTCGACGAATTCACGAGCGTCGTCATCGAATCGCTCCCGCCACGTTCGTGAGAGGACAGACGGGCCCGGCGTCTTTTCGAGGCCGAATTCGTCTGCGAGCTCGGGATACTCGGCGATGCGTTGGTAGCTCTCGGCGGTGATCTCGTGATAGATGAAGATACGGAGCATTCCCTCGAAGTCGTAGGGTGCAGGGTGCCACGCAGGGTAGGCGTCTTCCAGGGTTTTCGTCCTGATCGATGCCCCTCCGATTGCCGTGACGAGGGGCGCTCCGTGGCGATACGTGTCTGTGACCTCGATACCGACGCGATAGGCATCGGTCTTCCGTCGTTCCCGTTCGAGAGTCTTTCGGCGAAACTCGGGCATAGTGACCCTTCGATATCGACGCTGTTGATGGTTACCAAGCTCTGGACGGAGGGTGTCGCGTCACGACAGAGAATAGGGCCACACCTCCGCGGGAGAATGCTTATCTGATATGCGTGCGTAAAGCACTCGTATATCATGTCCGATGCCGAAACCTCGACCGGGGACGACGGACCGGACACCGTCCAGATCAACCTCCGACTCACGCAGGCTTTCCTCGACGACATCGACGCGACCTGGGAAGAGCAGGGATTCAACTCGCGCAGCGAGTTCCTCCGCTATGCGGCACGGGACGCCGTCAAGCACCCCGAATTCTCACGTGAGGGCTGGAAGCAGATTGCCGCCAGCGAGCATGGGCTTCGGACCGGCGAGGAGGAACTCGTGTCCCGCGAGGAAGTTATCGCGATGATGGACGACGACACGGATGGCGAGTGAGGACGACGAGTGGACGTGGAAGTTTGCTCCGAGGGCGGCCAAGCAGTTCGACAACCTCGAACACCACGTTCAGGACCGCATCGTCTCCAAACTCGACGAGATCATCGACGATCCCTGGCGTGATCCCGGGGATTATCTCGAACCGCTCACTGGTGGCCCGTTCGAGAAGTTACGCGTCGGGCAGTACCGACTCGCGTGCGTCCTCGATCACGACGCACTCATACTCGAAGTCCACCGAATCGAACACCGCAGCGGCGCCTACACGGCTGATGATTAATCTATCTTCAGAGCCTCTGAACTTCCGATTCAGGGATTGAGAGGTGGCGGGTACATATTGGTCACGCGACCGGCTAGGTTTCAGCGTTCGATACAAGGAAGATTACAGTTAGAGGCATGTACCACTGTTAGTCTGCCCTACCAAACAGTCTATTACATTACACAAGAGATGTGGTGATGGAGGCATTCCAACATGGACATCAGCCGTCGAACGCTCATCGGTGCCCTCGGTGCGGGCCTCGGAAGCGTCGGCTTAGCAGCGGCAACCGGGTCGAACAGTACGACGACCACATCCTCAGAGGCACAGCACGAGTCCGAGAAGGATTCTGGAAACGACACAGGTAATAACGACAACGAAACCGGCCAACATGGTGCACAGCACGGTGATCAGAATGCGCCTGACAATCAGAGCGACGGTGAAAACAACGACGGTGAGTCGGACTCCAAATCCGAGACGGGCGAGAAATCCTTCACGCAGGCCGACGTGAAGCTCGCTCCCGCGGACGCAAAGCAGGCTGCCACGAGTACGGTCTCTGGGAACGTTTCCAGCGTCTCACTCGAAAACCACGACGGCTCACCGGTCTACCAGGTCATCGTTACGCCAGCTAGCGGCACAGCCAAGCAGGTGACCGTGAACGCGAACACGGGGACGGTCGTCAAGACCGAATCCGCGAGCGAGGACTGACACGAGCACAGTCGCACTCAGCTAACCGGCACTCCTATCACCCACTCTCTCCAACCGCCAGACCCGATAATCTATGATCGAGATGGAGCCCGTAACTGTCATCCGGTGGGTGACGTTACTCGTCGTCTTCGTCGTTTTCGTCTTCGTCGCCATCGCCTACTACCGGACGCGTTTCCGGCGTCTTCTCGTCCTCTTACTGCTTGACGCTCTTCTGGGACTGAACGTCCTCGCTACGGTCGGAGAAGACTTCTTCGACAACGGCGTTCCGTATTTTGGGCTGCTCACGAGCCTCCTCGGACTCGGCATCGCCATCCTCCTCCTCGTGACCGTCGTCCGCCGCTTCGACTAACCCATATGAGAGAACGCCCGCCAGATACCGTAACAGACGCCCCCGCACGTCATGAGTGGTGAGGGTGGCGACGAGGACGACGGGCTGTCGTTGGAGACGCGCAAGCAGATATTCGAGTACGTGAAAGCGAATCCGGGCATCCACTTCAGTCAACTCAAACGCGATCTCGGGATGGAGACTGGACTCCTCCAGTACCACCTCAATGAATTAGAGGAGTACGACGTGCTGGAGAGCGAAGATTACCACGGGAAACGACGAGTGTTCGTCGCCCGTGAACTCGACGCAGACGAACGTCAGATCCTGGCCACGCTCCGCTACGAGACGACTCGACGGATCCTCTTGTTCTTGCTCGAACGTGGTCCGGCGCGAAATACTGAGATCGCCGAGGAGATCGGTGTCACGTCGGCAACCATCTCGTGGCACCTGTCGAACCTCCTCGACGAGGGCGTCGTAGAGGGTGTTAGGGAAGGGCGAACGACACGATATCAAGTCGCAGATGAAGAGCAAACAGTCCAATTACTCATCCGATATCGGGAGAGCTTCGTTGATAGGGCTGTTGACCGCATTATCGACTTCTGGGGCTAGTCGTGACTTTCTAGAGTCTTATGTCCTGCCCTATTGCAGAGTGAAATTGTACGCCTACGGGGGCGTCTACAGACTTGGCCGGATCCAAAGAAAAAGCAGGCAGACACGGATGGCTATCGTACCCCTGGTGACCTCAGGGTGTCGGCGGAATCACTCGATTGTGAAGCGATTCATTTTGGTTTGATGGTTATCGAAGTGGTTGTCCCCCCAGGCGATGTTGCCTGAATCGTCAGTTTTGCTCCGTCCTGCCAGTCCGGTTGGCTGCCCTTTCTGATTGACACGGATTTCGTCGAATTCGCAGCAATCGAGCCCACGTTCACAGTCGTGTTGAACGAGGCCGGCTTCTTGTTGGAGGTGCCGTTGAGCTTGATCCTCCACGTCCCGCTGGAAACCGATGCACTGCCGTTGTTCGAAATCGTGAGCTGTCGGAGCGCCCCGTTCACGACCTTCGCCGAATGGAGATGAACATCACCACCCGAGGAGCTACTTCCCGTGTACGTTTGCGTCCCGGACCCGCTCGTACAGCCGGCGCTCATCACGACGAGACCCGCGACGAGCAGGAGTACGAGTTTCCGACCAGTTAGGTTCAGACTCATCGGTCATCACCTCCCGAACGGTCACTGTCCGGTTCGTCGGCCGGTCGGAGTTGTCGGCGGCGAACCGTGATGACTGCGCCCGCGAGGACGAGCAGTCCAACGGGAACGCCGAGGATGGTTGGCAGGACGTTTCCTGGATTGAGGTTATTACTCTGCGTGAACATGAGGTCTACTGGGTCGCTTACTGCTGTCGGTCGCTGGCTTTGCGACGAGGCGTTCGAGGGGACGGCGACGATGTACACGCGATACGTCCCACCTTTGATCGCTTTCACGCTCCAGCTCTGCGCGGTCGCGTGACCGGAGCCGAGCGAAGTGATTTGGTGGGATCGAGTGGCAGCCCAGTCCTCCAGGTCTAGTGGGGCCTGCTTCTTCACGTCCATGAGCGTGAGATACACAGTTACTGGGCCGGTGGACGCGTTCCCGGTGTTGTGGACCGTAGACGTGATATTGACGACGTCCCCGGTTCGCGCGTGGACTGTCGAGCGGTTCACCGTGACCGTCAGTGGGGTCGAAGACGACGCTATCTGAGACCCATTGACCGACTCGACGACGCTAGTCTGTGCCGTTGCAGTACCTTGGCCGAGGACTGTTCCCATCGGGACGACGAGCATGGAGAGGAGGACGGCCAGAAGGATGAGGCTGCGCATCCGTCGCGTCGACGGCAAGAGACTCATGCCCGAAGCCCTCCCTGATAGTTCAGCCGTTTGCTCACAAGAACGAGCGCGATGAACGCGAGAACAGCGAAAAAGACGGGGCTCGCTAACCAGGAGACCATCTCTCCCCACGTGTGGTTGCTCACGAGGATTTTATCCACGAAGTGGACCATCGCCGTCACTGGATTCGCGCGCTCGAACAGGCCACCGATGAGTCCGGTGTAGACACTGCCTGCCAACTGGGTCGGCGCGACGAGAGCCAACAGGACGAGAATACAGGACGCGAGGCTCGTCCGATTGCTGGATGCGACTGCGCTCACTGCGAGGCCGAACGACGCGAAGAAGATCGAGAGGACAGTTCCAGCGATCAGTTCCAACTCGATGGCTGTCCAGAACATGTGAGTGCCGTTCGAGAGCGTCAACAGATACGGGAGCGAGACGAGGTACGCTCCGACCCAGATCGAGAGCGCCGAGACGAGTTTCCCAACGGCGAAATTCCACCGCGGAACGGGAGCGAGGAGCAATCCCTCTAGGGTGGAGCGTTCTCGTTCGCCACTGAAGCCGTCCGCAGCGAGGATGAGCGCTCCCAGCGAGACAACGAGGACCGTCATCTGGACGGTCATGTTCAGCATATCTTTCTGGGCGAGGAGGCTGAGTTCCTTTCCCGTGGCCAGGAGGTACGTGAGCCCACTAAGCAGGAGGCTGAATATGACGAGCAGTGCAAACCCTCTCCCGCGCCGCCAGAGGTCCTGGAGTTCTTGGACTGTGATCGTTCGCAGGGGGTTCCCGCCGCCGTCTCCACGGATCTGGGTACGGGTCGAAACTGATGTCGTCGTAGTTTCTTCGGACATGGCTACTGCTCCGTCAGCTCGAAGAACGTATCTCGCAACTGTGTCGTTTCGACCTCGAAGTTCAGAAGTGGAACGTCCGCATCGACGAGGCGACGGATGACCCGATTCGAAGCCGACCCCCGTCGCCCGTCGGTGGACTCAGCCGAATCGACGATTGTGACACGGAGTTCACTGGATTGAACTGTCTCCTCGACGGAGATCTCCTCGACGAACTCCGATTCGGAGAGAACGTCCCGAGCGGTTGACGCTGCCTCACGCGGCACGCGGAACAGGAGCGTCCGCTCGACGTCGGAGTCCTCCACAGTTGGTGCGTGTTCGTCGCTCACCAGCTGTCCGTCGTTGAGAATGAGGATATCGTCGCAGGTCGCCTCTGCCTCTTGGAGGTCGTGTGTGCTCAGTAATACCGCGGCTCCGCGATCTTCGGCCATCGACTGGATGTACTCTTCGAGTGTCACCTGACCCGAGGGATCTAACCCAAGCGTCGGTTCGTCGAGGAGAACGACGGCGGGGTCGTTTACGAGCGTTTTTGCGAGTCCGAGGCGTTGTCGCATTCCTCGGCTAAATGCCCGGAGGGGGACGTTCGTCGCGTCTCCCAATCCGAAGTCGGTGAGTAGGTCCCGGGATAGGGATTTTGCCGCGTCCGGTGGATGGCCGGAGAGCCGGGCGAAGTAGACGAGGTACTCTTGAGCAGTCCACCCCGAATAGTACCCGTTACTCTCGGGCAGGACGCCGATCTGTTCCCGAATCTTCGACGGGTTCGTATACGGAATGCCACAGACTTCGAACCACCCCTGAGTCGGAGTGAGGAGCGTGCTGAGCATCCGTAGCAGCGTGGTCTTTCCAGCCCCGTTCGGTCCTAACAGCGCTGTTAGGCTCCCTTCGTCGAGCTCGAAGGACACGTCGCTGAGGACTTCTTGGCCCTCGAACGAACGCGTTAGATCCGATGCTTTCAGTACGGTTGACGACATCGAATGTGGCTTTCGTGCGGGTTATGAAAACAAATCTGGTACATTCGTTTTCGGGTACTGGAGTGGTAGTACGACCGCGCTATCTGGTTCTGCCCTCCTTCAACCGGCATCTGCCCGCCGAATTTTAGTCAGATATCTCATGGTTGTAGACGTGCATGAATTGTTCAAGCCATTCGCGTGTGCCCAACCGACAGGTCACCGATGAATGATGGCAGCGGTCAATGCGGATTTCGGGGTGTGAAACTACTGTTCGATCAGGTTTCACTCGATCTAGCTGTCGTTTATCAGGTGTGCGAGCATCTCTGGACGAGTTACTCACCGGTTCACATCTCAACCCGACTTAACTAGCAGTGCCGACTCACGGATAATACTGGGTGAGTATTAAGAAGTTGAGCCCGACGAACACTACAATTGTCCCACATTTTAACCACAGGACTGTCACCTCCCGGATTGAGAGAGCCATCAGTAGATAGAGTGCAAGAGCGCCTCCGATAGCCGCCACATTATCCCACATATGTAGGATCGTATATGAGATCGTGATTGGGAGGATGAACACAGGGAGACCCCAACTAGCGATAAATATCGAATCGGTCCTGGATAATGGCGTCTCGAACGGAAGAAACCGTACATCACCAAGGAATTGGGGACTCTTCAATAGGTACATGATACACACTACCACAGTTATTCCAAGGAGAACGACGGCGGTAGGTCCGGTCGAATACTCCCCACCCATGTAAGAGACCAACGTGGTGAATAGAACGGCCGGTGTCGGAAGTGCAAGGTGTGGGACAGACTGGGAATTCGGGTGAGAATACACCATTCGACCAATATCAATGAGAACTGGAGCAGCCAGTACGGCAGAGAGTATCTGCAACCCAATTATCTTTCGGGATGGGTACTCTCCTGAACAAAATCTCTCAGACGCCGCGATGTATAGCCACTGACCAATAACGAGAAAGCCACCGTAGACGTGGATTGACGCCATAATCGCAGTACTAACGACGTATCCGACAGAGAATAACCGACTACTCGCGTTACGGAATCGCAGCAGGAAAAACCAGGAGAACGTAATTGACAGTGCGAATAGAGCGTATCCCCGTGCATACTGCGATACCGAGATGAAAAACGGAGAAAGAGTAAGGAGGACTGCGGCGATCAATCCGGTCTGCTCGTCTCGTAGCTCGTCGCCGACAAGATAGACGCCAAGCAGAGTCGCAGTTCCGAACACAACTGAGGGGAATCGTAAGCTTGCTAGCGAGGCCCCAAATATGGCCCGCCAGTAATGCATCAAAAAATAATATAATGGAGGATGTGTGTCTATCTGCGGCAACGTCACAAAGAGGTGGACCACTCCCATCGCGCTATATCTCATTGTCGCAATTCGTTCGTCTGTGATGAACTCATGAATGAGAATGGAGCGAGTTGAATAGTGAAATAGACGAACGGCAAATCCGACACTGAGTATGACCGCAAGGGGGAACCTTCGGTGAGCCACAATTATCCACTCAGAGGTGGTCCGTTGGAAAGAACTCATCAATCAATCGTATGGCCGGAAAAGCGATGTTCCGTTTGGTACATTCACTAGGAGACGCAGTCTCGTTCTGGGGCTCTTTGGCTGGCGTCTCTCCATTGAGAGCTTGGAGCGGTCTCTGGTGGTTGTAGTAGTGTGCAGATTGTTCAATTCACTCGTATACGCTCAGCCAACTGCCCGTCCAACTATGATGAAGCGGTCAAGCTGTATTTTGAGGTGTGGAACCATTTCTCGATGTGGCTCGGTCGAAATAGTCGAGATAGTTTTCAAGGCGGAAACTGTGTACGAAGGACCCGTTCTCCGGAACCCGTCAGTCACGGACGATGGGATTGTACAGTCACAACCACCGACACCGGACAAGGAGTATCCACTATCGGTCAAAAGTTCGTCGATTGGGTGTTCAGTTTTACTGAAACATTACCGATTTCGCTGTCCCACCCCGAGGATCGCAATAGCGATCAGAACCGCCGTGAGCAGGTCGAGGAGCGTCGTCGTCAGCTCGACCCAGTTCGCACCCTCGATTCCAGGGGCGACGAACGAGGACAGAACGCCCAGTCCGAGACGCACACCCCATAACAAGAAGGCCACTGCGACGAAGAGCAGTCGTTGATGGCGTCCTGTTCGATACGCGGTGAACGCCAACCCCATCAGGATGACTACCAGAAGGAACTCCCCGAGGTTCAGGATGTCTTGAACGTTCAATGCGCTCATCGTCCACCGTCCGTCTGTGTTGTGTGGTGTGTACTCATGAGTGTCTCTAGTTTGTTCCCATCCGATCGAAGGTGTCGGCGAGCCGCTCGCTCCACGTCCGCCACAGCGACGGGTGATACGTTTCGAGTAACCTCCGAACCAACTCGGGATCGACGTCTGGGTAGTAGTGGTAGGCGCGGCCGTCTTTGTCCGCGTGTACGAGCCCAGCGTCCACGAGTCGGTCAAGATGCCACGCGACGTTCTGTCGCGTCGTCCCGACCGCTCCCGCGATGTGCCCACGCGTTGCACCGGGTTCCTCGTAGATGAGGAGGAGAATCTCCCGTGGCGTATCCAGCGTGAGCACGCTGAGAACCACTTGCGCAGGTTGGGAGAACTCGTTGAACGGGAAGAAGTGTTTGTGGCCACCTCTCGACACCGAGAGTATCTGGTCGTCCTCCTGGAGAACGCGGAGGTGATACGAGAGTTGTCCGCGAGCAAGGTCGGTCTCCCGAAGGAGATCGCTGAAGTATACACCAGGATGGTCCTGAATGTACTCCAGGAGGCTCTCCCGGGGAGAGTCGGTTGCCTCCTCGTTCTCGGACTCTGTTGGTGCCACTCAACTGGTGATTGCTGGATGATCGAGATAGGTATTGGCATTAAAACGATTGTACCAGAATCGTTATTCAGACACCGCAGAACCGTCCCTACATGGACTTCGCCAGTGACCAACCCCCGTGGGTATTCTACGGCATCGGTGCCATTATCGCCATCGTCGGAATAGCGATGTTCTTCATCGACCAGGACCCCGCCATCCTCTTCGAGAGCCCCGTCTTCACGCTCCTCCTGATCCTCGTCGGTGCTGGTGTAGGATACCTGGGCTGGCAAAATCAGCAGGCAGACTCGTCCACGCAGTCACCCACTCGGTGATGATGTCCTCCGAGTAGGTTCGGTAATTCGCTTGTTCCTGACGACGGAGAACAGCGAACTCTCTTGCGGCTACAAGACGAAGCGGACGGATCGGCTGTACCGCCTCGAATCTCCCTTAGCTCGTAATGAATAGATCCCCCTCTGCCAGACAGATTCCAAACGACGAATCGACACGGCTGATCACAGACGACACCAGCGCGTTGGCGAGTAGAATCTGGTGCCTCTCCCCCGAAGGATTTCGTCACTCCCGATATAGAGGAGGTGTGGCTTCGTGATCCGTGGAATTGGTCTGATTCAGACGATCCAACAACTGATTCCGCAAGCGTTGATCCCACTCTTCATTGTCATCACGTACCTTGGCAGTGTCTGGGTCATTCTTCCGGGACTGGTATTCCTCTATTGGCTGTGGGACGCAGATCGAACTGCGTTCGTTGGGAGTGTCGTCCTAACCGGGTTTGCGCTCACGCTTACACTCAAGAATTTGTTCGCACTCCCTCGACCACCCGCATCCCTCCACTTGATGTACGCGGCCGGCTACGGATTTCCAAGCGGCCACTCCGTCGATGCGACGGTGACCTACGGATCGCTCGCAATGGTCGTCCGAGCGGGAAAGAGGTGGCAACGTTCCGTCGCGGCGAGTCTACTCATCGGTCTCGTTGCACTATCACGAGTTGTCCTCGGTGTGCATTACCCAATCGATGTTATCGTGGGCATCGCCCTCGGACTCGGGACGCTCATCGTTGTTTCGTACGTCTTTGATCGCAACGTGTTGTATATACTCATCAGTGCGATGGTCGTGGCAGTCCTGGGCATCGTGGTTACGCACGGCGACCTGGAGAGTCTGGTTCTGTTCGGCGGGGTAGGCAGTGCGCTCCTCGGTTGGGTGTGGAAGGAACGCCAGGCAGAGCGAGGGCATACCGATGTTTGATAGCCTCGTCCACACCGTCCTCGGATTCGTCAATCAGTACGGCTACGTCGCCGTCTTCGTGTACATGGTGCTTGAGACATCGTTTATTCTCCACTTCGTCCCAAGTGAGATCGTCGTGCCCTTCGCAGCGAGTCAGCTGGTCCACGATCCGGTGTCGTTTGTGCTGTTCGACGTCGATGCGACGGCAGGTGCGACCGTCGGGAGCTACGTTGCGTACATGCTGTTCGGACGGTATGGTGAACGGGTGCTTGAACGGTACGGGTACCTCATTCACGTCTCCGAACGCGACATCGAACGGAGTCAAGCTGTCTTCCTTAGGTACGGGGAGTCGTCGGTGTTCTGGGCGCGGATGTTCCCCCTCCTCCGGGCGCTCATTTCGATTCCCGCGGGACTCGCGGAAATGGAGATGCGACGGTTTGTGCTTTACTCGGCCGGCGGTGCAGCCCTGTTCAACACCGGGCTGACCTACCTCGTCTACACCGGGTCGGGAACAACCTCGCCACTAGGCGTGGTGCTCAACCTGATTCGCGCCGAGATTGCAGGCGACATCGTGTACGTCCAACTGCACGCTCGGTTCGTCATCATTCTGCTGGGATTGACCGGGTTACTCGCTGCGGTAGTGTGGATGGCACGCGATTGGATTCGAGTGAACCCGAACGCAGCGAAACTCGTCGTCCTCCACGTGATTCGTCTCGTCGGACTCCTCATCGGTGGGATTTTTATTATCGGTGCCTTGTTGTCGCCACAGCACTCCTTCACGGTGATTACCTCGGTGTGGAACGATCCACGAGTCTGGGTTCGACTCGGGTTCTCCGACCAACTTGCGCTGCTGTTGACCGGTCTCTTGTTCGGATTCGGCGGACTGGGGATCTACGAACTTGGACAGCTACTCCGACTTTCCCACGTCCGCTCCCTGTTTGAACGACTCTCGTCTCGTTTTCGAGAGTGATCGTCCATGAGGTGTGCACCGATATCTCCGTCTCCACTCCCTTTTGCAGACAACTCCGTTTGTAAGTGTGGGCACATCTACCGGGGCATTGTTTCGATCTGACGGTTCTGAACTGAACGACGGTTCGTACTGAATAGGGGTTCAGGCCGTCATGGAAAGATGGACGGCGAGTTCTGTGGTGAAGCCGATGAGGAATCCGGCTGCGACTGATGAGAATAGTGCGCTGCGAGTGACCGCAGAGTGGTCGATGGCGAACAGTTCCTGAATGACGTAGATGAGTGCGCCGCCGGCGAGCGCGAGAAAGAGGACTGAAGCGACGGGCGAGGTCCAGCTTTCACCGACGATGGTGCCAAGAAAAGTCGGGCCCCCAGCGATTAATCCAAGCCCCGCCAGCCGGCGTGTTGAAGTCTGCGTGTTCGTCAACGGAGCGGCGATTCCGAAGCCTTCCGTGATGTTGTGGAGGGCGAAGCCAATAAGGAGGACTACCGCGAGCGAGATTGCACCAGTCGCGGCGGATTGGCCGATAGCGAGTCCTTCACTGAAGTTGTGGAGTCCGATACCGATGGCTACCATCAGCGCAGTCATCTGTGCACCGGGCTGTGAACTGACGTAGTGGTCGCTGAACCACGCGAGTCCCACGAGACTCACGGTGAATCCGAGGACGAGTGCGAGCGGGAGGGCGAGGTGAACGGCGCCGGTCTTGGTCGTCGTTTCGATTGCCTTCTCCACTGGTGCGAGAGCTCCGTGAAGGATATCAACGAGGAGAAAGAGGAGAACTCCGATAGCTCCCCCATTAAGCAGGTTAGTGGTGCGTTTCGAGACGGAGAATCGTGCCACTGGCAATCCAAGGTAGACTGTCCCCCCGGCTACAGTGCCAAGTGCAACCGTTTCGATCGTGGTGAGCGCCATGCATCCATCAATATTTAGGCTAGCCAAAAACCCTTCCGGTTTTTAGGCTGGCCTAATACGTCGAATACGCACAGCTACGAAATATTTGTTCGGAGCGGTTGTGGGACGTGATTAAGGCACGCAACAAAACCATCCTCCGAAGTTGTGGGCTCCCAGAGGTTCGGAGGGTGGATTCCTACAAATCGTAATGGTTCTGTATGGTCTGGGGGAAACCCCCTCCGGTTCCGTCGTTACTACAGTTCAGGGAGAATAGTAGACGGCAGTGATACTGGAGTACGTCAATGAATACACAGAACACAGCGATCAAGCCGGTGTACACTAACGCTCAGTGTCCAACTACCCTGCCGACAAGGTTACTAGCTGATTACTTGGATCGCCCGTCATTCGACCCGGCATCAGCTGGCGGGAACTGAATTCGAAACTCGCGATTCGGTGACCGCGAGACGTAGAGTTCAATATCACGAATCAGCGAGTAGTATTTCCGACGCCCCTCTCGTCGTGTGGAAACAAGCCCCGTATCCTCAAGCAGATCAAGGTGGTGGGTCGCGGTTTTGCCGTCCATTCCGACCTCTTCCATGAGCTCAGAGACATACATGTCTCGCCGAGAAAGCGCGCGGAGTATCGATAACCGGGCTTTCGAACCGAGCAATTCCAGCGGGTCCATCTACTAGAGATATTATTCCTAAGAACTATTATTAGTATCGTCTGGAAACGGTGATATGATGGCAGAAATCCCAGATCCGGACGAACCCGAGAGTGGACCCGACGTCATCACTGACGGCGTCTTCGAGCAAGAGTTCTACCTCGACGGAGAACAGGCCGGCGCGTTCCTCGTCGAACTCGGTGAGCAACTCCAATCCGGGAACGAGATCACGATCTCGAGTGCGGAATGGGAGCTTCCCTTCACGTTCGAGGAACCAGTCGAACTCGAGATCGAATTCCTCGGCTATGGAGACAAGGAACTTGAGATCGAACTCGAACTCCGCGGGGCGCGAGATGAACCTGCCCCGCACGTCTCATAGCATGTTTTACGCCCACTCGTACAGGAGGCCCGCCTGTCCCCCCTCACGGAGCGATCGATGAATATTCTGGGGGCGATCACGGCCTCTCCAATCCTCTCGACGGTTGTCTTTCTGATCGGCGTGGTAATCGTTGTCTTCAGCGTCGAGGAGTTCGTCGAGCACGTCGCCGCGACCGCGGTCGGCCTCGGCGTCTCCACGTTCATCCTCACGGTCGTCCTCGCCGGGACTGACCTCGAGAACGCAATCTTGGGTGGCGCAGCCGTCCTCGGTCACCTTCCGGACGTCGGCCTCGGCACCATCTTCGGCGAGGCGGTCTTTATCCTCTGCATGGCGCTCGGTCTCGGCGGCGTCATCGTCCCTTTCGAGATCGACACGCCGCCGAAGTATCTGGCGCTCACCGGCGTTTCGCCCGCGCTCCTCCTGGGCCTAAGTCTGGACGGCACGCTCTCCCGACTCGACGGCGTGATCCTCACCGTCGCGTTCGTGCCCGCCGTCTACCTCCTCTATCGGTGGGAGCAGACGCGCTCGACGCACTACCTCGAGCCCGAGGAAGAACTCGAGGAGGAGCTCGAAGAGGCCGCCGAGGGCGACGAGGAACTCCACCCGTACTTCCGCCTCGGAATTCTCGTACTCGCCGTCGTCGGCATGACGGTCGGCTCCGAACTCGCCGTCCAGGGGACGAAGGGACTGCTCGCCTACACGGGAATCGCTCAATTAGCGTTCGGCGCGACCGTCCTCAGCTTCATCGCGAGCCTCGAAGAGGTCTTCCTCACCGTCGAACCCGTCCGCGACGGGAAGCCCGCGGTCGCCGCAGGAAACGTCGTCGGGAGCATGATCTTCTTCGTCACCTCGAACGCAGGCGTGCTCGCGCTCATCCAGCCGCTCCACATCTCGACGACCGTCTGGACCGTCCAGTATCCGTTCTTCCTCGCCGCGCTCGGCGTCGTCCTCCTCGTCCTCTACCGCGGCGTCGTCTCCCGACCGATTGGCCTCGGTCTCATCGTGATGTATGGTCTCTACTGGGTCGTCAACTACCTCGGATAGCGCGTCAGTCGACCTGAAGAAACATCACGTTCGCGCGCCCGACTGCGTCGAAGTCCCGGAGGCGATAGACGAGTTCGCGGATACGCGCGGCGTCACCCCGGCAGAACACCGTCTCCAGACACCACTCGCCCTGGTGGGTGTGGCTCGTCGCCGCGATCACGTCCTGGAAGTCGTGTTGGACCTGGTGGAGGTCGCCGATGACGAGTGTGTGCTCGTAGTCGAAGACGACGGTCGCGACGACCTCGCCCTCGACGTCCTCGATGGTCGCGTGCCGTTCGACGTACTCCTGCATCGCCTCCCGGACCGCCCGGGAACGTGACTCCATTCCCTCCGCCTGCCAGACCTCGTCGAACTCCGTGAGGACGTCCTCGGGGACGTTCACGCTCGTGCGCATACCGGAGGGTGGTCGTGACGCCACTTAGCCGTCCGTATTACGGGAACGACGAATCCGTCATAACAACTCTCAAGAATCCCACAGAGAGAGACTCCCGTATGGCAATCCACGTTGGCGTCCTGCTCGCGGTCGCGGGCCTCGCGGTGTTCCACAGCCTCGAGCCAGGGCACGCGTGGCCGGTCGCGGGCATCTGGGCGCTGAATCAAGAGCATAAGTGGCGCAGCGGCGTCGCGAGCGGGCTGATGCTGTCGCTCGGCCACATCCTCGCCGCTGGGCTCTTCCTCGGCGTCTTCAGTGCGATAACCTCTGTCTTCCCACTCGCCCGATTCACCTCCGCGATCCGGATACTGGCGGGTCTCGCGCTCTTCTACCTCGCCTACCGGCTCTACACTCACTCGCACGACCACGAACACGGCGAGGACGACCACCATGAACACGGACACGGGCACAACCACGAACACGGAGAAGACGACCACACTCACAACGACCACGGACACGACCACGAACACGACCACGGGATGTTCAGCGGGGCCTTAGAGCAGTTCCAGATCGGGAGTGGAACCGGCCTGTGGGGCGTGGCGGCGTTCGCGTTCCTGCTTGGCCTCGTGCACGAGGAAGGGTATGCGCTCGTCGGGTTCTGCGCGGGCACCTTCGACTGCCTCTCGATCGCGCTCGTCTACAGCGTCTGCATCGTCCTCACCATCACGACGCTGGTGGTGTTGACGGTCGCGACGGCCGCCCGGTTCGCCGAGCGCCTCGAAGGCCTCGCGGACTACCTTCCTGCAGTCAGCGCCTTCATACTCGGATTTACGGGAACTGTCTTTATCCTCGAAGGCCTCGGCCTCCTCCACGTCCTCCCCTGACGCTGGCAACCGCCAGCGTTGGATAAACGCCGGGAGTTTCCCGTTCAGTTCGCAGTGATTTGAGACCGTGTATAGGTTGTCTCGTCGGAATGGTGGGTTCGTCGATTCGGAATCAGACCTTCGTTCACTCCTCGCCCGTCTCTTCTGTATCGTGGGCGTGACTCCCGAGGAAGTCGATGTGTCGGAGCCAGTAGTACCAGACGAAGACGGCACCGCCGATGTAGCCGAGAATCCACGTGGCCGTCCCGAGTGTCGAATACCCTAGTGTCCCAAAAAACCCGTTCAGGAGCGCGGGAACGACAACGAAACCCGCGACAGCGAGGAAGAGGCGGAAATGCGGGGGGACCGCGTACAGGAACTGCTGGGTCGGGGTTCGTTTCCAGGTCATCTGGCCGTCCCCTCCGCCTCATCACGGCGGCGAGGTGGGTCCTCGTACCGTGTTGCGAGCGCGGATACGGCGAAGAAGACGCCGAGCGATAGTCCGACCATCGCGACGCCGTAGATGGCGAGGTTCACCGGGGACAGGCGGAACATGATCGGCCCGAGCGCTCCGATTGTCGCGTCGAGGTTCGGGCGGATGACGACGCCGACGAGTGCTCCGTACCCGCCAGCGAGTGCCACGGCGACTACGTAGAGCAAGGCGACGACGCGCTTCCCGGAGACCTCGGGTGTGTCGGTGTCTCCGGTCACCGTTCGGCCCTCGAACCAGAAGAGTTAGCAGGGTGTTTCGGGGACGTATTCATATGCAGAGTAAGGACTACCTGATGGTGAGTCTCGGGGCGACAGCGCTTCTGGTTATGTTCGCGGGTTTCGCAGTCGTTCTCCAACACTCCTGAACGCGCCC
Source organism: Halocalculus aciditolerans (assembly GCF_014647475.1). Lineage (NCBI taxonomy): Archaea > Methanobacteriati > Methanobacteriota > Halobacteria > Halobacteriales > Halobacteriaceae > Halocalculus > Halocalculus aciditolerans. Next base: position 78,484 of record NZ_BMPG01000006.1, on the reverse strand, counting down.
GTAATCTGGTGTTCATGCCTTGAACCTCACTGGAATCGCTCGGCGTCGTTGAACTCCCATGCGTAGAGTCCGCCACTGCTGAGGAGCGCAACAGCACCCCCTGCGGCGACCGCGACGCCCCGCGTGTAGAGATTGAACTCGGAAGACTGAGTGCTGAACGCGAGCATTCCGATACCCGCAGCAGTGAAGAGCGCCCCAACGCCTAGGGCGGTCTTCCAGAGCGTCACGGTGTATCCGGCCTCTCGGAGGATGCCAACGACCGTTCCTTCCAGGAGGATGATACCGCCGACGCCCACCGGAATGAACATCCCGCCGAAGAACACGCCGAACTCCGTGAGAACGATTCCGAGCGCGACGAACAGCGGCCACGGACTTGAGTCCCGGTACTGGTCCGATAGGCCTGGTTGTTCACTCATACTTTGACTATCCCCAGAGGTCGCATAGAAATCTATCGCTTGTTTTCCCAATATTCGGCCAGGATTAATAATCTGTGGCGCTTAATTGGCAGTAGATACTATCTCAGCGCCTCACGTTAACAGCCGATTTAATAACTACAGGGCCGTTTGGGATACATAATGACGAATCGGTCGCGTCCCCCCGACGACCACAACCACGACCACGACCACGACCACGACCACAACCACAACCACAACCACGACCACGACCACGACCACGACGCGTCTGATGGGCCGGCGACCGACTTCGAATCGGGGACGGCGGTGCAGTTGTCGGTACCGGAGATGGACTGCCCGTCGTGCGCGGGTAAGGTCCAGAACAGCGTCCAGAAACTCGATGCCGTGGAATCGGTCGATCCGCAGGTGACGACGGGGACGCTCACCGTCACCTACGACCCGGACGGCGCGTCGGCGGAGGACGTCGCCGAGCGTGTTGAGAAAGCCGGCTACACTGTCGAATCCGGCGTCGGCGAGACCACCGAGAAGTTCACCGTCCCCGACATGGACTGCCCGTCGTGTGCGGGCAAAGTCGAGAACGCGCTCGACACCATCGACGGTGTCGCCACCTACCAGACCCAGCCCACGACCGGGAAGGTCGTCGTCACCTACGATCAGTCCCGGGTCACGGCCGACGAGATCACGCGCGCCATCGAGGACGCCGGCTACGAAGTCATAGACACGACTGCGAGCGCCGAGTCGGCCGGCGGCGTTGCCGAAACGGAGAGCGTCTGGCGGAGCACGCGTGCGAAGAAGACCTGGGTGAGCGGCGGGTTCGCCGCGCTCGGTCTCCTCTTCGAGTTCCTGCTCGCTAACCTCAACCCCACCCTCCTCGCCGCGCCGGTCACGTTCACGCTCGCGGACGTTCTCTTCCTCGTCGCCGTCGCAGTCGGCGGCCAGGAGATCGCCCGGAACGGTTACTACTCGCTGCGTAACCGCAACCTCGACATCGACCTCCTGATGACCATCGCCATCTCGGGGGCAATCCTCGTCAGTCTCGTCTTTGGCGAAGGCCTCTACATGGAGGCCGCGACGCTCGCCGTCCTCTTCAGCGTCGCCGAACTCTTAGAGCGCTACTCAATGGACAAGGCCCGCAACTCCCTTCAGGAGCTGATGGACCTCTCCCCCGACGAGGCCACAGTCAAGCGTGGTGGGGAGGAAGTCACGGTCCCCGTGGACGACGTCCGCGTCGGCGACACCGTCGTCGTGAAGCCCGGTGAGAAGATCCCAATGGACGGCGAGGTTACGGCGGGCGAAAGCGCCGTCAACCAGGCCCCGATTACGGGCGAGTCTGTCCCCGTGGACAAGATGGAGGGCGACGAGGTGTACGCCGGCACGATCAACGAGGAGGGCTATCTCGAAGTCCAGGTCACCTCCGAGGCCGGCGACAACACGCTCTCCCGGATCGTCGAGATGGTCGAGGACGCACAGGCGAACAAGACCGAGCGCGAGCAGTTCGTCGAGCGCTTCGCCGGCTATTACACCCCAATAGTCGTCGCGTTCGCCGTCCTCGTCACTATTAGCACGCCGTACATGCTCGGCGTCGCGTGGGAGCAGTCAATCGTCTACGGACTCACTCTCCTCGTTCTCGCGTGTCCCTGCGCGTTCGTCATCTCCACGCCCGTCTCGGTGGTCTCCGGGATCACGAGCGCCGCGAAGAACGGCGTCCTCATCAAGGGCGGCAGCTACCTCGAAGCGATGGGCGAAGTCGACGCGCTCGCCGTCGACAAGACGGGGACGCTCACGAAGGGCGAACTCGCGGTCACGGACGTCGTCGCGCTCAACGGCAACGGCGAGGACGACGTTCTCCGGTGCGCGCGAGGCCTCGAATCCCGCTCCGAGCACCCGATCGGCGAAGCCATCGTCGAACGCGCCACCGAGAAGGATATCGGGAAGCGCTCGATCGCGGAGTTCGAGTCGATTACCGGGAAGGGTGTGCGCGCGGATCTCGACGGGGAAACGCATTACGCGGGCAAGCCCGGATTCTTCGAGGAGCTCGGATTCGACCTCACGCACGTCCACGCCGTCACTGACGGGGGTGTGGTCACGCAGACCTCCCAGGGGCTCTGCGAACGCAACGACTGCCTCGACCTCCTCGAAGACACCATCCCCGACCTCCAGTCCGAGGGGAAGACGGTGATCCTCGTCGGCACTGAGGACGTGCTCGAGGGCGTCATCGCGGTCGCCGATGAGATCCGTCCTGAGGCGAAATCGGCGGTCGCGCGCCTGCACGACCTCGGCGTCGAGCGCGTCGTGATGCTGACTGGCGACAACGAGCGGACCGCTCGTGCGATCGCCGAGGAGGTGGGCGTGGACGAGTTCCGTGCGGAGCTCCTGCCCGACGAGAAGGTCGAGTCGATTCGCGAGCTCGACGAGACGTACGGCGGCGTCGCGATGGTCGGGGACGGCGTGAACGACGCGCCCGCGCTCGCGACCGCCTCTGTCGGTATCGCGATGGGCGCCGCCGGGACCGACACCGCCCTCGAGACGGCAGATATTGCCCTGATGAGCGATGACCTCTCCCGGCTTCCCTACCTCTACGAGCTCTCGCATGACGCGAACAGCGTCATTCGACAGAACATCTGGGTGAGCCTCGGTGCGAAGGCACTGCTCGCGCTCGCCGTCCCGTTCGGCCTCGTTCCCATCTGGGCAGCCGTCCTCATCGGTGACGCCGGCATGACACTCGGCGTCACCGGCAACGCCATGCGCCTCTCACGGATCAGTCCCGACGAGAACTAACCCACTCTCGCCCCCTCTCAATATGTCCGATGACCCCATAGCCCAATGGTTGGACGCCCTCGCGCCGAGTGCGAAACTCGTCGAGAAAGTCCCTAGAGCATCACGGAATGCTGACCCAGCGGGACTCGCGGATCGGACGCGCCTCCCACAGCATACCATTCGCGACACGCTCGACTGCCGCGACGACGCCGTCCTGGTGCCGTCCCAGGTGTCGTTCTGGGGCGCCCGTCAACAGCACAACTCCTACCCGACCTCCACTACGAGTAACTAATGTCTGAGATCGACACGCACGACCACGATTCCGGACACGGTCAACCGCGAAGTGTGCGGAAACTCGGTGTCGTTGCAGTAATCAACACGGTGGGGTTCGTCGTAGAGCTCGCGGGCGGGCTGTTGTTCGGGTCACTCGCGTTGTTGAGCGACGCCGTCCACATGCTCTTCGACGCGCTTTCCTACCTGATGGCGTTCGCCGCGACCTACACTGCGGAGCGATACGAGACGCCCGGCGAGTGGACGTTCGGCCTGCATCGCCTCGAACCGCTCGCCGCGCTCCTCAACGGGACGCTCCTCGTCCCGATGGCGCTCGTCATCCTCTACGAGTCCTACCAGCGCTTTCTCAATCCAGTCGAGCTTGACCCCGTGATGACAATCGTCCTCGCGACGGGTGGGCTCGTGGTGAACGTTGCATCTGTCGTCTATCTCCAAGGGGACGAACTCAGCCTGAACGAGCGCGGTGCGTTCTACCACCTCCTCGGTGACACGGGTGCATCGGTCGCCGTCATTATCTCGACGGTAATCGTCGCGGTTTTCGACATTCGCGGGGTCGACCCGGTGACGGCCGCGCTCATCGCGCTCGTCATCATCTGGTCGGCGTACACCGTCCTCCGGGACAGCCTCGACCTCATCCTCGAACGCAGCCCGACTCCGATCGACGAACTCCGAAGCGACCTCGGCGCGCTCGACGGCGTGGACAGTATCACGGACTGTCACGTCTGGCAGGTCTGCAGTCAGCTCACCGTCTCGACAATTACCCTCTCGGTGTCGGTCGAGTCGCTCGATTCGAAGGAACAACTTCGAGAGCGCGTACATGAAATAGTCCGCGACGCTGGCGTCGACCACGCCACCGTCGAACTTACGACGAACAGAACAACGCAGTATGCAACCGACCACGCGCACTAACGCGAGGTGATTGGTTATCTCACCGCACAAACACTCAACGCATGGAACGAATCACAGCCCCGATCGTGAGTCAAGCGACACGACGGAAATACACGACCGACGAACTAGCACCAGAATGGAATTGACACGTGCCTCCCTTCACGCCCTCGACTACTCACCTCCGTCCCTCGCTGTGAGCGGACCTGATACCCCCTCTCGATGACCGACTCAGTATCGTCTCACCGAAACACGGACACGGCGACCGAGACCGCGTACTTCTCGATCAACGGGATGCACACGCAGGCGTGTGAATCCTACCTCGAACGGCGCGCGACGCGACTCGACGGCGTGAGCGACGCCGCCGCGAGCTACACGGCGGAGATGATCCGCGTCACCTACGACCCCGACCGAGTCGGGCGTGACGCGATCGAGGAGACGCTCTCTGCGTGGGGGTACCGGGCGTCGGACCCGACGCCGGCGGAGACACCCGCCGAGCGCAACGACTTCGACTTCGACCATCTCCGGACGATATTCTCCGTCATCGCCGTCAGTCCCATCTACATCATCTACGCCGCGTTCTTCTATCCGGTCTACCTCGGCTTCCTCCCGAGCGACTCGCTGGACAACAACGCGGTCTTCACCGGCCTCTACGGGCCGGTCGCGATGTTCACCACGATCACCGTCCTCGGTGTGGGGTTCCCGATACTGCGCTCGGCCGTCATCAGCCTCCGTGAACGCCAACTCACCCTCGACGTCCTTATCGCGCTCACCGCGCTCAGCGCCTATGCGTACTCGATTGTCTCCCTATTCTTCCTCGATCGGCTCTACCTCTTCTTCGACGTTGCGACCTCTATCATCGTCCTCGCTACGATTGCAAATCACGCTCGTGCCCGGTACAAGCGCCGCGCGGTCCAGGATCTCACAGATGTCGTCGACGATGCGGAGACGACTGCGCGCCGCCTCCACGAGGACGGCACGACGGAGACCGTGTCGATTGGGGAATGCGTCGGCGGCGACCACGTACTCGTCCGACCGGGTGAACGAATCCCGCTCGACGGCACGATCGTCGAAGGACGCGGAACGGTCAACGAGGCGCTCATCACTGGCGAAGCGCGTCCGCAGCGAAAGGTTCCGGGAGACGACGTCGTCGGCGGGTCTGTCGTCGCCGACGGCGCGTTCGAGGTCGCGGTCAGCGACGGCGCGACGAGCACGCTCGACCGCCTCCGAGGGCTCGTCTGGGACCGCCAGACCGAGGGGCACGCGATCGACCGGCTCACCGACCGCGTCGCCGCCACGTATACGCCGTTGGTCGTTGTCCTCGCCGTCCTGACGCTCGGCGCGTGGGCCGCGCTCGGGGCGACGCCCCAGGTCGTCGTTCGGACCGCGCTCATCGTCCTCGTGGTCGCGTGCCCGGTCGCGCTCACGCTCGTCACACCGCTCGCGATCGGACGGGGACTCGCCACCGCCGCCGCCCGCGACGTCCCGGTACTCGACCAGACTATCCTCGAACGCGTCACCGACGCGGACGTCGTCGCCTTCGACAAGACCGGCACGCTCACGACCGGCGAGATGCGCGTCGCGGCCGTCCACACCACCGAGACCGAGGCCGACGCACTGCTCCGTCGCGCGAGCGCCGTCGAGTCACGCTCCAGTCACCCGATCGCGACTGCCATCCGCGAACGCGCACCGTCCGATAGCCCGTCGGTCGAGGCGTTCGAACGGCACCGCTACGGCGTCACCGCGACCGTCGATGGTGAGGTGACGGCCGTCGGGAACCCGTGGCTCTTCGACGCGCTCGACTGGAAGACACCCGTGGACGTGCAGGACGCCATCGAGTCCATCCGCGAGAAGGGGGCGATCCCGACAGTCATCGGCCGGGGTGGCGTCGCGCGCGGCGTCGTCGCCATCGAGGACGAACCACGGCCGGACTGGGAGCCGATGGTGTCGGCGTTCGCCGAGGCCGGGCGGCGCGTCGTCGTGATCACGGGTGACGACTCCGCGGCGGCGCGCCACTTCGAGGACCACCCCGCAGTGGACGCCGTCCACGCGGACGTCGCCCCGGAAGCCAAGGAGGGGCTCGTGCGTCAACTCCGGGACGAGTACGGGACGGTGGCGATGGTCGGGGACGGAACGAACGACGCGCCCGCGCTCGCCGCCGCCGACCTCGGCGTCGCGATGGTCTCCGGGAGCGACTTCACGGCGACCGTCGCGGCCGCCCTCGTCACCGCGGACGACCTCTCGCCCGTCCGCTCTCTCTTCGCGATCGCGCGCGGGACGCGGCGGCGTCTTCGGGAGAATCTCGCACTCGCGCTCGCGATGCCCGCGGTCGGCCTCCCGCTCGCCGTCACCGGGTACGTGACGCCGCTCGTCGCGACGAGCCTCACCGCGGTCGGGATCGTACTCGTGCTCGTGAACAGTCGCCGTTCGCTCACCCTCGACGACGTCGCGACCGATGCCTGAGCGAACGCGACTCCGAACGGCCGGTCACGCGGTCGGCGAAGTAGTCGTCCTCGGAAGCCCGACCGGGGTCGTCGCCGAATTCGCGATCCGTACGTGGAGCGTTCCAACCGTCGTCCGCTGGTAGTGGGTGCTCTCCGTCCTCGCACTCGGTGCCGTCGTCGTGGTCAGCCGCGTCGCCCCGTCGATTCCCGTGATACCGGCGTGGCCACGAACACGTACGCTTGAGCGAGCGGTCACGTCACTCCTCGGTCTCAATTGGACGCTCGGCGTCTCCCTCGTCGTGCTCGGACTCGGAGACGCTGCCGGTCTCTCGAACCGGTTGCTTGTACTCGGGGCAGTCGTCCTCCCGGTGGTCCTGTTTCACGAGGTCGCGTTCTTCGTTCGACTCCTCGACGCAGACGGCTGACGTCCCGAGTCGCGGCCACTCCGGAGGACGCTGATCGTTTCAGCGTGCGCGGGTCAGCCGGGCGAGGGTCGCGCTCGTCGCCATCTCGACGACGCCGAAGCAGACCGCGGGGAGCGCGGCAGCCGCGGGGAAGCCGGCGGCGACGACGAGCGCGGCCGCGACGGCGAAGTCACGCATCCCGACCGCGAACGTCCCGGCGAGGCGTTCACCGGGCGTCGCGTCCGTGAGGCGTGCGGCGCTCCACCCGAGACCGTAGCCGAGGAGATTCAAGGCGAGCGCGCCGGCCGCGACGGTGAGGAGGAGGACGCTGACGTCACGGAGGCGAGCGGCGTTCGCGGCGGCGACGCCACCGATGATCAGGACGACCATCACGGACGCGACGCTCGTGTAGTAGTCGTCGTAGCGGGTGACGACTCGTTCGTAGCGGGAGCGTGCGAGAATCGCGATAGCCATCGGGAGGACGACGGCGACGAGGAGTTCGGAGACGAGTCTCCAGACGTCGACGTGGACCGTGCTGCCGATGAGTGCGGTGACAGACACAGGCGTATAGACGACACTCAGGAGACCGATGGCGACGAGCGAGACCGAGGAGAGCGCGACGTCCCCACCGGCGAGCGCGGTCATCGTCGGCGAGACGAGTTCTGGCGTGACCGCGCCGAGCAGGACGAACCCGGCCGTGAGTGCAGACGAGACGCCGAGGAAGGTGGCGATAGCGAACGCGAGTAGGGGCATCGCGAGATGCGCGAGGAGGACGCCAGCGAGGATGCGCCGGTCGACCGCGCGGATGTCCTTGACAGAGAGGAGGAGTGAGGTGCTGGCGACCATCACCACGAGGATCGGTGTTGATGCCTGCGTCACCACGCGTAGTGATGGTACGAATACGCCGAGGAGGACGGCGAGGACGACCCACCCGAGGAGATAGTCGTCGATCAGCCGTGAGAGACTCACGAGCGGTGAATTGAAATCCACCGCATTGAGCGCGCCGGTCTCGACTTCCTGCCGGGCGGGAGTTTGGAAGCATACGTTCCTCGACTTCTCATATCGTTCTGGGATTAGCACTCGAAAGCGAGTCGTTGCCGTTGAAGATCTACCGATTCGATTGTGTTCCGTCCACCACGGCACCCTTTGCGGTGTCACTCGTACTGGTTCGTATGCGCGAACTCGTCTCCACCCTCGGATACGTCCTCGGGACCAGTGCGGTCGCCGACGTCCTCGCGGTCCACCCTGACACCACGATTCGGTTCCTCTCGTGCCACGTCACGCCCGACCACCTCTGGCGCGTCGACTACGCGACCGGGGCCCATTCAAAGCGGTGCAGACGGTCAAATATCGAACCAGCCCGCTCTCCATCGAGAAGTCTGTAGATCTATTGCTCGGATGGTTCTGGAGGGGTGAAATAAAGGCACGCAACAATTCCATCCTCCGAGGTTGTGGAGTTCCAGAGGTTCGGAGGATGGGCCAGTTTTGGACCGTCTCACCGTCTACTCGTGGTTCTTCTCTCCGGTTGAGCACCAAATTCGAACTCTCTCGGGGAACTTATCGGATGAACGTGAGAAATTGCGTGGGTTCTGACGCTGCCGAGCAGTGTCGCCACTCCCGAGCAGCGGACTCAGCGAGGGCTCAGCCGGTTAGTCGGGTGGGATCAACGCCGAGACGACAATCTCGACGCATTCACCCGCGGTTAACACAGGCGCGTAGTCCATCTCACCATCGATACCCGCTTTCAGCAGGAAATCCGTGAGCCGCCAGATATTGTAGAGCAACACCGCGAACACGAAGTAGAACAAGCGAACGCGGTAGTCCTTTGAGGAGGTCTTCGCGAGAAAGTCTCCCTTGATGCTCTTGTACTCGTTCTCGATCTGCCAGCGCCTACTGTAGCGGCGACAGAACGTTTCGGCTTCATCCGGCCCGACCCAGAGGTCCGTCGCGAACACCGTCGTCCCTTCGCCGCTCGTCGACGGCACATACAGAAACCGCAGCGGGTGCGATCCCGACTCAACGTGTACGGACGCCGATTCAACAGCCACCTCCTGCTCGTCCTCTTCCATCCGCTCGAGTACGCTCCGTTCGGAGCTGGTGATGCGCTTTGGAATGAGGTAGTTCACGTCGAGGTTTGAGAGGGTCTGAAATACGCGCATCGAGTCGAACTCGCGGTCGCAGAGGACCGTCTCGATAGGGACGTGTTCTTTCGCCCGTAGGAGAAGCCGACGGACGACGCGATGGATTCGATTTGGCGGGTTTTCATCCCAGGCTGAACTTTCACGTACTGGTTCAACGGCGAGGATGAACGGAATATTCCGCCCGACGATCGAGAGGGTCGCGAACTTGAACGCTCGGCCCTCACCGTCTTTTGTCCCACTTACCATCGGCATCCCAGCCGTCTCCCCGTAGTAGGGGACGGTCGTGATGTCGATTGCGACCGTTACGGGCCGGCGGAACGACACTTCAGATGCGATCCTCGAGAGCACTTGGTTCGTGGCACTATCGAAGCCCTCGAGGACGTTTTCGGGAGTGAATTGTTTGACAGCTCGGAGATGCGTATCGCCGTGTGGGCCGTACTCCGTCCCACGTCGGTACTGGAAGCGAGCCGCACCCTGTGCCGTTCCACAGCCGACCATCCCCATGAACGTCTGTAACTCGAAAAACCGCACGTCCTCGTAGGTCGCGTTCTGTGCTCGTCCAGAGTCGAACGACCCGAACGCGTGATTACGAGCCAACCGTGTCGTTCGAACGATCTCCTCATCGCTGAACTCCGTCTCGGAATCCTCATCAGAATCGCCTTCAGGTGTTTTCTCGGTGGTGACGTCGGATTTCGGTCTGATCTGTGGGCCAGCGAAATCGAAGTCATGGCTGTGTTTGACGACGAAGTGCGCCGCTATCTCGACGAATTTCCGTGCGTCGTCATCGAATCGCTCACGCCACGTTCGTGAGAGGACAGACGGGCCAGGCGTCTTTTCGAGATCGAACTCGTCTGCGAGCTCGGGATACTGAGCGATGCTTTGGTAGCTCTCGGCGGTGATCTCGTGATAGATGAGGATGCGGAGCATACCCTCGAAGTCGTAGGGAGCAGGATGCCACGCGGGGTAGGGGTCCTCCAGGGTCTCCGTCCTAATCGATGCCTCTCCAATCGCCGTAACGAGGGGCGTTCCGTGGCGATACGTGTCTGCAACCTCGATGCCGCCGCGATAGGCGTCAGTCTTCCGTCGTTCGCGTTCGAGGGGCTTCCGGCGAGACTCGGGCATAGCGACCCTTCGATATCGACGCTGTTGATGGTTACCACGCGCTGGACGGGGCGCTCCTGCTACGACAGAGAATAGGGCCACACCGCCCGCGGGAGAATTCTTATCTGCTATGCGTGCGTAAAGCACTCGTATATTATGTCCGACGCCGAAACCTCGACCGAGGACGACGGGCCGGAGACCGTCCAGATCAACCTTCGGCTCACGCAGGCGTTCCTTGACGACATCGACGCAACCTGGGAAGAGCAAGGCTTCAACTCGCGCAGCGAGTTCCTCCGCTACGCAGCCCGTGACGCGGTCAAGCATCCCGAGTTCTCTCGTGAAGGTTGGAAGCAGATCGCCGCCAGCGAGCACGGACTTCGGACCGGCGAGGAGGAACTCGTCTCCCGGGAGGAAGTTATGGCGATAATGGACGACGACACGGATGGTGAGTGAGGACGACGAGTGGACGTGGAAGTTCGCTCCTCGTGCTGCCAAACAGTTCGAGAATCTCGAACACCATGTTCAGGATCGAATCGTCTCGAAGCTCGACGAGATCATCGATGACCCCTGGCGTGACCCCGGCGATTATCTCGAACCACTTACCGGTGGCCCATTCGAGAAACTCCGCGTCGGGCAATACCGGCTCGCATGTGTCCTCGATCACGATGCGCTCGTACTCGAAGTTCACCGCATCGAACATCGTAGCGGAGCCTACACGGCAGACGACTGAATCTGTCTCCTAGTCTTCGCACCAAGGGCCGAAAGATGAGAGATACAGTGATACTACGGATTAATGGTAAGTCCTGCAATCTCAGGTAGCATCGTTATTCCGACTGGAGATCGCTTCGATGAATTTTCCATGCCCGATAGGCTAAAAATGCACCTACTGGGAGAGCGATCACCGAAATAATACAAAAGAAAGCGACGACCAAGTACACGTCTCTTCTGGTTTTTGCATTGTTGATGAAGGGCATTGTGAAACCACATACTTCTGCTAAATGAAGGCATTTTAATCCACCGATAGGTGTCGGATCGGTCTGTTCGCAGACCAACCCAACGGCGGTTTCATCGGAGAAATCGGAGAAACTAAGACACGCAACAAAACTATCCTCCGAGGTTGTGTTCTGCGCGAGGTCATTCGTCGCCGAGTTCCGAAAGCCGAGTCTGGATTTCTTCGGCATCCGCCTCAGAGAGCGCCTCAATACCGAACTGGACGAGTAGCGGGTAGAAGTGGCGGTTCTTCTTGAACTCGTCCTGCCCCGCCTTGCGGAGCTTCAGCTGGGACTCGAGGTAGGTGTCCTCCATCTCGTCGAGGACATCGTCGGGAATGTAGATCGTTCGCCCGTTCCACTCGTCCTTGATGTTCGTCTTCGTTTTGCTCGTTTCGTTCGTTTCACTCGTTGAAGTCGATTCGGTCGATGAACTGGTTTCCACCGTTTCACTCACTTCACTCGTTTCGCTGGAATCGACCTCATCGTCCTCCTCTTCGTAGTTGCCCTCGATGCCGGAAGCATCACCCCAGCCGTCGCTCATGCTTTCACCTCCTCAGGCGCGGTCTTCTCGAACGTCTCGTCGAACAGGTCGGCGATCTCGTTGAACAAGTCGCGTGCATCCTCGACGCGCTGGTTCTCCTTGCCGAAGCCGAAGACGGACACCCCCTCGCCGATCGACTGGGAGAGGTCGGTCCGCTTCGGGATCTCGAACACCGGGAGGGAGTACGCCGACTTGATCTCCTCGATGGTGTCGCGGTGTTCGGCGTTCTGCTCGACACGGTTACAGACGATGGCGAGCCGATTGATGTCTCCGTACGCCTGTTCAAGGGAACTCAGCTGCTTCGCGAAAATCTGGAGGCTGTTGGCGTTGAGCTTCTCGGGAATGACGGGGATGACGACGTTGCCGGTCGCGACCAGGGCGTTGTCGGTGAGGACGTTCAGGGAAGGCGGCGTGTCGACAATGATGTAGTCGTAGTCCTTATCGAGCTCGTCGAGAGTCATCTCCAACCGCTCGCGACTCTTCGGCGCCTCAAGCAGCGTCTGGATGTTCTTGTTGTTCGCGAGTTTCTCGCTGGCGGGAAGGATGTCGAATTCCTCGTGCTCGACGATGATGTCGTTCACCGACTCCATCTGGTCGAAGTCGAGGACGTCGAACAACGTCGTACGGTCGGTATCGTAGTACAGATCGTTGTAGCCAAGCGAGCAGGTGAGCCCTCCGTGGTAGTCGATGTCGACCAGGAGGACGTCGTGGCCTCGGGCAGCGAGTGCGCCGCCAGTATGAATGACGTCGGTTGTCTTCCCCGCGCCTCCCTTCTGATTCGCCACCGTGATTCGTGCGGTGTTGGTGCCGGTCATTATCTTCGTTTCTCTCGTTGTGTTCGTTTCGTTCGTTTTTCTCGTTTAGTTCGGTGCGCTCGGTGAGGGTGTTTCACTCGGTGAGAGGATTACTACGATGTTAAAACCAACTGTTCGTTCCACTCGTTGAAGCAAACGCACTCGTTGCCATCAACTCATTCGTTCTGTTCGTTACGTTCATTTCCCTCGTTTTGTTCATAGAGTAGAGGGTGCCAGTTCGTTCCTCAGAATGCGTTCAATACATTCGTTTTTCTCGTTCAGGTCGTTTTGTTCGTTGAATTCGTTATAGTCGTTCCACGTGTTATCAGCGGGAATCAGGACTACCTCCGAGAGTATGGAAAGATAGTGGCTTCATGGCCATTCGAGTAAGACTTTTAACTGTTACCGGATTATTGGTAACCACCAGATGTACGAGGTTCTCGACGACACCGCGGCGCAGGTCATCCTTGCTATCGAGAGTGGTGACTCCATCCGTCGTGTCGCCCAACACCTCCACACGCCGTACGAGACGGTGAGACAGGCCGTCAACCGACTCGAAGACGCAGGCTACGTCCGCTATGACGACGGCCTCACTGTCGTCGACGAGCGCGTACGCGACGCAGCGCTCGAGCTCGTCGCTGCCAGCGCCGGCGTCAGTCCACCATCCATCGAGGAGGCCTACGTCATCCCGCAGTTCGGTGACTGGCCGTTCGCATTCACACGGATCGACGCCGTCTACGTGTGGACCCAGGGCGGCTATCAGGTCGGTCGCGAGCCCAACGACTATCCACTGTTTCTGGCCGTCCGTGAGGAGGACGTCGACGCTTGGGAGGCGTTTTTCGAGTCGTTCGACCTCCCGACCGCATTCGAACGACAGCCCCGTCACGAGCTGGACGGAGCGCTACAGATCGTCCTCGAGCCAGGGCCGTCCCTCGACATCGAGCACGTCGAGGGCTACCCGGTGATACCGAGAGCAGAGACGATCGAGTATATGTGCGAGAACTACGCCCAATTCCAGTCGGCGCTGGCAATGCTCAACCGGATGTACGAAGACCTCGATCTCGGTATCACCGACAGTAAGACTGAGCGAGTGCAGTCATAAGTTTCGGCAATCGGAGTGGCACCCATCGAACTCCTACGGTTCACAGTGATTTCTAAGTCGGCCGTTCAGCCCCCAGAAGGGAACTGACCAATATCCCCGAACCGGACTGTCGGTCCCATCCAGTTCCCGTCTTCGTCGTAATGGAGGTTGACGTTCCAGCCGAGTTCCTGCCAGATCTCCGTGAGCGGGTTGCGTAGCGAGTCGGTGACGTCGGCCTCGGCCAGCGGGATTTCAGCCAGGTCGGTCGTGTACCGGTCCGTCCGCAACGGCTGCTGCACCGCCGGTCCCGATATCCGGGTTTCGTATGCGATGGTCACGCCCTTGGCGTCCAGCAGGCTGATAAAGCAGAACACGGTTCCGGTCACACCCATCTCCTTCAATGCGCGGATCCCGTCCTGCACCGCGATGCCCGCCTTGCAGTCCAGCGACTTGTCGGTGTCCCGGGCGTTATTCAACAGGAGGCCGTCCTGCTCGTCCTCACGGAACACCCACGTATCCACCGCCTCGTACAACCCGTCTTTCTGCAGGTACGTGTAGGACTTGTACGGCTGTCCCATCCGTCCGCCCGCGTTCAGCTTCCCCTTCCCCACGGTCTCGGTGCCGGGATGGACGTTCAGCTTGCCCATCCGGGGAAGTCCGGGGAGATCGTCGGATTGTTGGAGGTAGTTCCCGCTGAAAACGCCGTTCGGAATCAGGTGGACGACCGCTGTCGGGCCTTCCTCCAAGTCGCTGGCCACGCCTTCCCGGTTGGAAATCAGGTCAAGGCGTTCGTCCCGTAGATCGATGATCTGGTCCAGATGGTCGTCGTTCCGCTTCGGGTTGAATCCGAAGTGCCGCTCCGCGAGGTCCGGTCGTTCATGACCGGTAATCCCGATGATATGCCGCCGGTGCAGGATTTTCAGATCCCATCCATACTCTTCTTCGATCTCTGCCTCCATATCCAGTTCCTGCTGTCCGGTGACGCGCTGGTTCGTCACGAACACCAGGAGGTCGAAGGACTCGCTCTGCTCCTCCTCGAGTTCCTCCACGCTTTCGGCGTCGTCGCGGAGCTTCCCTCTCCAGTTGTTGTCGACGCTGGCATGGCCGATTCCCTTTCGGCCGTTGATCTCGATGCGAGCATCCCAGCCGCCGTCGGTTCCGATCACACCGCTTTCGTGAACGTCGTAACCTTCGTTCCGCAGTACCTCGCCGGCGATCTTCTCGAAGGTTGTTCCGTCGACGGTGTCGACGGCCCACTCGAGTTTATCCATGCCCTGTTTTCACTGCGGTTGATAAATAACCGTTTGCTCAACCAGCACCGCTGTTTTAGAGGAAGATGATTGTATTCTTCGCTATCACTTAACTAGCAGGAGGTCCGAGGTTCGGTCATTCAACGGATGACCGGGGAAGACGACAAGTTCACGGAGTGGATTGACGAGTTCCACGAGAAGGACCGAGAACATCAGATTGAGCGGATGGAGTGGATCGATAAACACCACCCAAACACGGATGGGTACCGGGCCTTTCACGGCGGCTTCTCATCCTCCAATCTCTACGAAGAAGCACAGCAGGCCTACCTCTTCGGCCTGTTCCAAACCAGTATGATCAGCGCTCTCTCAGTGGTCGAACAGGAACTGATCGGCATCCTATATGGGGCGGGAGATGACGAGATCAAGGAGAAGGGTGCTGCCGCAGCGATCGACGAAGCCGCATCGCGCCACCTCATAACACCGGAAGAGAAACAGGTCCTACATCGGGTGCGGAAGGTCCGGAACCCGACTGCCCATTTCCGTCTGGGCGTGGACGATGATTCACTGGAGGCTCGCGCAATCAACCAAGATACCGCGCCATTCGACTTGATGAAGGAAGAGGCCCAGACAGCTTTGAAGGCCATGTTCAGTGTGATCGGGAACGGCGATGAGGGACTGAATGGATATCTCTGACTTCGCCGATGTGGCGGATTCTGACGACCAGCTTGAGGAACTGGTGCACGACCTGCTCGACGCGGCTGCGGACATCCTCGTCGACGTCGACCTGCCGCGCACGCAGGTTTCCGAACTACAGGGAACGGGCGGCGAAGCCAAGCACGTCCGGATCGAACGCCCCAGCCTCGGCCCGGTTGTTCGAGACGTTGAGTGGTTAGACGACGTTGATGAAGCCATCGACTTTGCGGACCATCTTAGCGAGGAGTACGACTATTCCATCGACCAGCACTACCTGACTAACCTTTTCAAAGACTCGTTCGGCCGAGCCGGGCAGCACATAGATTCGTACCAGGAACAAGAAGACCGGATAACCAAGAACATCATCGCAGACGTCCACGGCCAGGGGAAGGCTGAGCTGATCGCCCCCTTGGAAGGATTGGACATCGAAACCGACCGGGTGCGCATCCGGGACGGGGTCGAGGTCCGCGACTACGAGGACGGCGTGGTCCTGGGCGAGGACTCCCTCCCACTTATGTCCGATACGTTCGGCGGCCGGCACCGTGTGTACAACGACTCCTACCTCCGCATTGAGTTCACAGAGAATGACTTACTGGCAAAGGTGCCGATGCAGGCGATCAACCTATACACGTTAGCGATCAGCCTATCGCTCGGCGGGTTGGTGCGCGACCTTCGTACCTACATCAGTCCTGTAACGTACAGCATGCACAAGTGGGGGCGGAAGATGTCATCCGGCCAGCCCACCGGGTTCGGAGTTGAAATCACCGAGAAGAACGGTCCGCAGATACAGGCCACCTTGGACCTGCTGGAACCGTACTTCGAATTATCCTCGGAACCGTACGAGACGCCGTACGCAGCCTTCTACAATTTCAGTGGTCCAGGAAACCTCGCTATCAGCCACTACGGCAGGGCGATCAACACGTGGAGCATCCCGGATAACACGGTCACGTTCACGATTCTCGGCCTAGAATCACTGTTCATTCAGCTCACCGCTGGCGAAACCCCGAGCAGAGACGTACCACGGTACGCCGGTTTTCTCATCGGGAACGCCGTAGACATGTTCGACCCGATCACCGTCGCCGACTACATCAGCAGCGGTTACGAACTCCGGAACCAGTGGGCTCACGGCGGGAAGCCCGACCGTGAACCAAGCGAACTGGAGGCGTGGTTGTGGGCGATTCTCCGCGCCGCGATATACGTCTTCTACTGGCTCGACACCTACACGTCACTGCTTGACCAAGGACTTCCGCTGGGTGACGCATTGATCGACGGAGAAACCAGAGAGTCGGTGAAAGCGGAGCTGGACACGTTCGATGTCACAGAGTACATGGAAGTCGAGTATCTGAAAAGTGACTGACGACGAAAAGCGCTGGTCTAGAGTTCGTTCGGCAGGAGATCGGTGATTGACTCCTCGAACGCTTGCTCATCGTCGACGGGTCCGCGCACCACGAGGCCGTCAGATCCGTACTCGGCCAGTAACTGTCGGTATGCGCCGCACACCGATATCTCTCCTTCTTCGGCGTGCACGGTCGCGGCTACGACCTGGTCCACACCGTCCGACAACGCCATGAACGCGACCAAGTCGACCGTCGCTAACACGCGGACGTCCGTTGCTGAATTTCGTTCCCGTTCAGTACGGGTACCGTGCTCGCGGAGGAACTCATCAATACGATCAGTAAGGGAATCCGCATCCTCTCTATCGACGTGAACGATCAATGTCGGATGCTCCGCGTCGCTATTTTCAATGACGAGGGAGACATCTTTGAACTTGTCCGGCTGTCTGTACGCCTAAAACTCATCGGCGACCTGGTCGGCCAGGTCGTCAAGCACCTCGATCGGTTCCTTTGTCATAGATTGAAGTTCGGCCTTGGAAGGTTGTGCCATCGCGAACGGGTGGAGAAAGCCGTGAATTGTCTTTCAGAACCACCTCCATCAGATCAACTCGAATGGATCTTTCTCACACCGATGATTTACCGAGGAGAAGACCGAGCCAGAGAAGTACAGCGGGTTAGAGCGCTCGCGGGTCGCTATCGACGATCCTCGCAAACGCGACGTTCTCCTGAACTTGTTCTATTTCGACTGTTGGCTCGTCGCCGGGTTGAGCGCCGGGAACGATCACGACGTACCCACGTTCGACTTTCGCAATACCGTCTCCCTGATCCCCGACGGTTTCGATTGTCACGTCGCGCACCTCGCCCTCATCGACAGGAGGTTTCGAGGGGGATTGGTTCTTAATCTCGCGAGAAGGAGGCTGTTGTGACTCCGGTTGCATCGACGACGCTGTCGAGACTTGGGACTCTAGAATGGCCACTCGATACGTTTCGTTTGCTGACAACGCTTCATTATCCACTTCACTCGAGGGGACTTCTACTAAGTACGTTCCATCCTCTTCTTCGATCTGAGTACTAAACAGAGAACAAAGGGAGCTGGGGATTTCGACCATTTCTATTTATATGAGCCTCCACGGTGATAATTAGTGTCTGTGATGACCACCGACTCCTGGTCCAGATCGGGAGACATTAGGGAAGTAAATCGGCGAGAGCGGTCTCTTCGACCTGCTCACCGTTAGTAATGTGGATGATCACTTCGTCTTCAGACGAATAATCTTTGAGAACCTGAAGACAGCGTCCACAAGGGGATGACATCTCTTCATCCGCGACTGCAACACCTACAATTGGTTGCTTAGTGCTGTCAAACCCTTTCCAGACTGCAAGTTCGAGAGGATGTACATCATGAGACATCCCTTTCGTTAGTCGAGTTCCAGCCCAGACAGAGCCATCCTCAGTTCGGACTGCTACCCCAACACCTGACTCATCTTTGGCCTCAAACGCTTTTTCCCGCAGAGACTCCCAGCGTGTTTCTTCATCTTGTTCATCCCCACTTGAAGGAATACCGAGCTGATCAGGGGTTAGTCGTCGTATTTTAGTCGGTGTACGGTGGGTGTTTCTAATTCCCAGCTGTGTTTGGGTGTGCTCAGTCATTGGTGACAAATGACTCCTCCGTTATTTCTGAATCACTAGTTCTGTACAAGTGGGAGAAAGCTTCTCCACCAAATTCGTAGCCAAATTCCTCAATAAATGTCTCAACAAGAGTATAAGCAGAAGGGTCGTCCACCTCAAATCCATAGTCGCGGAACAGATACGCAGACAGAGATTCTGCGGGGATTTGATTGTCATCACAAAGGTGGTGGCGGGCAAGCTGCCAATGACGATCTTCAATACCCCATTTCGAATTATGTCCTCCTTCCTCAACTTCGGCGATTTGCATAAGTGGGGCAGTTGATCGAAGGGAGGAAGGTGCATATGTACCGGCGACGTTCTTATTATACCAGAGAGAACTCATCGACGGGTTTGTTGATTGATTGAAGGGGACAAAATAGGGCTTATCCGAATCATCCTCCCCGACACGGAGGTAATCGTCGAAAAATTCGTTATAGGGAAAGGAGAGTCCAGTGTTCCGGTTATCGAGCCCGGATTGTTGCTGGAGACAAAGATATCCAGGAAACATCCGGTGGATAGGGGCATCGATTAACCGGTGGAGACAATCTCGTACGACTTCAGGTTTCAGGACGTATCTCGTCATTTGTATGTGGACAGTGCTTGGTCCTGTTGGAAGTTGGAAGTATCTAAGTCTGTCCCAAATCCATTATATCCGAGACTGTTCGCAACTTGGATGGTGGTTCCAGAGCCAGCAAATGGGTCAAAGACAGTTCCCCTAGTCCAACCAGGATCCTCACACTCACAGCTCGTCCATCCGACAGTAGTCCACTCAGGGAAAGTGAACTCACGGAAGTAACCACCTAGAATTTCTTTTGCCTTCTTAGCACGACGCTGAACATCTTCATCGTTTGCTCCCGCACCAACTTGGAATTCCTCTGCTTTCCCCACGTCAGAAATCCCGACGGCCTGAATGGCTCGGATATGGTCCTCTGTCAATTCGTCGTGATTATGGTAAATTTCCAATGCCCGCTCTGCCTGCGGACGATCCGTATTGAGCTCTGTTAATCCTCGCTTCGTATCCCGACGTCGAGGCTCATTACACTCGGAACAGATTGAAGGGGGACATGCAAGCGTGATTGCCCTCCGCACTAGGTCCCGTGGGAAAGGAGCAAGGTGATCTCCAGTATTTCGATCATGAGAGATGCGCCATACGTCTCCCGGGTTAGATCCATTTCCGTATAGCTCTGAATAGCCGTGCAAGTCGTAGAAATAATTATCTTTGTCTTGGACTAAATGGAATATTGGCTCATGCCGTGGGACAAGCCGATCCTGGGCTGAAGACGGGATTCCATTATCCTTAGCCCACTGAATTTCGTTCCGAATAGTCCATCCCGCCTCTTGAGCCGCCCTTGCAAACCGACCAGGGATTCCCTGAAGGCTTTTATTATGGTATGTGTCGCCGATGTTAAGGAACACAGACCCAGTAGGCCGAAGAAACACTTTCCAGTGCTCTAGTGCATCGATTAAGTTCTCGATATAGGTATCCGGGTCAGGCTCCTGTCCCAGCTGGTCTTCGGTCCCATAGTCTCGCTTTTGCCAATAAGGGGGAGAAGTGACGATAAGATCGACGGAATTCTTGCCGAGATCGATCGCATTCTCTTGGTTTTCACTTCCTCCATCTTTGGGATGGATTTTCGCTGCGTCGGCCTCTACGACATTCCACCAAGGCTCAGTATCAGCAGGGAATTCGCCTTGTCCTTCTTTCAGTTTCTCCAAGTCAGGAGCAGGGTGATCGAAGTACTCCTCTAAATCACCGACTAGATTGACCGCAGCTTTCGGGTTGTCAAGGAGATAATCATACAGATCATCAACACTACTAGCCTCCCCGACTTCGTCCACGAAATCCGTAAGAGAGGTAGAATTGTTTTGATGACTGATGTGCTGAGCTATAATTTCTATGACACCTCGAACTTCCTCATCAACCTCAGATAGATTCTCATCCATGAATCAGATCCCTCCGACAGAGTGGGGGTTCCATCGTTGTTACGTTTGTTTCTCGGGGTACTACTAGTGGACTTCGCAATAATATTCGACGACGACTCACGGTTCGTCGTCCTCCTCTGGCTGATACTGTTCTTTGACCTCGAGAGCCAGTTCCCGCCGTGGTTCGTCATCTGCCGGACCAAATACTCGACCGTGTAGCAATTCGATTCCCGCATTAGCGTACTCTTCTGCGATTTCATAGACCATCCGCTGGTCACGAAGAACGCGAACATCTCTCTCTTCACTCACTGCCACAGCCTCGATAACAGCCTGCTGGCGTTCCGAGAGACTCGCACGCCCGAAAAACGCGCCTTTTTCATTCTTTATCGTTTCAGGCATTGTGTTCTCTCTCCCATATCCAAGGGCGAACATGAACAGATCGTGATTCTCAGCCTGATAGAAGGGAGAATCCTCAGATTCCTGCAACGCCTCAAACATTTCTCGCCGTTCGCTATCTATATGGACGTCACGCCGGGGTTCACGTTCCTCGTAGCTGTCTTCGGTATCTTGACTCATCGGTCGGTCACCTGTGTTACACCGTTTTGGAATTCAAGATGGTACTCATTCGCAACCTCGTTGGAAATGTACGCCCTGACGTCTTCACTATACTCGACGTCAGTCATGAGGAACGTGACCTGGGTATCATTCAGGTAGTCAGGTACGTTCTGCGCGATAAGCTGTTTCGGCTCGCTAGATATCCGTCCCAAGGGTGTATCGATGACAACAGGGGCGGAGAATCCGCTGATTTTGGAAAGTGCAGCCATAAACGAGAGAGCAAGCACTTGTCGTTCGCCAGCAGATAGTGAACCTAGATTCTTTCGACCGTCCGGACCGTAGAGACGGACCTCATACTCTTCAGTGAGGACGACCTCATAATCTTCATCTTTCCAAATTAGATCGTTATAGTACCGTTCGAGCCGTTGTTCAGTTTCCGTTCGAACCTGCTCCAGAATCTCTCGTTTAATCTCAGTGAGTTTGTCAGTCGCACTGTCGATGAACTCACTCTGTCTCACAAGGAGGTCATGTTCGTCCTGCTCGCGCATTGCCTGTTTCCACTCCTCCCGACGCTCATCAACGACATCTTCCTGTTGTTCAATTTTCCCGTTCAGTTCCCCAACTTCACGTTCCATCTTACTGATTCTACCTTGGATATCCCGACGGCGTTGCTCTAGTTCCTGGGCGCGTTCATTATCGATGATATCTTCGTCTTCAAGCTGAGCAGAGATGTTGGCCAGTTCTGTCTCGTTCTCGTCGATAGCTGTCCGTGTATCCTCTAGCTCGCTGAGGTCAGCCAGGAGATCTTCAATAAGCGATTCGCCATCACGGAGTGCTCGCTCCATCCGGAGCCGCCCCTCAATTGCATCTTGACTTTCACTAGTTTGCTCTTCCAACAGGTCCTCAATGTGTTCTCGTGAAGAGTCACATTCGGCCAAGTCAGTCCCACAAACACACGTATCCCGAGAAAGAATCCCTCGAAGTAATTCCTCTGTTAGCCCAGGGACACCATTTTGTGACGATTCGTACTCTTCCAATTCAGAAACAGCATATCGGAGGGCATCAGCGTTGTATGCAATCCCGCCCGCTCGGGCGAGTGATGCCCCTACAGCCTCTTTCGCCTCTACAAGCTCCTCTTCCTGTTCATCCAGGCGTTCTTCCAGATAGACACGCCGCTGCTGCATCTCTCGAACGTCATCGTCTGCACTACCCGCAAGCTCATCATAGATGTCATCTATTTTGCCCTCAGCGGTGTCAATCTCGTCCTCTAAGTCATCCCGCTTTTGTTTCAGGCGTTCTAGCTCTTGTGAGGCTTCTTCCTTCCGTTCCTGGAGTTCTTGTATATCACCGCCTAGCTCGGAAGATTCACTCTCAAAGTCCCGCTGTACCTTCCCTAAATGACTAACAGCACTATTCAGAAGTTCAATATGAGATACATCGAGCACAGCTGCCCGTACATGGTCGGTGTATCCAGTTTGGAAGAACTCATCCAGCTGTTCACCATCGAACAGGAAATATTCATGGACGTGAGTTGGGAGAATCTCGCGAAGAATATTTTCAGGGTTCGGGTTCGGTCGCCAGTCATTCCCCCCAAACCGCTGGCGTAACCGAAGGTCACCTATAGAGCTGTTAAATTGTCGTTCCTCGCGGTCTCCTTCTGCAGCATCTTCTTGACGAGCTGTCGAGAAAGTTCGTCGGAAGGCGTACTCGGGTTCGCCTTTACCCAGCTTGATCTCGATGTGCCCTTGAATCGATTCACCAGGTTCCAATTCCTTCAGCCGCTTCTTGTTAACAAGCGGGTCCGACTCGAGGCCCTCGTCATCGTTCGAATCAGTATGGGTTTCTTCCCCGTAGAAACACAGCGTAATCGCGTTCAGAATGTTTGACTTGCCAGATCCATTCTGCCCCTCAATCACGTTGATGTGCTTCTCTGACGTGGTCTCTAAGGGGATCGTTTGATTTCCTTCATATTGCCGGTAATCCTCTATTTCGAGTTCGAATATCTGAACGTTATTCATTGTCGAATTCCTGCAGTGATTCGTTCCCGACAAAGTTGTCCACGAGCTCTTTATACTGCTCAGCGTACTCGGCTCGCGGCTCTTTCAGAATGTCCCGTTCATGCTCCAAAACCCCGCGTAAGAAGGCCCGAAGATCGTCATCCTCAACCTCGTCAACACGGTCAAGGATTAACGAATGTACCTCGGAGTCATTCATGCGATACTGCAACCATATCTACAAACGCATATCAATGTATCTTCTCAGATACCATATGCGATACGAACGTCTTCGATTTTGTTGCGGGCTTCATATTCATTTTCGGCTGTTTCAGCGAATTCCTCGAAGCGACGTAGTTCCTTCTCGAGAATGTATTGTTCAGACATCGCAATATCATCATCTGGTTCAAGAGTTGGAACAACGAGTAAGTCATAGATATCCGCACGATCCTTACCGGGGGCTTGACGAAGAACCCTACCTCGGCGCTGGATAAATTGCATCGGGTTCCCGGTATTAGCCATCAGGATTGCTGTCCTAGTAGCGGGAACGTCAACACCTTCGTCTAGACACCGCATTGCCACAAGGGCCTCGTATTCACCCTCCCCAAACCGGGTGAGTAACTCCTCGCGCAGGTCATCACCCTCCTCATGAGTAAACCGATGATGCATAACCCCAAATTCATTCAGAATCGACCCGACTGTGTCTATCTGTTCTGAGTTAGTATAGACTAGGAGGTGCTTGATATCATCTAAACCTCGAAGGATATCCCGGAGGACATCGTACTTGTTGATCGCTTCTTTAACGATTTCTGCGCGTTGTGATTGGAGAATATTTGTTGTCTCTTCATCCGCATCTTCAGAGTATCTTGATGCGACTACAGACTGAGTCATTTGACGATAGTCTTCCAACTCGTCTTCATCCATTTCAACAATAATGGGATGATACCGATATGGGGTCAGATACTGCGGAATGGCGTCTTCTAACGGGTATTCGTATATGACCCCGTCAAAATAGTCAAGCAGGTGGTTAGAACCTTCTTCATCATAATAGCGCTCCGGAGTCGCTGATAGCCCTATCCTCGCATCATAGGAATCAAGAAGGCCTTTTCGCCTACCCTCGGAACCCAGGCCGTGTACTTCGTCCCCGATGAGGATTGTATCCCGAGAAAGCTGACTCACTTTCTCTCGAAAGTGCTCTCCGGAGAATGTTTGATGAGTTGTAATCAGGCATTCGTAATTCTTGATTCCGAGTTCTAAATTTGAAACCGCTCGGGAGAGATCGTTTTTCCAGTCCGGATTAGCTGAGTGATAGACAAATTTTGGTTGGTCAAGCCCGAACGTTTCCATCTCCTGGGCCCACTGCCGAGCGAGGTGTTTCTGAGGGACAGCAATTACACAAAGAAGTGGATCATCTACGGTATCTGTGTATTCATCAAGTGCCGCTAGAGCTGTGAACGTCTTGCCTGTTCCAGTTGCCATCTGGAATAGGCCCCTGTTGTCATTCTCGAACCAGGAATCAACAGCGTCCCGTTGATAATCTCGGAGAACAATTTCAGATTCGGTGGTAGCAACTGATTCTGGCGGTTCATAAGGTCGATTGTTATTATCCCGGAGTTCAGCGATTCCCTCCTTAACCCCCTCTGGGATTGTATGGACCCCGACATTCTCATCTCGACCTTCCCAAAGGTTCTCAAACCGCTTTTTTTGCATATTCACCCCCTCATTATCGCGGTCGCTTATCCAATCACAGTCAATAGTATATGCTTCGTAATTCCGGAGAGCCTGTTCGCTATCGTTCTGGGAGCCATGGAAAGCAACACGATTCCCATTCCAGTCATAGAACACCCCAAATTTATCGTGGAAGTCACCCGACAGCTTCTTCGAAGGAACAGCTAGCTTGATTTCGAGTAGACCATCGGCGATCATCCACGCGATCGCATTGCGAGTTTCATACTCCAAATCATACCGCAGATCAGAAATCGTGCTATCTAGCGATTCTCGGAGGACCTCATCCGTTTTAGCACGGTTCCCCTTCTTAAGAGCCTCCCAGTCATCTTCTTCCAAAATAGGACTCATTATCCACTGCGCTGTACCGCCATTTTCAGCAAGTTCCGCTATTCCTCGTGCTGCAGACCGGACCCAATTTGTAGTGAAGTATCCGACACCGCGTCGATAGACCTTAGCTCGTGAGAGAAGGGGGATATAGAAATCCTGCATTAGGTCATCAGAAGAGGTGTCGATGACCCTAGGGAGTTCCAAATCTGTGAAATCGCTCTCGGGCTCCATCTTAAAACAGATAATGTGGCAGAGGTTCAAAAGCGTATATACCGTCTTTCCCGGATTCGGACTTGAATTATGAACACCAAGATCGACTACCTTTGAGAATGAATGGCGTTCCCGGAAATGAGGAGTTAGCTAAAGAAACAGCACGGAACCACCCGACGTGAGCCAATTTATACAGTTCTCAGATATGTCCGAAACACTTCCCGGAAACGACCCAGTTATTCTTTTTATAGCTGGTTGTGAATCACTCCAGTAGAACCAAATGATCCGCGATGCTCGCGTTCTCCGCGCCGGGTTCGTCCCTCGGGAAGTTGAGCATCGCGACGCCGAGGTCAACCACCTCTCCAGCGTTCTCGAGCCCATCACGAACGGGGAACCCGCGGACACGGCCATCGTCACTGGACCCAGCGGCGCCGGCAAGACGTGCATCTCGAAGTTCGTCACCGAAAGGCTCCGCGAAGAGGTCCTCGACGTCGAGACCACGTACGTCAACTGCTGGCGCAACTACACCCGGTTCCGGACGCTCTACCAGATCCTCGACGACCTCGGCGCAACCATCGACATCCACCGGCAGTCGACGCCCCATGACGAACTCGTCGATCGCCTCCAGCAGCATGACGGCCCGCGAACCGTCGTCATTCTCGACGAGGTCGACCAACTGGAGGACCCCAGCGTCATTTACGACCTCCACAGCCTCCCACAGTTCGCGATCATCTGCATCGCGAACAAGGAAGAGGAGCTGTTCAGCCGCGTCGACGACCGCCTCGTGAGCCGGCTGCGCTCCAGCGAACACGTCCGGATGGACAAGTACCACGACGAGCAGCTGTACGACATTCTGAGTGCGCGGGCGAAGTGGGGACTCGATGAGGACGTCATCACCGACGACCAGCTCTACCGGATCGCCGACGCGGCCGCCGGCGACGCTCGCCTCGCAATCGGCATCCTCCGAACGGCTGCCGGCAAGGCCGATCGGGAGAACCACGAGCGCATCACCGACGACATTCTCCTGGACGCCGCCGAGGATGCTCGGGCCCAGATCAAGCAGAAGAGCCTCGACTCGCTCACGCCGCACCAGCGCGTCGTCTACGACATCGTACGCGAGCACGGCCCGGTCGGGCCGAGCGAGATTCACGAGCGCTATACCGAGGACGTCGATGATCCGCGGACGAAACGGACTATCCGCACGTACCTCTCGAAGATGGAGCAGTACAATCTCCTCGAGGCGGAAGGGACGAGTCGGGACCGAGAGTACTCGCTCGTCGATTCGGCGACGGCGTCGCCGATGCAGTAACGGTGACCCCGTCAGCTATCAGGAACTGAACTCGCCGAGGCCCGATTGCTCGTGATCCAGTGGCTCGATGACCTGGGGATCGTCGTTGCCGGGGTTGTTGACCCGCGTCGAGATCTCGTAGGCGTCCAGATCGTCCATCGGGTACGGTTGGCACAGTTCCTTGCGGGTGTCCGGGTCTGCGGCGAGCCAGTCAGATTCCGCGTCCTGCGGGAGGACGACCGGCATCCGGTCGTGGATTGAGTTCATCAGGTCGTTCGGCTCCGTCGTGAGAATCGTGACGCACGAGATCGTCTTGTCGTCGCCCTCCCAGACGTCCCAGAGCCCAGCCATCGCGAACGCGGGATCGTCCTCGCGATGAATCCGGTAGGGCTGTTTCGAACCGCCGTTCGGCGATTTCCATTCGTAGAATCCTGACGAGGGGACGAGGCAAGGACGTGATTCCCATGCCCGCTCGAAGACGCGTTTCTCGTCGGCAGTCTCGGAGCGAGCGTTGATGATACCCTCCTCGGGCTCATCCGCCCAGAACGGAATCAGTCCCCAGTGGTAGGCGTCGATCTCGTCTGGAGCCTCGTTCGTGACGATGTGGAGGTCGTCGCCAGGCGCGATGTTGTATCGGGGTGTATAGCCTCCGTCCGCGACGACCTCGGCATCGAAGCGGGCCTCAAGGTCTGCTTGGTCGATGAAGAGCGAGTTCCGGCCACACATACCGATGAGTTCGGAGGGAAGCATCTTCAACGTGGTCGCACAGGAATCTCACCGTTAACCAACAGATTGTCCCGATAAGCCTGAGTTGTTGGTTAACGACAACGGGGCGAAGAATCTCCTAATGACAAACGGTACCCCCTTAACAAACGATAGAAGAGGGTACACTAACTACGCTCAACCAAAATGACCCACATTCTCGCTGTATCTGACTGGCGCTCTCAGCCTATTGACGATCTCTACACCATTCTCGAAACTGTAGAACCAACTCCAGATCTACTACTGTATGCCGGCGACGACCTTTCACGTTTCAAAAACGCTGATACTGACACAGATCATCTGGCAGAACTTGCTCGCCTCACGAAGCATCAACAATCGCTCTATGTCCGAGGAAACGACGACTTCCCTCCGTCAACCGGTCCGCAATTCGATTCGGAATTTACCACCGACCTCCACAGGACACCATACATCTACGAGGATCTCGTGTTCATCGGCCAGGAAGGATCAACCCAGGGACCTGGTCTCATCACCTATACCGAGGACGACGTCCAACGGCACCTTTCTGAACACCGCACCGCTTGTGAAGACAGAACTCCGATTCTTGTCACACACACTCCTCCCTTCGGCATTCTCGATATCGGGAAGCGATTCGGGCAACAACATATCGGGTCGAAGGCCGTCAGGAGCTTCATAGACGACATCCAGCCCCCAGCTACCGTCTGCGGTCATTGCCATCAATTCGGAGGCAGAGCTGAAGCCCTCGAGTACGGCACGGTGATCAACATTGCGTCCCACGACGGAGTAGACGACCCAGGAAGGTACGCGCTCATCACCATCGACGCCTCGAACGAGTCTATCGAGTACGAGTTCTACGACACTCGCCATCTGCTAGGGAGCCGGCTGACTGATCTCGTCCAGGTAGGGAGAAACCGAGTGGAACAGTTCAGTGAGTTAGGGATCACTAGCCCAGATGAGATTACCGAAGAACGGCGTGCCGAACTCGAAGCCCTCCCTGGAGCCTCGTCATGGCACGTGGACCGGTGGCTTGCGCATCGACAGGCTTTCGAAAACGATGAGGTCGTGATTCTAAACAAGTCCGCCTTCGACGACCTTCACGATACGAACCCGCTCCTCTTAGACATAGAGACGGATCTTCAGCAGGATCGGATCTGGCTGGTCGGCACCTACAGTTACCAGAACGATGCGTACCGACAATTCTTCGAGCCGGACGACGAGTCAGCACTCCTTCAGGAGCTGTCTGAGTACCTTGATGAGCACGGCTCCGAGCCAATCATCTACTACGGAGGGAACTACTTCGACGAACAGTGTCTCAGTCGGAGATTCGACGAACACGGCATCAATGAGGGGATCGACCATCTGGAGCGAGCACACGATCTCGGGATAACTTCCCAACAGGAACTATTCGGGCCCTTCAATCGGCATAAATTGGACGTCGTAGCGAGCGCACTCGGCTTTGAATATCAAGACCCGACCGTCGATGGATTTGTGGTCGGGAGCAAGTACACGCGATATCTCCTCGACGGCGAAGAACCAGACTGGGATCGACTCAAACAGTACAATAACGACGATGTAACCGCGCTGAGAACAATCGTCGATCACATCAGATAGTAGGCTCGGGGAATATGCGGGGCCGTCAACCGAATTACGTGAGGGCGAGATCACCATGGGTTCGGAGAGTCTTAACCAACAATTGAGCCGTGATCCTCTGGACTGTTGGTTAATCCGACGATGCTGTCTGCCTTCCTCTCTGGAAACGTTCTCGGAAACGGTCAAACGATGGCAGAAATCCGTTGCCTGAGTCCGGTTCTACATACCTTCCAGCCCTTCCCTGAAACACGGAAGCGCCACGCCGCGGCTTATCGGGAACGTAGACAACTAGTCGAGTATGGGAGAACACTCAACGTCGAACCGATTGGCGGTGGACCAGCCGACACGGGGAGCTGACCGCAATCAGTCCCTCGCTGACCAGGCCGATCCGACTACAGACGAGATGCTGCTGCCACAGCTCGACGACGGCATCACGCTGCTCGACGTCGAGGGAGGCCGTGGCGTCCCGATCATGCAGTCGCTCGTGCTCGACCATCTCCTCCTGCACGACGGGCCCGCCTTCTGGGTCGACGCAAATGGACACGCGACGACGACGACACTCGCTCAGATCGCGCCCAGTCAACGGTTGCTCAACCGAATCCACGTGGCACGCGGTTTTACCGCCTACCAGCACTACGGCGCCGTCTGTGGTCTCCCGTCAGCGGTGAACAAGTCGATCCAGAGGTCCACCGTCGATGCCGGGGCGGCCGGTCGAGGGGCACCAGGTCGTGACGAGGACACATCGCCCCACACGCCCGCCCTCATCGTCGCGCCGGCCGTCGACGCCCAGTACCGCGTCGACGATACCCTCGACGAGACTCACGCGAAAACCCTCCAGGCCCGAACCCTCGCCCGGTTGGCGACCTACGCCGATGGGTACGACATCCCGGCGATCGTTACGCGAAACGAACGAAACGAATTCACCGAGCCAGTCGCGACGGTCACCGACCATCACCTCGAGTGCGAGCAAACTCGGATGGGCCCACGGGTCGTCGGCGAGGACTTCGAGACGCTCGTCTATCCCGTCGACGACGGCGCGTACTACCAGACGACGTTCGCGTACTGGCGGCAGCTGCTCGCGGCACGCGCCACGCAGGTCGGCGTGGAACCGACAACTCCGACGCCGTCGACGCCGACTCCGGAGGGTGTCGGGACAGGCGTCACAGCTGACGGTGAGACGGTGGCGGCCACCGCGGACCCCTTGCTCGATGCGTGGACCGCGACCGGGACAGGAGGCCGATAGCGATGGGGCGCACGAACCCAACCTACCGGGATGCGCTCCGGGCTATCGAAGAGCGGTGGGCGGAATTCCGCCGGGCACTGCGGCGTCGCGACCAGCCGCGCTTCGACCGGCTGTTCGAGTACGCCCGCGAGCACGCCGACGCGAGCGGGCTGTTGAACCACCAGAACCCGCTGCTGCCGGCGCTGCTCAGCATCGATCTCGAACAGGAGGGGCGCCTCGACGACCACGAAGAGCGCCTCGAGGAACTCGAAGCCGCGGTCGAAAGGAGCGGAGAGGACCACGAGAGGCAGTCTCGCTACGACGATCACGACCAGGAAGGACAATAACGATACTCGAAATCCCACTTCATGATGCAGTCGCTCGATCCATCGATTGAGAGCTATATCTCCCCCCATTCCAGAGTTCTGCCAAGAGTAAATCTTCAGATTGAGAGTCGGAATTTCTCTTCATAACCCTTACTCGTCTTATTTTAAAGAAACACGTCTTAACCGATGTTCGTACTGAAATCACCAGCTGACACTGGCTGTAAGATTCCACGTACTGTTTCGGTTGAAAAGAGGCTTGATGTATGTCGCAGATAATCCCTTGAATTCATACTCCCGATCCTCAGACAATCCGTGGTTGTGAGTGAGATCACAGTACAGCTCGTCGTAATTTGCTAACACCTCAATATGGTGTTCTGCTTCTGATTTAGATCGATCAGATCCGCCAAGTTCTGATTTGAGATGAGAAAGGAGATCGTCGTTATTCTGTAATGGATTCTCGATGATAATCCCGTTAACACTTGGGTCGTCGTAGTTCTCCTCTTCCGTGGTGATCTGTTCAGTGACAGCTGGTGTGCTACCCTCTGGTGCGTTGAATCCCGTTCGTGGAAGATCGAATGCCGTGGCATTGAATAGTTCATTAAAACCAAAGGCGCGAGCCAGGCGTTGATAGAGTGCTCCAGTAACGGGAACGCCTTCCGTGATGAACCGGAGTTCTACATTTGAAAGTAGCTGTTTGTCACGGGATGGGCGGGGAAGTTCCGCCCTGATAAGCAAGTATTCGTCTTCGTAGGCGAGGTTAGCAATATAGATGAGGTGTCCATTCTTGTATGTCGGAATGTCCTCATCAGCGAACGTGGCGTGGGCCTCTCTGACTGCCGTGGCAAGGTTAGCAGGCCCCCGACCGACGAGTGCTCCACCCAGCTGATGAACTGTGAACCAAGACGTGCTGAGTCTTCCTACGTTGTGGAGTTTTGCCAATCGGTTTGTGAACTCATCGACATCCATATCATCCGTCCGTGTTCGGATTTCCATCGAGTCCTCACCGAGGTGGAAAAACGGATGGAAAGTCACTGAGTCATTGATGTCCGGGGAGTCCGTGCCTTGCGTTCGAATAAGTCGTGGCCCAAAATCGTTGTAACCGGGGCGTGGAAGAGTGACTTCTCCCCGCTGTTCGGGAAGATCTCGGACTCCGTTCTCAAGGGTCTCGATATACGCTTCCTCGATTGTTTGGTCAGTCTGCTCTGCGTGCTCCTTGATTCTCCCATGGATGGACCACGGAATGTCAACATTCGGCCTCATATACCAATACCATACTCCAGATACCAAATAAGTCTTTGGTCTGTATATACCCAGAGTATGATTTTGGTCAGGATTGAGACAGCAGCTAAAGGCTTTGATGGCATTTAAAGGAGGATACGCGACGATCAAATCTGGCAGTTAACCAACGAATGATGCCAACAACCGAACCTGTTGGCTAAACTTGTCTGCGATCCCGGAAATCATCCCGGAAATGAAAAAGCACACGCAAAACAACGACAAGATCGGATGTTAGAGGCATTTTCCGCTATTCGGTTGAGACTCGGAAACGACACGCCTCAGCTTATTAGACACGCAATCGTCCAGTTTGGTAGAGGCGAAAGAGCCACAAATGCCGTTCAGTATCGACTTTCTGGATGACGGCCGCGTCCTGGAGTGGGAGGCAACCACCGGCGGCGCCGTCGCGACCGAGCGCGATGACTACACTCCACGCTTCTACGTCGCCCCTCGCGACCCAGCGTCCGACCTCGACCTCACGACACTCCAGTCGGTGTACGACCAGCACCCAGACGTCGTCGCGACCGAGATGGTTGCGCGACGGCCGGGCTTTCGACGAGACGAGGAGGCCGTTCTCGCGGTCGACATCACCCACATCGACCGCGTCACCCCACTCGCTCGTCAAGCGCGCCAGCTGTCGGCCTATCCAGTCGGGGATCTCGCCTGTTTCAACGTCGACTTCTCGCGAGAGTTCCGATACTGTCTGGAGACCGGCGCCGATCCGACGCCGGCGAGCGAGCTGTCGACGCTCCGTCTCAGCGTCCCGGTGACCGAAACGAGCAACGACGTCTATGGGGAGTTGTCTGTCGCCGGCGACACCGTCACCGGCTCGCCGACGGATATCCTGACCGCCGTCCAAGGGGCACTCGAAGCGCACAATCCGGACGTCCTAGTCTGCTCAACCAGCGAGATCGTCCCGACCCTGTACGAGATGGCGACGGACGCCGGCGTCGACGATTTCTCGCTGAGTCGGTGGCCGGGCGTCGACTACCAGCAGCTCGCGAGTCGGTCGACGTACTCGAGCTACGGCCGCGTCGGTCACTCGCCGGCGCGGTACAACGTCCCCGGGCGGGCGATCATCGACGAGTCGAACACGTTCTTCTACGGGGAGACGAACCTCAACGGCGTCCTCGACCTCGTGTCGCGCTCGAACAAGCCAGTCCAAGAGCTCGCGTGGGCGTCGATCGGGAACGTCCTCACGGCGATCCAGATCTGCGAGGCCCACGACCGCGGCGTCCTCGTCCCGTGGAACTCCTGGCGCCACGAGTTCTACAAGCCGATGGGGACGCTCCACGATGCCGATCGCGGCGGGTTCATCTTCGCGCCCGAGGTCGGCTTCCACGAGAATGTCCACGAACTCGACTTCTCCTCGTTGTACCCGAACATCATCTGTACCAGAAACGTCTCACCGGACGTCATCCGGTGTGACTGCCACGGCGACCGCGACGACGTCCCCGGCCTCGGATACTCGATCTGCGACGACCGGGGCTACCTCGCCGACGTGCTGCAGCCGATCATCGACGCGCGCGACGAGATCAAGGCGGCCATCCGTCGCGAGAAGGAACGGGACGACCCCGACGAGGACCGGCTGGCGGAGCTCGAGGGACGGTCGGGAGCGCTGAAGTGGATTCTCGTCGCCTGCTTCGGCTATCAGGGATTCAGCAACGCGAAGTTCGGCCGCATCGAGTGCCACGAGGCAATCAACGCGTTCGCTCGCGAGATTCTGTTGACGGCGAAACAGCGACTGGAAGCTGGCGGCTGGCGCGTCGTCCACGGCATCGTTGACTCCATCTGGGTGACTCCGGACCCCGACGTCAACGACGATGACCGCGAGGACCTCCAGACGCTCGCGACGGAGATCACGGAACGCGTCGAGATTCGGCTCGAACACGAAGCCCACTACGACTGGGTGGCGTTCGTCCCGCAGCGCGAGAGCGACGCCGGCGCGCTAACGAAGTACTTCGGGAAGGTCGCCGGCGACGACGACTTCAAGATCAGGGGCATCGAAGCCCGACAGCGTTCCACTCCGCCGTTCATCGAGAACGTCCAGCGGGACTGTCTTGACCGGCTCGATGCCACGCGGTCACCGGACGCGGTGCTCGGACGGCTCGAACGAGCAATCGACGAACTGCAGGCGGGCAACGTGGCAGTGGAGCGGCTCGTCGAACGGAACCGTGTCTCGAAGCCCCTGGAGGGGTACTCACAGAATACCCAGAACGTGGCCGCCTTGAAGCGAGCCCGCGAGCAGGACCTGGCAGTCCACCCGGGCCAAGATATCGAGTACGTGGTCGTCGACGACGAGAAATCCTCGCGAGACCGGGTCGCCCTCGCCCACGAGGAGATCGAGACCTACGACGCCTCGTACTACGAGACGCAGCTGGTTCGAGCGATTGAGAGCGTGCTGTTGCCGCTGGGGTGGGATCGTACAGATATTCGACGGAGACTCGCGGAGACACGAGAGGTGGAGCTGACGGAGTTTACAGCAGCCCGGAACGGATGAGTAGTCTCAAATCTCTTCTGAGGTGAGCAAAATCACAAGTGGGCGACGAGGTCGATCCCACTCACACTCTGGGGGGTCCTGCTCTCTGGAACACCCCCCGGAGTGTGAATGGAGACAAATCAATCACACCGAGGGTGGACAACCTATATGTGAATGGGGTGAATTGGTCCGCTCATGCCAAACAACAATTCCACACAAACCACCGTCGACGAGATATTAAATGTCGACGAGGGCGATAGCGAAGATGAATCGGATATTTTTGAGAAACCGTGGTTGCTCAAGATCGATAACGTTCCTGACGCCAATCGAATTGTCGGACGAGACGACCATATCACGTTCTTGGCCAAGAATCTCCGAAAGATGCGGACAAATAGCGTCCCGGATAACGTCCTGGAGTGGGGAGAAACCGGGACGGGGAAGACACTAGTTGCAAGACACGTCTGCGAGCGGCTTGAAGCAGCAACTGCAGGAACGGACTCCCCGATCGTTACCGCCTACATTAACCCGGACCCCATCTCTACGTATACCTCCACCTTCCGAAAGATTGCAGAGCAGGTGAACGCGAAAGCAGAGAACCCGCTTGATGTCCCCTATCAAGGCCTCTCAGCCGAGCATTATCGGGATCAGAAATTGTGGCCCGTTGTTCAGAGGGAGTTCTCTGGCGGCCTCGTCGTCATCATTGATGAAATCGACAAGCACGGAGAAGTCAACGAGGTCCTCTACACGCTATCACGGACACAATCAAAAGACGACGTTGACTTCCCAGTCGTTACAATCGGGATTTCGAACGACATCGAATTCAAAGGCGAAATTGAGTCACGGGTACAATCGACTCTCCAGCCAGAACACCGAACGTTCACACCGTACGAAGAAGACCAGCTCATTGCAATCCTCGAAAATCGACGGGACGCATTTTACGACGGTGTCCTCGATGACGAGGTGATTCCAACCACGGCTGAACTCGCAGCTGAAGAACACGGTGACGCTCGACGGGCAGTCCGATTGTTCCGGAATGCGGGCGAGATCGCCGACGAAGAAGGCGACGATATCGTGACCGCGAATCACGTGCTCGAAGCTGACGAACTCGTCGAAGTTGAACTCTTTATGGAGATGGTGAAAGGGACTCCGTTGTCCGGGAAATTACTCCTGTTTGCTCTCACGCGTCTTGACCGGAATAACCCGGAGAAAGAATGGTTCCGGACGTCAGAGATTCACGAGGTTTACCAAACAGTAGCACGGGACGTCGAAGTAGAGCCCAAGGGGTACAATCGTGCGCTTGAGCTTCTGAACAAGCACGTGACGACAGGAGTTCTCGAATCGAAAAAGAAGGAAGGCGGAGATCAGGGGAAGTTCAGGTCGTATTCGCTCCAAGGAGACGTTGAGAGTACGCGAACTGGACTGATCAACTCAACGCCGGAACTCCAGACGTTGATGGGATGGTGACACCCCCACCCCTCGGTGTGAATGGTCCCCCATAGGATACGACGGTTGTAGAGATAGAGCGCGAGTCGAGGAGGTAGTCTCGTTCGTCTGAAGAACCTAGTACGGCCCGAAGAGCGGCTTACACGTTCTGCCACGGTAGCTGACCCGAACCGCTACTGCACCGCACCGCAGCTGTAGTTATCTTTATTATACTACAGTCTAAACAGCTCTCCGAGTGGATGTATTCTAAAAGGCGAGGCCTTGTGCCGAAGCCGAAGGTTCGCCACTGAGGCGAGAACCCTCCCTACGGCGTGAGGACTTCAGCTGTTAATGCCTTCTTAATCGCGGTACCCTGGGTGGTGGACCATTCACACTGAGGGGTGTGGGGGTAAACGAGGCGTAATCTATCCGCGTGTTGCTCTGTCTTCTCTCGGCGTGAAGTCTCGTTAGAGATCGGCGGTTGGTAGCCCATTCACACCGAGGGGTGTCGGGTAAACCGATCCCATTCACACTCTGGGGGGTGTCATCTGCTACGCTACGAATCACGTTGAAACGAACATCAGGCTACAGTTCCATCTCGTCTACTCGTCGGGATTCACCGGCCCTTTGTACTTCGACGTCACCGAATCGCCTTCCCGCCACTGCCAGTAGTAGTAGCGGTTGTCGTTGATCTCCTTGATCGTGATCGTCGCCTTCGCCGGCACGTCGTCTGGGAGGTCATCGGGGCGCTCCTCGACCTCTTCTTGATCTGCCGACTCCTCGAGACGGGCCTCTCGTTCCTTGTGCTCGGCGAGCGCCTCAGCGTACGTCGCAACGTCTCGGAGCTGCTCCGGGCTCGACTCGTTGAGCGTGTTGACGATCTCCGTCGGGAGGTTCGCCGGTGGGGTCGGGGGTTCGTAGGACATCGGCTACTCTCGTGTTAACCAACACGGCCCATGAACCCATAGTTTTGTTGGTTAAGACGATAGAGACGGCTCTCGTGCCTGCTGATTGTAACACTACTCGAAACTTCTTTATATACAAGTTTCGTACTATGTTACACCGTGCTCCGGCGCATCGAACTCGAGGTCCTCGCCATGGTCGACCGCGGCGACACGATCTCCGAGCTCGCGACGAAGCTCGACCACAGCGAGAGCTACCTCTCTCGTGCCGTCGCCGACCTCGTTGAGAAGGGGCTGGTCTACACGGAACGCGACGGCCGGCGAAAACGAGTTATTCCGTCGGATGCTCGCGCCGTCGAAC
The DNA here is from genome assembly GCF_014647475.1 of Halocalculus aciditolerans. Taxonomy (NCBI): domain Archaea; kingdom Methanobacteriati; phylum Methanobacteriota; class Halobacteria; order Halobacteriales; family Halobacteriaceae; genus Halocalculus; species Halocalculus aciditolerans. Next base: position 41,355 of record NZ_BMPG01000006.1, on the reverse strand, counting down.
TCTACCGGGACCTCGTCCGCCAGCACTCCCACATCGATTTCCCCGAACTGCTGACGGGCAAGGCACTCGAAGTGCTGTACTACCTCGACCAGCCGCGAACCGTCTCTGAGATCGCCGACCGGAGCGACAACTACCGCAACACGGTCAACCGGGTCCTCAAGCGGTTTCGCGACCGTGGTCTCGTCGGGACGGCCGACGGCCGCTACGAGTTCAACGGCGACTTCGACCGCCTCCACGAGTTCGCCCGTGAGCTCGCACACCATCTGCATCGTCAACGCCTCGAAGCCGTCGCCACGAAGGGGACGATTCTCTGGGAGGACTACGACGAATTCCTCGCGCAGGCCGAGACGGAGATCGATGCGGAGGAGTTCCACGAAACCGGCCTCGCTCGGTTCGCAGCCTTTGACCTCCAGTTCCTGCTCACGGGCCATCGCTACTACGTCTATTCCGAGGACCTCGACGCAGTCTCGCCGGCGGAGCTCTGCTGTCACATGCTGCTGATCGACGACGGCAGCCGCCACCGCTCGTACTGTCTCCTCCTGCTCAGCCACGTCGACGTCGACGAGGCGGACCTCCGAGAGCAGGCGGCGAAGTATGCCCTCGAAGACGAAATCGACGCCTTGCTCCGCTACCTCGAGACGCACGGCGAGGTCGACGACGACGACCGGCTCCCGGAGTGGGGCGAGTTCCAGGAGCTGGCGGCTGACTACGAGGTGCCACTACCACAATGAGACCAACATTCGGACGCGAGTACATCGAGAACGAATTCCAGCGGATCGGGGACGGGCTATCTGAACCGCTCACGGTCTACCTGATTGGTGGTGGCGCGATGTCGCTGCGCGACCTCAAGGGGGCGACGAAAGACATCGACCTGGTCGTCCCGGATGGCGACGCATACGGTCAGCTGTGGGCCGTCCTGATGGATCTCGGGTATGCGGAGGTCCAGTCGCTGGATCCAGATTATCGGGCGCTTGGCGCGACGAGCTGCGTCGAGAACGACGACGGGTGTCGCCTCGACATCTTCAACCAGCAGGTCGCGAACAAGCTCGTGCTCACCGACGGGATGCAAGAGCGCAGCGAGCCGTTCCTCAACACGGATCGACTGACGGTTCGGTTGGTCAGTAACGAGGATATCTTCCTGTTCAAAGCGATCGCAGGCCGCGACGACGACATCGAGGACATGAATATGCTCGTGCAGGCCGGCCTCGATTACGACGTCGTCCGGGATGAACTCGAAGCCCAGATCGAACGCCTGGGGGACGATCAGTTCGCCACGTTCGCGAACGAGGCGCTGGTCGAACTCGAGGAGCGGTACGGAGTGACCACACCGATCGAGGCCCGCGTCCAGGAGCTCACGAACAGGTACTACCGGGGGCTCGAAGTCCTCCAAGCACTCGACGAGCCGATGACCGTCGACGAACTGGCCGCCGAACTGGAGCTGGACACCGACGAGGTTCACGACCGGCTCGCGTATCTCTCAACGTTCGACCGGGTCCGTCGGGATGGCGACACAGTCCGTCCCGTGGAGTAGTCTGGTCACGACTAAGGGGAGGGAAGGCGGCCGTCTGGGCGGGGCACGCGACCCCGTTTGATCTCGTGATCGACGCGACGCAGGTGTTTGCAGCCGCCCTCGGGTGAGCGCTGCTGCCAGTCGGGACAGGTACACGACTCGTCGATGACGTCGACCTCGTACCTGTTGCCGGACGCGGACTGCACCTCGTAGCGGCCCCCCTTCGAGAGGAGTGAGACGTCCATCGCTTCGGCGACGGCACGCCTCGTGCGCGGCTCGAGATCGTCCTGTGACTCTGCGTTCTCGTCGACGACCAGTCGGTCGCGAACGTCGCCCGTTCGGCCACCGTCGGGAGCGACGGCTTCCGCAGGGCCACTGAGCCGCTCGTGGAACACTTCCTCCACCGGATGGCCCTCCGGCCACAGGTAGTGGACCTCGCGGCGCTCGCGATGGTCGTAGGAGCCGCACGCGGCTGCGCTCCCGGTCCACACTCGCCAGGCCCCGAGCGCGGCCATCACGTCGACGATATCGCGGGGAACCGTCTGGTGGTCGTCCGGGAAGAACACCCGGAAGCGGGTACACGCCTCCTGCGGCGGGACGGTCTCCCACCAGTCTTCGCTGGAGCCCCAGCTGTTGAACATCGCCTCGTCGCTCCCGTAGCCGACGGTCACGCCGTCGATCGGCGTCCAGTCTGCTGGGAGGTGGTCCGCCTCGCCTTCGAGTACCCGAAGAACGGCGTATCGGAGGTACTCGTGGGCTTGGTTGTCTGTCGTACGAGCGACCTGGTCGTGCTGCTCGGCAACGTGCTCGGATTCCTCGAGGACCGTCGTGAGATAGGGTTCAGTCATTATTCGACGGAGGTCAGAACGCGCCTCCGCCCCTCCGCGGGCGCAGAAAAAATTCCGTGTAGCTGATGGACTGGTTTTCACTCAGAATGACTGCTTATAGGCACGAAGGGTGTAGTGTTCGCGTAGGCGGTGCTATTTACAGATATGGGAACGCTCCACTAGGTATGGCTGCCACGTACTCAATACTGTCACTACTGATCATCTTCGCACTGTCGTTGTTGATTGTGCGTACCGGCTCGATTGCGCTGGAAATGACGGGCCTTTCACCAGATGTGGCCTCCTTCCAGGCCACGTCGGCGTTCTCTGGAGCCGGATATACGACCGAAGAGGCAGAACAGGCTATCACCACCGTCGGCCGCCGCAAAACCGTGAAGGCGCTCATTCGGCTCGGCAGTATTGGGCTCCTCGGTGCAATTTCGTCACTTATCCTTTCGTTCACGCGAACTGGTGGCGACGACCTGTTGAACTTACTGTACATTCTCGGTGGCGCCGGTGTGATCATTCTGTTCGCACGGAGTCGGTGGTTCAACCGCCTCGTGACGCCACTTATTGAGTGGGCGCTGAGTGAGACGACAGAGTTGGAGATCTCGGATTATGCCCAGTTACTCGGATTGCAACGTGAATATCGTGTGGCGGAGGTGGAAATCAGCGAGGGGGATTGGCTGGCAGGGGGGTCGATTTCGGAGCTGGATTTACCACGCGAAGGGGTGTTGATACTCGGCATCCGTCGTGATGATTCATATATTGGTGCCCCACAACCAGATACGGAGACAAAACCGGACGACACGCTCGTCCTCTATGGGAAACAAGACCGTCTCAAAGAATTGTCAGACCGCCTCAGTGGTGATGCAGAGGCTCGGGAAGGTGCTGTTGAAGACCACGAGGAAACGCTCGAAGAGCAAAAACAGCTCATTGAACAATAACAGGAACTGGTCTCCGAATTTGACCTCCTGATTAGGACGTAGAATTGACTGAAAGAATGGCGACATCACATTAACCAACAATACAAAACTACGCATCCCTCCGTTGGTTAATCGAATGGGCGAGAGAATTATTCCTCGAGAACGTCGATGAGTTCTTCTGCCGTTCGACTAATCCGGCCGAGGCGCTCGCTAACGACCTCGGGATCGTCCGACTCCCACGCAGCGAGGTAGAACGCTGACCCGCTAGTGTCGAGCCCGCAGTAGCGACCGACAACGTACGCGACGGCTTCAGCCTCGACCTCGCGTTTTGCCCGTTCGGTGTCGTCGTCGACGTCGAAGTGGAGCAGGGCGTGGGCGTACTCGTGAATCAGCGTTCGCGCGAGGTCGGCCTCGTTCGCCCGATCACGCACCTCGACGAGCGGTTGGACCTCGACGAGGCTCAGCTGCTCACAGATACCCTTCGCCTCGCCGTGGGTCCAGTCTTCGTCGGGAACGATCCGCACCGTCACGCCGAGCTCATCAGCGGCGCCAGTCAACTGTTCGACGAGGTCGCCGGCGTCCCCAGTCGCTTCTGTGTCTAGGTCGGGAAGCGGTTCGCCCTCGGTCTGGGAGACGTCGAACACCGGCGCGGGCTTGAACCCGACCAGCCCCTCGGACCACTCCTCGGGCGGCGTCTCGTCGTACTCACAGTCGCTTTCCTCGTGGTAGCTCGGCGAATTCTCGCACTCCGGGCACTGCTTGGTGATGATCGGCGCCCAGATCCAGATGGCCGACTCACCCTCCTTGACGTGGCGGTCGAACTCCTCCTGCCACGTCCGGTAGCCCGCCACCCGGCTCGCCTCGGGACACTGCCGCTTGATGAGGAGCGTGTTCCGATACGAGTAGTCGTGGAAACGACTCTGGACGTCCAGCCACTCCTGGAACTCCGCGCTGGCCTGCGCGTCGTCGACGCCGGCGACGAGGTCGTCGATCCACTGTTCGATCGTACTGTTCATCTCGTCTGATCGCGTGTCGGTCTGGTCGAAGGAGACCGACGAGTCTCTGGTCGTAGACATCGTGATCACCGAATCAAGTTCACGGCAACTGCGTCTGCTCAGACCGCGCCGCACCCCTCAGGGGCGTTCAAAAAACCGCTCTGTCGGTCAGCGGAGCTCGTGGCGTTCGTCTGCAAAGCCGACCGTGACGAGGTACTCGAGGAACTCGTCGAACCGTTCGACGTTACTGGGGGTGTCGGTCGCAAGGTGACGTGCCCACTCGATGGCCCATTTGAAGGCGGGATCCGTGCCGCCCTTGCCGTGAATGTACCACCACCGGGCCGCCTTGAGAACCACTATGGGATTCGTCGGCGGCTGCTCACCGGCGAGCCCACGGGTGATGGATTCGATTTCGTCGGGCACGTCGGCGGAATCGACCTCCGCTGATTGCGTGTTGTTGATATCGACCGGGATCTCGTCGATCGAGACGTTGTCGGGACTCTGTTGTTGACTCACTGGAAGTCACCTCTGAGAGCTTTCGAAGGAGCCCTCGCCCTCTCGGGGGGCACGAAAAACCGGTCGCGAAATCACGCCGACGGGAGGTAGACGCTCTGCTCGCCGACGATTTCCTCCAGGTTGTTCCGGTGACGGTGGTTGAAGTAGCACTCGTAGCTGCAGTATCCACAGATTGCGCCGGTATCGTATTCGGCCACGTACGGGCCGCGGCGAGTTCGCCAGACGTTCGTCCCGCACTCGGTACAGGCAGCGTCCTCGAGATCGGCAGGACTCGGACCCTCGTACTCGACGTCGAGCCCCTCGTTTTGCGGTGTCGTTTCGGGCCAGATTCCGTGGGCCCTCCAAAACTCACGGACGCGAGCGAGGCTGTGGCGCACCGTCTTTCGCACGGTGACGTGGTCGGCGTCGCGACCGCTGTCGTCCCAGCCGTCGGCCGTCCAGAACTCACCGAACTGCGCGCCGCGATGCAGCCCGTTCCAGTCGACGCCGACGATGTCGGCTGGTGGCTCGTCCGTGAGTGTCGGTCTGGTCAGCTGTCGAATGGCATCGAGCTGCTTGGGCGGACTCCCGCCGAGGATGTGGACGCGCCGCCCTCTCCAATCGGCTGGGTCGGAGAACTCGTGGGCCAGGCGGTCGGCGTATCCCCGTGAATACCCGAGGACGAGGGTCTCGGGTATCGCGTCGATCACGGCCCGCGACTTCGGAACGACGATGAGCTCGGCCTCGGGATAGCTCGCTTGGATCTCACGAGCAGCAGCGACGTGGGCGTCGACGTCGTCGATTTCGTCGACGTCCCCGATGACCCCGACCTCTGGTTCGTACTCGAAGAAGCGGTCGACGAATCTATCCAGATCGGGATTCCGGAAATCGTTGTCGAGCATCCCGACGGGGAGGCTGAGGTTCTGATACTGCGTCTCTTGGTACCCACAGTCCTCGCGAAAGCCGGGAAGGAAGCCGAGTTCGACAGCGTCGACGACGAACGGCGCTCGATGCAGAAACGCCACATAGTCTGCTTGTCTGGCGGCGGCGATTTCACGGGCGGTGCTGGCGCTGGAGCTCAGCTCGAGGGACATGATTAGGCTCGCGAGGCCGCTGCTGGCTGCCCCACACCCTCTCAGGGGCCCCGAAAAACCGAGGCACAGCCGATTAACCAACAATATTGAGGAACTCACGCGGAGGGTGTTGGTTAAGAATAGAGCCTACTCTTCGTTCTCACGCAGCTCTTCAGCCTTCCACTTGAGCCGGCGCAGAATCTGCGTTCGGTTCTGGTGGGCGTTCTCGTAGGCAACACACTCCTGGAGAGTTTCCATATCCGGAATCGTCGCGATCCCTGCCTTGATCAGGCGCGTGTTCGGTGCTTCAAGCCGCTTTTCAGGCGGAAATTCGTCTGACGCCTCTGAGTCATCTGTAGAAGTACCCATAACGGATGCCTCCACCTATCGAGGGCACGAGCAACAGCAGAGAATTGAAGCAGTAGATCTTGGGAAGGTGTAGCCTCTGCGGTTGGGACCCTCAAAATAGAGGCCCGCCACGACAGGATTCGTGCTGTCTCGAAGCCCAGTCAGACTTCCGAGGATTCGAGCAAAACGAGGTTCTGAACAGGGTACGGGTTATTCTCGCCGGCGAACTCGTCCTCAGGGACGTAATGCCAGAGGTGGCCGTTTACCTGGTAGAGAAACGACTCGCCGCCTTCTGCTTCAACTCGTACCCGCTTCCCGACATTATCGTCTTCTTCCCAGCCGATCACGGTCAACGGCTCGACGGGCCATTCAAAGAATTTGACCGAGTCACCACCCTCCAACTCTTCAAAAGTCTCTATATCCCCCTGCTGTGGCTCTCGCGCGTCGAGAGTCGGATTATGCTCAATAGACATGGTCTCTGGGTACGCCCCTACTCACTTAATACTGTCAGCAGTGGATTCCAGCCCCTAGAACGGAAGCACGCCTGGCGAATTTTCTCTCCGACTGCTCTTAGCCCATCGCCTCTTGGAACCGCTCACGCAGCGCGTCCTCGCGTTCTTCGAACTGTTCGACTTTCTCCTGCAGGTCGTCGCTGACGCGCTCGATGCTCGCCAGCGCTCGTTCGCCGGCCAGCGAGGCCTGTGACCCGTCGTCACCGTCCGCCTCTAGCTGCTGCTCGTACGCCTGCTCGACGCGCTCAATCGTGCCTTCCGGATTGAACAGGATGTCGTTGGCAATGCGGACGTACTGATCGAGAGACGCCCCTTCTTTCCCCTGGAAGAAGTGGGTGAGCGCGTACGTCGCACCGGAATGCAGCGTCCACATATCGATCTCGAAGGGGGACACCGCATTGGCTTCTGCATCGCCAGCGGCACGCTCGGCCAGGTAGTCCGGGAACCCCAACAGGGTGTAGAACTCCGTGACGGTGAACGGGAGCTCCGAGAAGTCGAGGTCGATATCCTGGGCGTCCCGGATGAACTCGAAGAGGTCGTCCGCGACGAGTTCGACCTGTGCGAGGAGCTCCTCCCACCAGGTGCGGAAGTTCCGCACGTCGCCGACGTGCTTGATAACCTCCTTGTCGGTGAGCGAGCGCATCGTGTTCGAGCAGTAGCCGTCCTGGGCGAACCCCTCCACGTAGACGGCGTGCTCGCCGAAGAAGTCGTAGCCAGACGTGACGCCCATCGTGATTGGGTCCGACCGGCCAGGAAGGCGCACCTCGAGGCCGTCGAACATGATGTCCATGTGGACCTCGCCGCCGCCCCGGTAGCGCCGAATCTCGCCGAACATCACCTCACCCAGCGGCGTCCCGTCGATGGTCTCCTCGCGGAGGACCTCCTCCAGCGGCCCGTAGACGTCGACCGGGTTGATGATCGAGTAGCTGTCCGTGGGAACGTGGAACAACGGGTCCGTCTCCGCGTCATCATCTCGGGCCTGCTCCTGGGCTCGACTCGGCTCGACGAGCGCGTTGAACCGCTCCGTCTCGACCCACTCGTCGGTGTACGGATTCTGGTACGCCACGGTCGTCTCGACGGCCTGCGGAAGATCGCGAATCGCCTCGGCGAAGGTCACAGGGTCTGCATCCCCGTGTTGCTCTCGGTACCACTCTGGTAGTTCGGTGTCGGTACGCCCATCGACGCCAGCGAAGATGGTTCTGGACTCTGGATCTTTCATCTCAGTCACCTCACTTGAGGAATCCTCGTCGACGTGCGACTGCATCGTCTCGCGCCCTGCGCCCCTCTCCCGGGCGCAAAAACAACACCACGTTAACCAACGCCCGTCTCTGAATGGCGGGGAGTGTTGGTTAATCCAGATCCAGTCCGCGGCTCGGATCAGATGTCGGAACTACTCAGATTCGTCTCTCCGTACCCGGACCTGCTCAGGATTTGGAACCCAGGGGTGTGCTTCCCAGCAATGCCGAGCGTGACTATGCGGTGAGTCGAACTCTCTACTACAGGATCCACACTCGTAGGTGGCATCGGGCCAAGGCTCGCTGACGAACATCGCTGTCACCGTCGTCGCCACCGGCTCGGGGGCCTCGCTCCGCGTAACGTACCTGTAGCCGAGAACCGTTCGTTGCCCCATCGCTGTTCGGGCGATCTCGGTTGGCTTGTCCTCGGGGAGATACACCCAGCGAACGAAGTCATCGACCGATTTCTTGGCTGAGGGCTGGAGGATGAACCATCGCTCGTGGTCATCTCGGAACAGGTAGCGTTCGGTCCCCCTGTTTTGGAGGTATAATGGGTCACCCCTGCCGGGGACGAGCTGCAGTCCGAGCGACGGCGATACCGGCTTCAACAGCTGGTCGACGACCGATGGGCCGTCATCTGTCTGGCTGTCCGAATCTGGCTCCGCTACGAATTCATCGAGACTGGCATTCGTGGTCACGGGGACCACCTCCCGAGTGAGGCCTGTTCCCGGTCGGACTCAGCTGGGACCTCGCAGAGAAACCGCCACTTCGGCTGCTCTCGGATCTGCTTATCGGGGCGATTTCCCGCTTGGCCGGGGTCCGTTTTACCGGCACAGTGCCAGCCCTTGTCTCTGAGCGCTTTGATCATCGAGCCGTCGAAGTCGGCTCGCACGAACGTCAGCAGGAGCCGAACGCCTCGTCGCCGACCGTGCCGACGCACGAATCGTTCCATCGACCGGGCGAGGGCGGCAGAGGCGAGATTGGGGAAGTCGACGCCGATGCAAATCCGTGCTGCCTCGACGATTTCGTCACCCTCGAATCGCGTCCCGTCGTACTCCAGCGAGCGAATCAGCGGATAGCGCCACGTAATCGCACCTAGTAGCTGGTCCTGGTAACAGAGTCCGTGATGGACGAGATTCGTCCGGGGGATATCGTCCATATAGGAGTGATGCGCTTCGTAGATCGCGCCGGCGACGTGGCGCGGGATCGATTCGATATGGACGCGCTCTGCGAACCCCAAACCGAGCGGCGCCGTGACCGGCTGGCCTTCCCGATGGATGGGACACGAACACCCATCGGGGGTAGGCGTATACTGGAATCCGGTACTCCGTATTTGGTCTAGAGAGTGAGTTTCGGTCACGAGTCGGTGTCGTCGGTGCGCTCCTGTCGGTCGTTGTATCGCTCCAGTTCGCGCCCGATTTTCTCGAGCGCCTCGACACCTCGTTCGAGGAGCTGGTGGGTGGCTCGCGCCAGTCGAAGCGTCTCCATCAGTGCTCCCCCTCCGGGGGTTCGATGAGGTCGTTGCTCTCTTCGGCGAGTTCTTGGATTACCTGTTCCACGTCAGCCCCCTCGACAACTGTCCGATGTGCGAGCGGGGCAGGATATGCCCGGTCACCCTGGCTGCAGAGCACGACCAGCCACTCGTCGCTTCCATCCCCGATCACGATGTAGTGGTCGCGATCAGCGCGCTGGAACACTCTTCGATCAGGGCGAGAGACGGCTCGCCAGTTCTCGGGAAGCGTCGGTGACGGCCGTCCGCCGTCGGCGAGGGCGACGACGTCGTCGGTAAGGGTCGCCATCGCGGCGTCGATCTCCTCGCCGGGGAGGTGCCAGCACGCCGCGGCACCGTCGCACTCCAGCTGCGAAACCACCTGATTCCGGAACGCGATGTAGTGCTCACGGGCGAACTGCTCATCGTCGTAGTAGTCGAGGAGGAGCGCGCACGCGAGCTGGGCGGGCCCGCTACCACTATACCCCCACTCGAACCCGCTTGGACTGTGGTTGACGAGGTCCAGACTGCGCTCGAGAGAGAGTCGCCGATGCTCCGAGAGGTTCAGGACGACGGCTTGGCCGTCGACGCGGAAGCCGACGTATTCGACTGCGTCTCGGTGAGACTGTGCGGGCGATGCTACTGGAACCGATTCCGAACTGGCCATAGGTACATTCCCGTTCATTCGTTGCTCGCGGGCGGTTCGGTGACCCCCGCACCCCTCTCAGGGGTTCAACAAACAGGATGGCGTAGCGTTCGGCAACGTATTTGGCAGTTGCAACGTACTGTCCACATAATTGAGGATGGCTGTACTGGACGATCTCTCGGGGTTCGAGTTCGAGGACGTGATGGAGGACGTGTTCCGAAACCTCGGCTACGAGAACGTCCGCCAGGCCGACCGCACGGCTGACGAGGGTCGCGACGTCATCATGGAGGAGGTCGTCGACGGCACGCGGCGTGCGATCATCGTCGAGTGCAAGCACACGGGGACGGTCGGACGGCCGGTCGTCCAGAAGCTCCATTCCGCCATCGCGACCTTCGACTTCGACGGCCCGAAACGCGGGATGGTCGTCACGACCGGCCGGTTCACGAACCCTGCTCAGGAGTACGCAAACCGACTCCAGCAAAACGACGACCCCCATCCAATCGAGCTGCTCGACGGCGAGGACCTCCGGGAGATCGCCGACGAGATCGGCCTCGACCTCTACAACGGGCGCATCGAGATCCTCTGCGACGAGACGCTCCGCCCGTACGACCCGGCCGTCGACGTCGACGCGGCCGTCGCGGAGGCGTTCCGCGACGTCGAGAACATTGAGGCCGCCGACCTCCCAGAAACGCATTCGTCGGTGACTTTCCGCCCGGTGGTCGCGGTCACCGCGGACACGAACGCCGTCTTCGAGACGTCGGTGGGCGTCATCCACCGGATCAACGACCGGACGCGATTCGTAGCCCACGCCGAGCGCGGACAGCCACAGGTCGTCGACGAAGACGTCGCGACGCTGGTCACCGAGAACTTCCACGCGACGGTCGACCTCGACACCGAGCAGTTCGGCGAGGTGTTCGACGACGTCGAGGAGCGGCGGTTCGGGCAGACCCAGACGGAGTACAAGGAGTGGGCCGTCGAGCGGCTCCAGCAGCACCACACAACGACGGTGACCTACACGGGCGACAACAACGTCACGTACAACAAGACCTGCGAGCCGAACCGCTCGGACATCTCCGTCCAGTCGATTGAGCCGGTGTACCTCCCCGAGGTTCGACAGACGACCGAGCTCCAGGAGTACACCTACCCCTACGAGTACTACGCGGCAGGCCCGTCACGAGTAACCGCCGAGGACGGCATCCATCAGTGCGTCCACTGTGACACGAGCGGCGTCGACGAGACGTACACCTACTGTCCGAACTGCGGGGCAATCGCCTGCTCCAGCCACATCAAAACGGAGCGGCTGGAAGGCGAGCCGATCTGTACGGGCTGTGCGGTGACGGAACGGTTCGCGCTGAAGACGAAGTACTTCTACGACGAGGAGAATCTCGAGGCGTTCCGCGAGGAGTACGCCGATATGCCGCTTCACGAGAAGGCGATGGAGAACAAGTGGCTAGCCGGGGGAAGCGTTGTCGCGACGGTGCTGCTTGTCGTCGGACTACTCGTCATCGGCGGCATCATCTGAGCAGGCTAAGTGTTCACGCTGGCTCAGCGACCAGCTCTTCGAGCGCGTGCTCAAGCGGGCCGTGGAACTGCCAGCTGGCCCGCTCGAAGGCGTCCTCGGTCGGACCATCCCACCGGGGGAACGCGGAATGACCACTCACCTTGACCGTCCACTCGGACGGCTCCTCGAATGGGTTCCGGGTCGGGAGTTCAACGACGTAGAGGTACTCCTCGTCGCCGTGGATGCCGACAGCCGGGTTCTCGACACCGTGTCCCAGCAGGAACATCGGCTGGTCGAGGTGCTCCATATTGTCCGGCTCGAGGAGATCCGCTGGCTGTGTTGCGTCGATTGTTCGATCTGCGTCACCATCCAGATACAGGTCGACTGTCGAGAGCTTGTCGAGGAACACGAACGACGCTGCCGTGTAACCCGGTCCTCGCTCGGCACGGGTCGCGTCGAGAAGTTCCTTCAACTGCGCAAGATCGCGAAGCACGCTCTCCGGGTAGCCGTCCGAATGTCGGTACACTTGCGCGACGCGGTCGTTATCGGTTGGTTCGCCGTCCTGGTCCACTCGTTCGACGAATCTGAGTTGACTCCGTGTCGACATCGATCATCGCCGGCACGTGTGCGCCGGCACCCATCACCGGCGCAACAATAGACTCTGTATGTCCACGATCTGTAGCACCTCGCCTTCTGCACCACCCCAAAATATAAATACTTTGTTTGATTACCCTATCAGTAATCACTATGTCCGACAGTGCAGACCAAGACACGATTACTGACCGAGATTTAGCCGTTCTTCTCCGTGATGGTCACCCCGGACTTGATGCCAATCTCTCCCGTATGGCACTCGAACAGGTTGTTAGTAACTGGGAGAACAATCCTGAGAAAGAGAAAAAGCTGGAATTCCTTCGTGAATCACCGATGGGGATTGATTTTGTAATCCCCGATATACACTGGGATGCGGAGGAAGAGGAATTCTATGTCGGAACAAACCGTGGGCCTGGGGTCCTCGGCGAAGTTGCCTCTGGGGGTGGATTTCACGTCGCAGCTGAATTCTCCCGTGAATATGTGGAGGCGTATCGGGAACAGTATCAGGAACTGCTGGATAACTCCACCCTCACGAAAAAGCAGTTTTTGACCTACGTGATGCGTGAAGCAAATAAGAACGAGTACGTAATCGCCGATGCGCTTGACGTGAAGACCGGGACTGTACGTAGTCACGCTGGTCGAGCCCGTGAAAAAGTACAAAAAGCGCAAGCGACAGCCCGAATCCCTGAGCTATTCGAGTTTGAGGGGTACGACGAATTGCAGGAAAACATGGAATCACTGCTTGAACCGAAAACGGCCTAACTGGTGGTTATGCGAGGTGTGACACCTTCCCTGGTTCCTCGACGTCGTCGAACTCCCCGCGCTCCACAGGTTCCCAGTCTTCACCCGGCTCTGGACTCCACCAGTCGACCTTGTAGGCGCCCGGTGCGCCGAAGATTTTCACGCGCGCCGACCCATCAGGCAGGTCGCGGCGCAGTTTCTCGTCGACGTGGAGGTTCCAGGTCGTGGTTGTATCGAAGCAGGCGAGCACGGCCTCCTCGTAGCCGCGCGTCTCTCGGGATTCTTGGAGTTCGACCTGGGTGTTGCAGTTCTTGCAGAACACCCCCTCGAAGGGGATGTGAGTGAAGACCTCCTGTCCGCAGACGGGACACCAGAGGAACTCGAACAGTGCCTCGCTGTGTCGGTCAAGTACTTCGAGACTCATTTGTTAACTCACCCGGTCGTACCGGGCCACTACCTCGTGCCCGGCCGAAAAACAGCGCCCAGCGCTCACTCACCGTTCGGCGCCGTAGACGATGCGTGAGGGGGCTTCGTACCCACAATCGGGGCAGTCATACCACCGCTGGACTTTCGCCCCGTCTGCCGCCTTCTCGCCGACGCGAACGTCGTCGTTCGGACACTCCGGGCAGCTGAGGTCCGGTGCGGGCCGCTCCCGGAGCTCGTCACGGAACGATGTCGCATCCTTCGTCTCGTATCCCCGCGACCAGACCGGGTAGCCGTCGATGAGGATTGCCCCACGCCATTTGTACCGGTAGGAGTCCGGGGCTCGATGCAGGACGGCTCGCGCCCCGGTCTCGGTGTTCCGATACGCAAGCGTCGGCGAGCGGCTCTCGCGTCGCCAGTTGGTGATGCGAGGCATTGGTTAGAAGTGGACGTCAGCGGGCACGATCCAGAGCTCTTCATTCTCCTCGAGGAGTCGGTCCAACTGTCCACGGTGGCGAATGCCGGTTCCGTGTTCGGTGTACAGGAAGATCGTCGGGCCGTCGTACGCACCGACCTGGTGGAAGGCGTGCCGGGCGAGGTCCTCGTCGCGCATGATCTCCTCGTCGGAGAGCTCGTCGATGGCCTCCTTCACCCGGTCGAGATTACGCTCGAATTCCTCCTTCGTCGCCTCCCAGCCACACTCGAGCAGGTCTTGGCCGTCATCGGAGTCGACGGGGGCTGCCGTCGGCAACCCCCCCCATCGTGCCTTCCCCGCAACGGACGTGTCCTCCTCGTCGAAGGTCACATAGTAATCGAAGACGGCGCCGGCGTGTGGGTCCGCGCCGACCAGGCGGTCGAACACCGACTTTCCGGTGGACAGCGCGTCGTCGTGCGTCGATGCCTCTACGAGTGCGTATATCACCATATGCATCTTGGACACCTCGAAACGCCGACGCACGGGTGTCGTTGGTCGCTCCAGCTGCGCCGGCACCCATCACCGGCGCGGAATAAACAACTCTGGCCTCACTCGATCACAGGATATTGTTCGCCCACTCGACGGTGATCGCTACGGCATCGGGTGTGAAAGCTACGATGGTCATTTTACCGTTGATTGAACTGGAAACACTCTTGATATGTATTCACGCACAAAACACGGTGTGCCGTTTCAGAGGGCTACGCTAATTCCGAGCGACGGAATCGGAAATTCGCGATCTTACTGGTCGAGGAGACACTTTGAAAGCGTCACGATTCGGTTAGCAGCTGTCGAAGGACGTAGTGTAGGATGCCGCCGTGTTCGATGTATCGCACCCCGGCAGGTGTGCCCACCTGGGCCGTCACCGGGAACTCAACCGACGACCCGTCCGACCGCTCCGCAGTCACCGTCAACTCGGCCATCGGCTCCAACTCGTCGTCCAACCCGTAGATCGTGTAGACCTCTGACCCGTCCAATCCAAGCGCCTCCCAGGAGTCACCGTCCTGGAACTGCAACGGCAACACACCCATTCCGACGAGATTGTCCCGATAGATGCGCTCGTAGCTTTCCGCGATGGTCGCACGAACACCGAGAAGGTCGGTCCCCTTCGCCGCCCAGTCACGGCTCGACCCAGTCCCGAACTCCTCGCCCGCCATCACGACGAGTGGAGTTCCCTCCTCGCGGTACCGCTGGCTGGCCTCGAACACGGTCGTCTGCTCACCAGTCGGATGGTGGATGGTGTACCCGCCCTCGACGTCGTCGAGCATCTGATTCTCGATGCGGACGTTGGCGAACGTGCCCCGCATCATCACCTCGTGGTTACCCCGGCGGGCACCGTACGTGTTGAACTCGTGGGGCTCGACACCGTGGTCCATCAGCCACTGGCCGGCCGGCTGATCCGTCCCGAACGGCCCGGCAGGACTGATGTGGTCAGTCGTAACCGTGTCACCCAGCGTTAGCAGACACCGTGCATCCTCGACGTTAGAGACGCCGGGTTTCTCCAGCGGGAAATCTTTGAAGAACGGCGGCTCCCGGATGTATGTCGAGTCCTCGTCCCACTCGTAGACCTCGCCGGTCGGGGCCTCCAGCGCGTCCCATCGCTCGTCGCCTTCGAACACTTCGGCGTACTTCTCCTCGAACATCGACGGGTCGACGAAGTCGTGGACGGCTTCGTGGATCTCGTCGCTGTCTGGCCAGAGGTCCGCCAGATAGACTGGGTTTCCGTCGTCATCGTACCCCAGCGGGTCGTGCTCCAGATCGATGTCCATCCGCCCAGCGAGCCCGTACGCCACCACCAGCGGCGGGCTGGCGAGGTAGTTCGCGCGCACTTTTGGATGGATGCGCGCCTCGAAGTTCCGATTCCCGGAGAGTACGCTCGTCGTCCAGAGGTCGTGTTCGTCGATAGCGGTCTCGATCGGCTCCGGGAGCGGCCCTGCGTTCCCGATGCAGGTCGTACAGCCGTAGCCCACGACGTTGTAACCCAGGTCTTCGAGGTATGGCAACAGCCCCGATGCTTCGAGGTACTGGGTGACGACGCGGCTGCCGGGCGCGAGGCTTGTTTTAACGTAGTCCGGGACGTCGAGGCCACGCTCGACGGCGTTTTTCGCCAGGAGCCCGGCTGCCAGCATCACGGAGGGATTCGACGTGTTGGTACAGCTGGTGATGGCGCTAACGACGACGCTCCCGTGCCCGATTTCGACGTCGTTGCCGTCGATATTCACGGAGGCGCGCTTCGTGAGAGGGTCGAGGTCGGGGCGGTCTCGACCGGTGTCCACGACCGCCTTGCCGCCGTCGGTCTGCCCCATCGATTGGTCGCTCTCACCGAGCCACCGGGCCAGCGCCTCCTCGTCAGCGTCGTCGAGTTCGTCCTCGAACTCGCCGTGGAGTAATTCCCGGAAGTGGGTTCGCATGTCACCCATCTCGACGCGGGACTGGGGTTTCTTGGGGCCGGCGAGACTCGGCGTCACGGTCGAGAGGTCCAGTTCGACCGTCTCGGTGTACTCGGGGTTCTGCTCACCGAACAGCCCCTGGGCGTCCAGATACTTTCGGACGAGCTCGATGTGGTCCTCGTCGCGGCCCGTCAGTTCGAGGTAGTCCAAGGTGGCCTCGTCGACGGGGAACATGCTGATGGTCGAGCCCTGCTCGGGCGCCATATTCGCGATTGTCGCCCGATCAGGAACAGTCAGCGTCTCCACGGCGGGCCCATAGAACTCAACGAATCGATCGACAACACCGACATCCCGCAGCAGTTCGGTGACGTGCAGTACGAGGTCAGTCGCCGTCGCACCCTCGGGGAGTTCACCTGTGAGTTTCACGCCGACAACCTCGGGGAGGTTCATCGTGATGGGCTGGCCGAGCATCGCGGCTTCGGCTTCAATACCGCCGACGCCCCAGCCGACGACGCCGATGCCACCAATCATCGGCGTGTGGCTGTCGGTCCCGACGAGGGTGTCTGGGAACAGCCAGTTCTCGCCGTTCTGCTCGCGTTCGTGGACGACTTGCCCGAGATACTCCAGATTCACCTGGTGGACGATACCCGTCCCTGGCGGCACGACACTGAAGTCGTCGAAGGCGTTTTGCGCCCACTTCAGCGCCCGGTACCGTTCGCTGTTGCGCTCGTATTCGAGTTCGACGTTCTTCTCGTAGGCGTCCTCGTTGCCGAAGTAGTCCACTTGGACGCTGTGGTCGATGACCAGGTCGATGGGGACTTCGGGTTCGACGAGGGTTGGGTCGCGGTCCTTGCGTTCGACGGCCGATCGGAGTGCCGCGAGGTCTACAACGGCGGGGACGCCGGTGAGGTCCTGGAGGATAACCCGGGACGGCTGGAACGGGATGTCGGCGTCGGGAACGTCCGGTTGCCAGCCAGCGAGGGCCCGGATGTCGTCCTCGGTAATGTCCTCCCCGTCGGCGTTACGGAGGACGGATTCAAGCATAACACGGATACTGACCGGGAGTTTGTCAAGTTCACAGAGGCCTTCCTCTTCGAGGACGGTGAGGTCGGCCATTTTGTAGGTCGTTCCATCGGCTTCGAACTCGCGGATCGCATTGAAAGGGTTCATTATTGTGGAAGATTTCAAACGGAGTAACCTTATTCTTGTTCCCGTTCTCGGGAGACGGGATTCGAGCAGTTCGACGTGTTCGTTGGACCTGCCCGAAGGGGTTCAGAGAGCTCGTTGCTCTCGTGTTCGACGAGTGACACAGTTCTGCATAAGGTGGCACTGTCTTTCTCGCTAGTCTTCATGGGTTCATACACCCATTTCTTGGCCAGTCTTACCGTCCATGCGTTCAGGCGCGATTCGCGACAACCGCATCGCGTTCCCGGTGACACCGAGGCTCATCCCCATATCACCGACAACGACCGCCAACGCAACGCTGACCAGACCCAGCGGCACGCCCAGCGCCAGCAGGAGCTTTACGCCGAGGCTCGCCCAGATGTTCTGCCGGATCACGCCGTTGGCCGTACGCGACAGGTCGTACAGGTACGGGAGCTTCCCGACGTCGTCGCCCATCAACGCAATATCGGCCGTCTCAAGAGCGGTGTCGGTGCCGGCTGCGCCCATCGCGATGCCGACCTCTGCGGTGGCGAGCGCGGGCGCGTCGTTGATGCCGTCACCGACCATCGCCACCTCGCCGTACCCCGCCTGCAACTCCTCGACTGCGTCGACCTTCTCGTCGGGCAGGAGTTCTGCGCGATACTCATCGACACCGACCTGCTCGGCGATAGCGCGGGCAGTTCCCTCGTTGTCGCCGGTCAACATTACCACGCGCTTGACGCCCAACTCGTGCAGGCGTTCGACGGCCCGCTTTGAGGCCGGGCGCACCTCGTCGGCGATGGCGATTGCACCCAGCAGTTCCGACTCCGTCCCGACGATAACGACCGTCTTGCCCTCCTGCTCCAGCGCGGAGAGGGCATCCTCGGCGAACGCCCCGTCGTCGACCTCGGCCGCCTCTTCCGCCATGACGCCGCCGTCCGTTTCGCGGCGTGCCCGAGCGAGGTCGAAGCCGAGCTCTTCGAAGAGCGCTGGCTTACCCGCATAGTACGTCTCGCCGTCGATCTCGCCGCGGATGCCCCTCCCGGTGAGGCTCTCGAAGCCAGTCGGGTCGGGCAGGTTGCCTACGCCTGCCTCTTCAGCGCGGGCGAGAATCGCCGTGGCGATGGGATGCTCACTGCGCCGCTCCAGCCCTGCGGCGCGACGGAGCAGATCGTCCTCCGTGGTGTCACCCACCGGAACGACGTCGGTGACGGCGAGTTCGCCCTTGGTGAGCGTCCCGGTCTTGTCGACGGCAACGGCATCGACCTCGCCCATCGCCTCCAGATAGTTGCCGCCCTTGATCAGGACACCGTTCTTCGCGGCGCTAGTAATGCCCGACACCACCGAGACGGGTGTGGAGATGACGAACGCACACGGGCAGGCGATCACCAGCAGCGTGAGCCCGCGGATGAACCACGTCTGCCAGCTGCCCGCGAAGGTGAATCCGTATCCGGCGAGGTCCACCGACACCGGGTCGGCAATGACCAGCGGCGGGATGGCGGCGGTCAGGATTGCCAGCGCGACGACGAGAGGCGTGTAGTAGCCCGAGAAGCGGTCGACGAACTGCTCAGACTCGGTTTTCTTCGCCTGTGCACCCTGTACCATCTCGATGATGCGCGAGAGCGTCGAATCGCCAGCGGTCGAGGTAACCTCTACCTCGAGGTACCCCTCTTCGTTGATCGCGCCGGCGTAGACCTCGTCACCGGTAGCCTTGTCGACGGGGACACTCTCGCCCGTGATCGGCGACTGGTCGACTGCACTCTCGCCGTCGATGACCGTCCCGTCGAGCGGAATCTTGTCGCCGGGGCGGACGACGACGGTCTCGCCAACGTCGACCTCCTCGGCGGGAACGGTCACTTCCTCACCATCGCGACGGACGGTCGCCTCGTCGGGCGAGAGTTCCATCAGCTCGCGCAGGGAGTCCCGTGCCCTGTCCATCGCATAGTCCTCGAGCAGTTCGGCGATGCTGAACAGGACGGCCAGCGTGGCGGCCTCGACGAAGTAGCCGATACCGGTCGCCGCGATGATCGCCGTCCCCATCAGCAGGTCGATGTCCAGACTTCGGTTCTTCGCGGAGTAGTACCCGCTACGGACGACCGGGATGCCACTGGCCGCGACGGCGCCGAGGAACAGAACATCTGCGATATGGAGCGGGTACTCGAGGACGCTCGCCACTGTGACGTTCTGCCCGGTGAGGAGGAACTCGAAGAGGAGACCGAGCGTGACGAACGCCGCGCCGAGCCACGTCTTCTTCGCGCGGGGACTCGTCCAGACCTCCGACGGTGGCGCGATGTCGACGCCATTGCCCGACTCCTCTCGCTCATCGCTCTCGGCGTCCGAACCTCCGACGACCTCATAGCCGGCACCTTCGATCGCTTGGACCACGTCGGATTCGCTGATTCGGTCAGGGTCGTACGTAACAGTCGCCGTGCCGGTGGTCGGCTGGAGCGTCGCGTCGACGACGCCGTCGACGCGCTGGAGGCTCTTGTCGACCTTCTGGGCGCAGGAGGGACAGTCCATCTCGGGGACGGTGAAGCGGGCGGTCAACTCCTGTCGCTGCCCGCCCCCGCTCGCCTGTCCCGCTATATTCGGATTCTCTGTCATCACTTCACGGTAGGAGCGGGAGTTCGATAGGTCTTTATTGGAATATTCCAACTACTGGCGTCAGTGTGATGCCAGCCGTTCTTCAGCTACCCGCTCGCCGGCGACATGTTGCTTCGCCAAATGTTCTTCCGCCCGACGGAGTCGGTAGGTGAGTGTTGACCGTGGCACGTCGAGATGCTCGGCGAGCTCGCCGACGTCGACCTCGCGGGGCGACTCGTAATAGCCGTGTTCAACCGCAGCCTGAAGAGCGGCCTCTTGGGCTGGCGGTAGGCCGCTCGGTGTCCCGTCGCGTCCCCCAGCTGATGTTGTTGTGTCCGCTGTGCGGAGCATCTCCATTTGTGCACACTCCCCCACGGCGACTTCGAGAGCGTCGAAGAACGCCGCCACGTCACCATCGCCGGAGTGGATGAGTCGCCACGTGTAGTGGCGCCCCTCGTGACGGGTCTCGAACAAGACGCCGTCGCCGAGGTGATCTCGAGCGATATGGGGAACTGAGGCGCAGGTCGGAGTGCGCTCCCAGTCGGAGTAGAGGATGAGCGTGTCGTCCGTCCGATCCAGCACACGAGTCGTCTGTGTGGCGCCACAGTCCTCGGTGGCGAGACAGTCAGCGTAGTAGTCGCCGGTGAGAAAGGCGTCCTCGATGGCGTCGAGCGCCTCAGGAGTTCCGGTGGCGTGGTCAACCCGCCAGAGACGCTCGGCAGTGGCGTGCAGCGAGAGCGAGCGGACACGGGCGTCGGGGTGGTCGGCGAGGGCGTCCGCCACCCGGTTACAGCCCGGCTCGTATTCGAGGGCGAAGACGAGTTCGCGCATACCCTGTGTACGGCCTCCTACGACATAACCCATGGCCCGGGGCGATGTCTACTGGCGGGTATCAGATCACGTCGTCCGGGTCGTGGACCTCCTGCATTCGCTGCGCTTCGGCCGCGTATTGTTCCTGGAGGTCGGGGTCATCGACCGTGCCGAGATTGTCGGGTTCAGCGTCGACTGCTGCCGTCGTATCTCGGACGTCGGTGAATGAGGTTAGTGCTCGTTCCTTCCGATAGTACTGTTCGCCATCGGGTGTTGCGTAGGTGAGGATGATCAGATTCTGTTCGTCATCGGAGTACGTCCGCTCGACAAGCCAAACACGAACACCGTCTTTAGGCTGATTTGACATACTTGGGTGTTTCCCGGGATCCACTA
This sequence comes from Halocalculus aciditolerans, assembly GCF_014647475.1. NCBI lineage: Archaea > Methanobacteriati > Methanobacteriota > Halobacteria > Halobacteriales > Halobacteriaceae > Halocalculus > Halocalculus aciditolerans. Next base: position 20,255 of record NZ_BMPG01000006.1, on the reverse strand, counting down.
AGGAAGTGGTGTTACGGCTTGCTGAGACTCGCCTTCTCGAAGGGTAATTCTCCGGTCGGAATGAGCAGCTCCTGTCGGTCTCCGACTCGCTCGGCCAGCTTCCGTTTCAGGTACTGTCTCGCCGTCGACGGCGTGAAGACGCCCTTGTCGAGCATGTCGCCGACGACGTCTTTGAGGGCCGCGAACTGTCCCTGCAGGTGGCCGTCGCCGACCGGCTCACCGTCGTACCAGCGCACCGTCGCGAGCGCGCCGTTCCCGACGGTCTCTCCCTGTTCGACCGTCTCCGAGTCGTACTGGAGCCCGAACCACAGCGTCCGATAGGCGGTCACCTCGAACGTCGTCGACACCACGAAGAACGCCTCGTGGTGGAGGTAGTCGAGATGGTCCGCGACGATCTCGTCGAGGGTGAGCCCGGTGGCGCGGGGCTTCGGCTCGACGACCGACGACGGACGATCCTCGCCAGCGAGGTAGCCGTCGACCGCATCTGCCTCGAGGCCATCAGCAAGCTCTGCGAGGAGCTGTTTCGCCCACTTGGAGTCGGTGTCGTCACCACCGAACGGCGACTCAGCCGAGATTCGGTGCTTGAGCTTCAGGTTCGCTGCCCCCCAATGGCTGTAGTGGAGCGTGTACTGTCCGTCCGTGCGTTCGTACGCAACGAGTGCGCGGTGTCCCATCGAGCAATCACCTCACGGGGCGACCGCGACTGGATCGCCCCGCACCCCTCCCGGGGGACGAACAACGCTACTCGTCGATCGGGTCGGGGGAACTGAGGTCCGCCTGGAGGACTTCGCCATGGCGAACGACGTACCGCTTGGCCAGGACTGGGAAGCGGCATTTGGTGAACCCCGCCGTCTGGATATCGAGTTCTTCGTTGGCTTCGAGGTGGTCGGCGAGTTCTCGCAGGAATTCGTGGGTCACGATCCCGCCTTCGTAGTCCGGGAGGCCGTTCTCCCGCGCCTCGTACACCTCGAAGTCGTCGTACCCCCAGATGGTGAGCTCTCCGTCTTCGGTCACCTCCCAGTCGAGCGTCCCGAAGCAGTAGCTCTCACAAAGCTCGCGGACTGCCTGCGGATCCGATACGATCGCGCCGGTCGATGTCGTCGCAGCTTGCAGTGTCGCCATGTCTGGAGTTCACGGGGTCGCCCCCGCACCCCTATCGGGGGAGATAAACCGACGTGAGAGGTGCCTCCCGAGGCGTGGCCGACGACGCCAGTTAGGAGTCTGCGTGGGCGTCCACCCCGGCTCCGTCGCCCGGCCGCGTGAGAAGGCTCACCTCTTCCAGGAGGTCTCTCGCGGTCTCGACTCGCTCTCGATCGGCGGCGTCCAATCGATCGACATCGAGTCGGTTGAGATTGCTGAGTATACGATGCATCCGGTAGCCCTGTTTGAACTCTTGCTCCATCGGAAGCGCCTCACCACTCGCCGGCGCGGAAAGACACCCCATCGAGACTGGCGTCGGGCTTGCAGGAGCTCGCTGCCTTAACCAACGAACCTCGACGCTACTCGCAGGGTGTTGGTTAATCGACGCCCAGCACTGGCGCTACTCGAGACTGGGTCCGTAGCGAGCCGAGCCACACACCCGACACTCCCAGATCGGTTGTCCCGTCCACGCCGCATCCGGGACCGACTCGTGGGTCTTAAACCGATGGTCGGTCGCCCGTCCACAGGTTTGACAGTCGAGTTCCTGCGTCGTCGGTACCGACGACTCCTGGTGATCAGCCGCAGCCTCGCCAGTGGATTCGGTCAGCGCTATCGCTGGAACCAGCCACACCGCGTCGTCGGCGTCGTCGAGGACCGCGTCGAGACGCGACGCGTCGCGGATGCCGTCCCCACGCTGGTCGTAGAGCCGCGTCGGGGCCTGCTCCTGGCGCTCCGACGCTTCCTGCCTGTGCCACCCAGTCCGGTCACGGGCGGCACTGAGAAGCCGCTCTCCCTCCTCTGACGACACCTGTACCGCGTCGGGGAGTGAGGGCCATTGCTCGGCCAGCTGGCGCGCCGGCGCCTCGTCGAGGTCGTAGATGAGCGTGTAGTCGTCGACGACCGGCTCCGCCTCGTTGGCGGAGAGGAGGTTCGCCGCGGCGCCGCCCTTCGCGACGGCGCCGTAGAACGTGGTCGACTCGACGACCAGGTGGACGATGCCGAGGCACGTCGTCGACGCGGCCTCGTCCGTGCGAGTGGCGTCACTCCCGAGATGGTTGGTGAGACAGAACCGGCATTTCGTCTGGCCGTCTGGGACTGACGCCCCACAGGACCGGCACTCGCCATCGGCGGCCGTCGCCACATCAGGGTAGCCACCAGAGCTCGTCGCGACGCGTTGCCGACGGGGGGAACCCTCACAGCCGTCGTCCAGCCTCGTGTCCGGAATGTGGGACGCCTCGCCGGTCGGCCGCAGTTCCTCAAAGTCGGAGTAACGACCGTTCATAGATACCACCCTGTGGAAACCGATCCCCGCAGCTGAGGGAACGAATGTGTTCGCATGCCTACGCTACCGCCGTTGCCGGTGGAGGGCAGCATCCCCCACCTGACCATATTAATACATTTAAGCATAGATTGAGTTGTGAGTTGTATGGAGGTCCGTCGAACTGTCCCGGTCAAACTCGACGTGACCGACGAACAGGCGGACCTGCTCCACGAGACGATTGACGAGTTCCTGTGGGCGGCCAATTACGTCGTGGACTCCGCGTGGGACGGAGAGTGGGCTGAAACCCGTTCGTCCGTCCTGCATGAGATGACCTACGACGAGGTTCGCGAGCAGACGCGACTCCACAGCAACCACGTCCAATCGGCTCGTAACCGTGCTGTTGACGCGCTCAAGAGCGTCGTCGCCGAGTGGAAGAACTGCGAGTACGCTTCGATTCCGACGTTCTCCTCGTCGTTCTGCGAATACAACCAGCGCAACGCCACGTTCCATGACGACCACGCCGTGTTGTCTACCGTCGATGGGCGTGTCACCGCCGAGTACGTCTTGCCCGACAAAACCCGTGACACGCCCCACTCGAAGTACCTGCGTTCTGAACGATGGGAGACGACAGGCGCGACACTCCACTATCGCCGTGGTGACTTCTACCTCCACGTCCGAACAAAGGCGGACGTGGACGATCCCAAACCGGCCGAGAACGGAACGGTTCTCGGTGTGGACCTCGGGATCGAGAACATCGCCGTTACCTCGACTGGCGCATTCTGGTCTGCCGACGAACTCAACCACTGGCGAACGAAGTACGTCCAGCGCCGCAAGTCGCTGCAGGAGTGTGGTTCGCGGTGGGCCCACGAGAACGTCCAAGCGGTCGGACGCAAGGAGACGGGGCGCTTCGAGCAGTATCTTCACCGTATCGCGAACGACATCATCGCTGAAGCGAGCGAGAGTGGTTGCACGGTAATCGCCTTCGAGGACCTGACGGATATCCGCGATCGGATGCCCGACGCCCGCAAGTTCCACGAGTGGGCATTCAATCGTCTGTACGAGTACGTCTCGTATAAGGCCGAGGGACGCGGGATTCAGGTTGAGCAGGTGAACCCGAAGAACACGTCCCGACGGTGCTCGTCGTGTGGCTTCACCCACGAGGACAACCGCCCGTCGCAGGACACCTTCCGCTGTCAATCCTGTGGATACGAGAACCACGCGGACTACAACGCAGCGAAGAACATCGGCTATCGACTCCTTCGCAACCAAACTGGCGGCGAAGGAGGCGCACCCGTAGGCGTGCGCTTGAACACCGGGATGCTGAACGCGAACGGGATCAAACCCGTACCGGATTCGGTTAGAGCGGGAGTCCATGGTGAAAGTCCGCCTCTTTAGGTGGGCTAGCTTACAGAGTAGTCTACAGAGAACTTCGCTCGTCTTCGTGTTTAAATCGTAGCGTGGATAGAACGATGTGTAGTACAGTCGGAGAGACAGTGATCTGTCTCAGGCGACCTGTTCCTCCAACGTATCCCGGTGCGCCCGAACAGTCGCCTTCGAGGCGTTCGCCACGTCCGCGGCCTCGGATTGCGTCAGCCATCGACCCTCTTCGCGACCGGCCTTGTAGAGGCAGGCCGCGGCGAACCCGGCCGGATGGACGCCCGTCGTGACGCCGCGCTTCTCGGCCTGTTCCGCGAGGGCTCGGGCCCGCTGTCGGATTTCGTCCGGACACTCGAGGTCCGAAGCGAGGCGCGGCACGAACATGCTGGGGGAGACGGGCTCGGCAGGGAGGCCCAGCTCTTCGTTCAGCGTCTTGTACCCGTTCGTGACCCGTGACTCCGCAACGCGGGCCATCTCGCTGACGTCATCCACCAACCACGAGAGGCCGTTGCACCGACATGCCCCGTAGATGCTGGCCGCGGCGATAGCCTCGATGGACCTGCCTCGAAGCAGATCCTCGTTCTGGGCGCTCCGGAAGAGCTGACACGCCTGGTCGCGGACCGAATCGGAGAGTTCGAGCGCGCTCGCCAGCCGGCGCACTTCGCCCAGCCCGTGGGCGAGATTCCGTTCCGCTTTCGACCGCCAGCGACCACGGGTCTGCTCACGGCGCATCCGCGCGAGTCGCCGTCGCTTCTGCCCCGAGATCTCGTTCCCCTTCGCGTCGGTGCCGCGACCGATTTCCGTCGACAGGCCGCGATCGTGGCGAGCCGCAGTAAGTGGGGCGCCTGTCCGCTCGCGCTCCTCGTCGTCGTACGCCCGCCACTCCGGCCCGTGATCGATGCGCTGTTCGTCGATGACCAGCCCACAGTTTTCGCAGATTGTTTCGACCGCGTTCGTGGTGACTCGGCCGTCACATTCGGGGCATTGGTTCGTGCTCGATTCTGTTCGGACGTCTTCGTCGAAGCCAGTTTCGTAGATGTCTCTGGTTGCCATCGTTCTCACCGTGATCGGGGAACTCGCCAGTACAGTGAGCCCCTCACCCATTGAGGGGGACAATAGACTCTATGCGGGACTGCAGCTCCTTCAGGGGGACCGATGCCGCCAAATCCTTATTAACTGTAAATGGGTACTACCCGGTACAAAGAATGCCTCTCTGCCCTGATTGTCGAGATGACGCGATGAAAGGCCTGATCCAGAACGCAGAACAGGTGTGTGACGAGTGCGGGGAGACGTTCTAAAACGATGCCGTTGTGCCCTGACTGTAAAGACGGAGCACTGACCTACAGCGCCCAGCTTGCGGACGGAGAAGAGAAAGACGACCGAACGTGCGACGACTGCGGAGAACCCTTCTAACAACAAAACCATGCCTGTATGCCCCCGATGCAAGGACGAGTCCAGCTTCAATACCATCTCGAAAGGCGACGGCGACCGGACCTGTGACGAGTGCGGCAGAAAGTTTTGAATGACAAACGACGAGGGTAGCGACGAACAGCAAGACGGCAACAGCGATGGGGACCGTAATAGCGATGACGTAGATCTTTCTCAGCTGGCCCTCGAAGAAATCCGGCTTCGATACCAGGAAGAAGCAGAACGGCGAACCTCTGTCGAATCCAAAATCGGTACCGTACTGACAGTCGACGCAATCATCGTCTCTGTAGTCAGCATCTTTTCCCACCTGAACATTATGCACTACGCGGCGATGGCCGTCGCACTGATTTCAGTCTTCAATGGCATTACTGCTCTCTGGGTCCGAGACTACCACAGTCCGGGCCTCAATATCGAAGACTATCTGCAGTACATCGATGATCCGCCGGAACCAGTTCGTCGGGAACTTGTTAAATCGTATCTCACCGTGATTACGGGGAACGAGGAAACTGATGACCCAGATATGTTCTTCAAAGGGAACCGGACCAGAAACGACGAGAAAATGGCGAAACTGGATCAGTGCTTGAAATTGACTGCTGTCTCCTTGACGTTGATTCTATTACATCCTATTCCGAGACTAATACAGAGTACTGGGTTATTGGAGTACCTACTTTGAGGGTAGTCAGTGACCTTAGTACCATCATTAAACAACCCTTGCCTCTGATTCTGTTGGTTTCGAGCAAACAGTTGGCGAGGATTTTCAGTCCAAACGTTGATGCCCACCGATTCTGAAATCTTTGACAACGTGACTCAGCTATGGTCGGTGCAACAATCAACTCGGTATTCGTAAAAACCGCCCCTTCAGAACTCGAAGACGACGACAACTTAGGGTACGAACTGCAGAAAACCAAAGACGATTACGACAGTCCAGTCATTATCCAGGAAGCCGATATGCGGAACGCACGAGGAAGAAGGTATACTCTGGTGAGCGGCGCACATGTCTTCCCAGAAGATGTCCAAGCCACGATGAAACCGTATTTTGAAAGAGCAAATTTCTCTCACCATCTCAATCCAGGCACCACCGACACCGTCGAAGAACAAGAGGTGCGAGTCATGGTCGAAACGGCGGATGGGGAAAATTACCATATTCAGAAGCTCGATGAAGGACGATACTACGTATCACACGACAATAAACCAGTCAAACCACCAGAGGCCGTCAACAAAAAGGCAGAGAACGTTTTCCCAGACTACGAACCAATGCTCTGATGACTAATCTTGGTATCACTCTCTGAGTTCTCTTACGAGGGTCAAATGGTACCACTCCGGTCGCCAGCTCAATCGTTGGATCTCCGGGGGACATGTGATTCGTTGTCGAGGTCGTGGCTGCGCGCGCAGCGACGTTAGGAGCGAGCACGGAGCGGAGGGTGGGGCGGCGGGGTTAGGGTTGGTCCGGCACACAGCAAAAAAGAACGGCGTCGCGCTCGCCTACTCTTCCCACCACCGACCGCGCTCTGGGAATTCGATCCTGCTCCAGCCCGTAATGGCGATGCTGCACCGCCCCTGGTACCAGTTCTTCTTGACGGCCCGGAACCGGACCGTCTCACCTTCGCTCACGACCGTCTGCCCGGATTTCTCCCAGCAGGTGAACTTGATTTTCCCGCTATCATCCGCTATCAGCCCAACTTGCTGAATCGCGCTACTACTGGGAGACCAGAGTTCGATTATCTCGCCTTCGACCGTCACCTCGCCGACCGGGACGTCCGGCACGTCCGCGATGGGCACGATTGCCCCCGGCGCCGCCTTCAGTTCTTCGAGGGTTTCCAGCACCGCCTTCGTGACGTCCCGCCCGCGCTGCACCTTCTCGGCCAGCTGCTTCGCGACGACCGCTCTCGACCAGCCGCCCTTCACTTCGTCGCTGATCCGCATCGCTTGCTTGTTGACCTCCGCGAGTTCCTCTTGCGTCAGCCTCTCTCGGGGATCCGTGCGCTCCGTCGGCGCCGGCTCGTCACGACCACACTGCTCGCTGACGGCCTCTCGCGTGCGCTGCTCGCGACCCTCCTGCGTTCCCAGCTCGGCCTGGGCACTGATGCGCTCCAGTTCGGCTTCCCGCGCCTGAATGCGCTCTTCCTGTTCGAGGGTGACACCGTGAATCCGGTCCTTGCTCGTGTCTGCGATCCCGTCCGGGTGGTTCGCATCCACCTTGGCCTGCGTCTCCTGCTCGACCGCCGCCTCGAACTCCGGCGTCTCGTCGACGACCGGGAAGCCGTCTTCATCGACCGCCTGACCGCCCGCTTTCTCGAATGCCTGTTCATCCACCGTAACGACCTTGCTACTAGAGCTGTTACTTGACATTGGTCTCACCAAAGACCGAAGGCGCTCACGCGCCGACACCGCGATGCTACTACATCGCGGTTTTCCGGCGACAACGACCGACAGAACCATCTGCGCGCTCTCGCTCGCGCCTTCGCGAGCGCCCTACCGGGCGCGAGCGAGAGCGCGCCTGCATGAGGTGGCCCCAACCAGGACCGCGCGCCGACCCGCCCGGAGCGAGCGGCCAGCGGAGTAAGCGTGGGGGGTGAGCAGCTACGCCGCGCAACCCCTCGCGCTTACCCGCTGGCGTCGAGACCAGATTCATTTTAGCCCGGAACGGGCGCGGGCGGTGCGGAGAGCGCCCGCACGCCCGGAATGGTCGGTCGCGAGCGACGCGGAGGGCGGCAGCGGCGAGCGGGGCGGGCCGGTACGTACACACCTGGCCAGCCGGCCACGTCGCTCGGCCAGCCATCCACCGCCCTGGTGGACTCAGAAAGGGCGAGGCCGCCTCGGCCGTCCCCCGACCCCGCAAGCACCGCAGGTACGAGGCGCGCAGCGGCGGTCGCGGGCGTCGAGCGGCCGAGGGCTTTCGGGTGCCATTCCCGATGTTGACCGCGATCTAGCTACTGCTCCGTAGAATTCGAGTCTTCGTCGTCGATCAGGACGTCGACGCTCTCTGGTGTCACCGCAAGGCGGATTCCTTCCACCGTGAACTGTACTTCCACGTTTCCATCCGACGAGTTCAAGATCTGCTCGAGTGCTTCGACGTCGACAGCGTCGTACAGCTGGTACTCGTCCCGATCCAACCCACACGCTTCGAGCGTCTCGATAATCTCGACGACGAGGTTCGGCGATGCCCCAGGTCCCGTCCTTGAAGAGCAATTCATCTCAACGCTCGACGCTTAGGACGGCCGGCATTTAAAGACCAATGAGTCAATTGTAGTTGCTTGAAGATTTTCTGGTTGACTTAGCGCGTTCGGGATAGCGTCGGCGCAACCACAAGCGATTATGCGCTTTGACGCCGACTGGATGTCTCGCGCTGATGACCGCATTCTAGAGCATCTGTCTGAAGCCGGCCCCGATACCCCAAAGGAAATGGCAGACAGCGATCGAGTTCGCTTCTCCCGCCAACACATCAATGCCCGCTGCAAGACGCTGGTCGAATACGGCCTCCTCGTCCACCTCGGCAACGGCGTCTACGATATCACGCGAACGGGAGAGCAGTATCTCGCCGGCGACCTCGACGCTCGTGACCTCGACCCCGAATAGCGTCAGCTGTCGCTGGCGACTAGGTCCTCGATGAACCGGAACCCGTTCACGAACGTCATCGAGTCACCGTACCCCTCACTCGCGAGCACGGTTTCGGCCCCCTCGCCGGCCGCGATATCGGTCGTGAGATGTACACCTCGGTCGCCGACCCCGCGCTGAGATACTGGGCAGCGAGGGCGGCGAGGGCGGCGTCGGCACGTTCGACCTCGTCGGCAGGGCGGTCGTCGGCGTTCGCGATGTACCGCTGGACGCCGTCCATCACACGCGAGACAATCGGTTCGGAGAACTCGAGCGGCGCCGCAACCGTCGCCCAGCCCTCCTCGATCGCAGCGTCGATAGGTGGCGCCTCGACGTCGGGATCGTCGACGGTCAGCTCCTCGTACACCCGTTCGGGCAGGACGAAGGTGACGTCGTTCCGGCGAGCGAATCGGCGAACAGCCTGATAGCGGCTGTTCGACGGCTGTCCCATCGCGACGAACAGGCCGGTGTCGGCGATGTGGAGCCGGCTCACGCGTCGTCAGCCGCGTCGCCGTTGTCGATATCCAACTCGTCGAGTCCCGTCCCTGACTCCTCGATGTCGTAGTGTTCATGGACGACGGGCCGGAGCGCCTGCAGAATCATCTCCGCCGCCAGCGGCGAGATGTCCAGATCTTCCGCCATCAGCCGGTGGGTCACCTCACCGCGTTCGCGGGCGATAGCGTAGGTGAGCGCGGTCGCGAGGCCGGCGACGCCATGTCGGTCGATGTAGGTGTCGATGTCGGCGTCCGTCTCGCGGCGGCCGACGGCGTCGATGAGCGCCGGCGTGATCGTGTACTCGCGGTCGCCCGCGGCCGTCGTCACGGTCAGGTCGATCTCACGGGCGGCGTACCGGCGTGGCTGCTCGTCGTCGGTGACGTCGACGACGCCGGCATCGACGAGCCGGTTGACGTAGCTGTAGGCCGTCCCCTGGGCGAGTTCGAGGTCGTCCATCACGTCCTGGACGGTCGCCTCCCCCTCCCGAGTGAGGTACGCGTACAGCTGGGCGAGCTGTGGCTCCTCGAGGAGGTCCGCGACCGAGAGGAAGTCCTGGACGATGTCGCCGTCGGCGCGGTTTGAGGGGCGTGACACGATTCGTTCTTGATTACAGTTTACAGCGAATCAGTAAAGAGTGTTAGGGTCACTCTGTCGGCGTCGCGACGAGATGCTCCTCGAGGTCGCGCGTCCAGTACGTCGCGAGACCACCCGGACTACAGCGGGCGCACAGCTGCAACGGGCCTTCCAGGTGCCCCAGTTCGACCCGGAACCGGGTGAGTGCTGCGAGCGTGTCGACGACTAACCCACAGCCGTCACAGGCGACGTGATCGCGCTCGTCGGGATCCGGCTCTGTCTGGATCGCGCAGTCGATGCAGATCGGGTGGGTGACCCGCTCGTCTTGCCCCCAGGTGTGGGCCTCGCCAGTCTCGGTACCGGGCGGGGCGTCGCAGAACGCACAGCCGACGAGGGTCTGCTGCATCACTCGTCCTCCCCGTCGGCGTCGCGGCCGGCCGTCCAACCACGATGGAAGACGGCCAGCTGCGTCGTCGAGTCGAATGTGGTGCCGCTCGGCTCGTGAACCAGCACCTGGTCTTCAGGAACCAGAGTGACGACGTCCGCGTCGACGAGGTCGTTGACCAGGCGTTGGGCCGTCGAGTCGTCGACGTCCGCCGTGTCGACGCCGATGGCGTCGCGGTCTTGGGCGAGCTGTTCTTTCTCGAACTGTTCGTAGTCGCGACTCGTGTCGTCGTGAGGATCGGGACCAGGCATGGTGAGTCACGCAGCGCACGCTGTTGCGCGCTGCACGCCTTCCGGCGCCGACAAACAACTCATGGCGTACAGATTCGGCACCTCCTCGGATCGCCCGGCCGCCAGGATACACTCACTCGAGGAGTCGGGCGGTGGGTGGGGGCAAGGGAGTGGATCCAACCGCAACGTTAACCAACGCTGTGCCGGTATCGGTTCGGAATGTTGGTTAAGTCTAGCCGCTACGGCGTTCGCAGTTCTCGAACTGGCTTCACGACGAAGGTATCTGGCTCGCTGGCTGCTTCTTCACCTGACCGCTCCGCCGTCGTTGATGCCGACCGCGTGAGCTGAGTGATGAGCTCGTCGCGAACGGTTCGTCGAGGGACGGTGGTCCCGTGCCAGCCCAGCCGGTCGTCGAAGTGCCGCTTCTGGAACTGCTCGCCGACGTCGTCGGCTGCGACGTACTGCGTCCGCGTCGACCGCCCGACCTGCCGGGAGACGAAGACGGCGCCCACGGCCTCGTGCGTGAGTTCGACGAGAGCACACTCCACGAGCGCGACGACCGACGCGTGATTCCGGTCGGTCGGAACCGTCATCTCGAGGTCCGCCCACGGCGCCTCACCGTCAGTGGTAGTTGCTGCGTGATCCGCTGCTCGTGTCTTACTGCGTTGTTCCGAAGCCATCGTCTATCGGGGGCACGTGATGCGCCCCGCCACCCCCTCGCGGGGGCAACAGACCCCACCGAAACGCACCCTGTCAACCAATGCGCTAAATCTGATACTTCCGTAGTTCCGCTACCCCTGTGATGGCCCCTCGGCCTGAGAGAGCCGGCGGCCTTCGCACACTGCATATCGCCTCTTTCTTTGGACGAAATCCGCGATATGCAAGGCGGAATAACGGACTCAAATTGCAGAAGAACCTCGTCGGGCCGATTTGAGGGCGTAGAAATTACCTCGACGAGTTCCGAGGTAATGCTGTGATTTCAAAAATTGCTCGACGGCGGGGTAACGAAGGCGATTTCGGTCGTATCTGGATTCCTTAGGGTCGCCGCTTCACCTATTCTGAGTCCCTCGAGGTCCGCCGTATCGGCACTTCGAGTCGTGGAACACCTCCGATTCTCTCGATTCTGGCCGTGTTAGGCGCTGAAAATTGCTCGACGGGGAGTCACCTCGTTACCGAATCTAAAATATACAGATGATGATAAATTGAAGGCCAATCAGGTTGTAAGGGAATAGATGGATTGAGCAATACTCATAAAATCGAGCCAATCTAGCAAGCTAATATGAGACGGAGACAATTCATCCGTTCTAGCTACACCCTTGCTCTAACCCCGTTTATTTCTACGATTGTTTCTGCAAACTCCGTCTCAGATCGTCCGCCCAAGATACCGGAAGATCACCTGAATTCGTATGGTTGGGAGATGTCTTCAACCAATCCTGAACTCCCCGAGTTTGAGGAATCTAAACACATCGAGAACCTTCAGAAAACCAGCTGGGGTTTGAATGCATTCCACGGAACTTCCGTACGTGACGCAATCGAAGAGGACACACCGTTCGATGGGGTCAGACCTCTCAAGCATATCTGGGCTGCTCGTGTCACCACCGACGATGAAGACACGAAAGGGATCTGGACAGAAGGAGAGGAGGCTGAAGCTGTTTCAAATATAGATTCAACTACCGAACATGTCTTCGAACAGTTCATGGAGAACGATGTCTTGGACGGTCGGCTGGAATTCCGGGGAGAATGGCACCGGAAAGCCGTGAGTGAAGGTGGAGGGTTTCTTGCAGGGCTGGTCCCTGTTATTGGAGATGGACTTTCCACAGCTTTCAGCTGGAAATGGGATTTACAGACCACCTTGACTCCCGCTACTGGGAACACCGGTTCAATCTCAGAGTATTACTTCAGTCTTCCATTAAATGCGATTGCGGAGAACGCAGAAGAGGAGATCGAGAACGAGGTAAACTTGGACTTCCGCGGGATCTACATCGACTGGTTTGCTGAGGAGAACGTGTTTTACTCTATTGGTGGTGTGTATCCGGAAAGCGAGAAACGGTTGAACGAACAGCTTACAGAGGGGTTTGACGCCGGGATACTGGATTTCGACCCACCCGAGTTCGATATCTCGACCGACGGAATGTACGAACAGGAGATGCTTGACCTGCTTTCTAAGGTCGAGTAATTCAGGGAACAGCTGTTAACTACACTTAACGAACTAGCGGATGATCCAACCCCGAGAACGCCCAATAAATTGGGATTCGACAGGTACCATTAGTCAGAATTGCTCTGCGGGACCGGCGGATTCCTCCTCAACCTGCTCGTACATCTCATCCGGGAACGGGAGACTGCCCCAGATCGAGTAGGGACACTGGTCTTGGCCGATGCAGTAGCGCTGCAGATCGTCGTTATCGCAGTTCATCGGCAACGGCGTGTCGCCGTCGATCGTGTTCGAGAACTCGTAGCGGACTTGGTACTCGGTCTCCTGCTCGTCGTACCACGGCCACCGAGAGAAGACGTCCTTGAGGTCCGCGACGATCTCGTCGAGGCTGCTGTCCTGATACTGCGGGAGCCACATTACCATCCGCGCGAAGTTGTAGAGGTCCTTCCGGACGGGCTTCTTCTCGTGTAGCCGCTCCTCCATATTCGCCATACAGGGGAGTTCGAAGAGGTCCTCGATCTCTCGCACTTCGATCTGTTCGGCGCCGGTTCCGGCTCGCCCGATTCGGTACGTATTGACGCGCCCGTCGCGATCGATCGTGACGGCCGAGTGGGACTCGTGGTCGGCCAGCGTCTTCGCGAGACTGCTCGGACTCGATATCCAGTCCGTTACAGAGGATTCCCACTCATCCTCGGCGTCGTACGCTTCGACCGCTCGGTAGAGCTCTTTCGCCGTGTGGAACTCGCCCTTTTGCGCCACGTCGTCGGGCGCGTCACTCAGGGCCCGCCGGAGGACTCGGATCGTCCGCTCCCCACGGTCCCAGTTCCGCCAGATTCGCTCGTGATGGCCGGTCTCGAGGAAGTGGTCGATCCGCTCCGTAATCGCCGACTCGTTCGTGGTCAGCCACGATAGCTGGTCGTCGGAGAGTCCGTCTTCTTGCACCCGCAGGAGCTTCTTGAATGCCCGCTCAGCGTAGTCCCGATACTTGCTGTCGAAATCACCGACCGGGACGTACAGGTTGTTGTCCTTCACTCGCGTCAGTATCTCCCCGCCATCGTCACTCCCCGTCGATGACTCGCCCTCCGCTCGAACGAGACATTTGCGTGACGCCGCCGCCATCGGGATTTCGAGGTACAGGCCATCCCCGAACTCCGGCATCTCTGTGATGCCCGTACAGACCCGACCCGGATGCGGGCCATCTTCACCGGGCTCCTTGTTGTACAGCACGTCTGCGATGTCCTGTTGGAGCGACCCATCGCCGTGGGCGCGGATGAGTGAGGCAAGATTGTTGACGTACAGCTCTCGGATGTCGTAGAGTACCTGGATGTTCCGTGGCGAGGCGTGCTCGAACTTCGGGTGCTCTTTCACACAGACCGCGCTCAGCGTCGCGAGCACGGCAAGCGTCCCCGGCTCGTCGACGAACGGCTCCTCAGCGGCGTCGGCACGAACCTGCTCTTTGAACGCCGCCGTCCCGAACCGCTCGACGTCGTTCACGAGGTCCTCGGGTTGGTCCTCGCCGTCGACGACGTATCGGTTGTAGCCACGCGTAAACAGCTGGTTGATGCGGGTTTCACCGTACTCCAGCGGGAGTGCCGCAACCCGATACGCCATATCCTCGTCGTCGGTGGGCGTACTCGGACTCATTCGTCGATCACCTCCGGCGTCGCCGATCGAACGTCGAACGCAGGGCTCTCGATTGGTTGAACGATGCTACAGACGTCGGCGTGGAGCGAATAGGGCAGGCGAGCGACCCGCCGGCGGTCGGCCGTCACGACGGGATCGATCGGGATGTCGTACGTCTCGAGAAGGAGGTCGTTCAACACCTCGCGACTCTGCTCGTCGTATCGGTGCGCCGGGTCGGTATCCAGCAGGTAGACGTGGACACCCTGCCCGCTGTAGACGACCATCGTCTCCTCGGCGTCGAAATCGTCCTCGAAGATGTCGCGCACCTCGAACCCGTATTCGATGGCGCGGTCGACATCTTCGAAGGCGTACGGATACCCCTCGGGAGCGGCGTCGAGGATACCCGCAGCGTCGAGGAGCGCATCGTCGTCCCGGTCAGCGACGGCCTCCGAGGCCATCTCGTCCGCTCGGTCTCGGGCGATCTCTTTGGCGTCGATGTCGACGAGGAGGACCCAGGGTCGTTCCCAGTGATCCAGCGCGTAGTAGACGGCGTCGGGCCGTGGGTCCGGTTTCTCCAGCACCTCCGGATCAGCAAGCGCGAACTCGCTCCGCCCCAGCGGGTCGTTGCGCGCTGGATGCCGAATGAACTCAACGACATCCTCGAAGTCGTCGAACTCGGGCGTCGTTCGGTCGCCCGACGCATCTGTTTGCCACGTATCCCGCCGGATGAAGTCCTTGTCCGGCACCTCGTCTTTGCGCACTGGGTGGGGCTCTCGGAAGGCGACGGCGTACTGTTTCGGGCCGGTCGCCGTGATGAATTCCGGCAAATCGTCCAGATAGCGGGGGAACTCCTCGGCGTAGTAGGCGTAAAGCTCCTCGCGGGTCGCCTCTCTCCAAGTCATTGGTTGAGTTCTTGATCGAGATTTTTGAAGCCCCGAACGGTGGTCAGGCCCGCAGCATCGAAGTCGTCGACGGCGTCTCTGATGGTCGCGAACGACCGTGCCGCCCGGCCGCTGACCCGCTCGTCGATCCGATCCGCGTCGGCAAGGCTATCCAGGACGTCGAGCGCCGTCTCGCGATTGTTGAAGGCCCAGATCGCGTCGGCATCCACCGCGCTGAGTTTGTCGTAATCCTCGACCGGGGCGTGCCGATTGTTACTCGCGAGCTCTGCTTCGCCGGCCCAGACGAGATCGCCGTCCGCGTCGAAGCCGGCCACGTCCAGTACCGTGCCGTCGTCGGTTTCGTAGTACGGTTCCACGCGAACCACGTCGTCCCGCTGCTGGAGCCAGAGCTCGAGGAGCCGGACGCCAACCTTGTGTGGCGTTTTCTCGCCGAGATCGCCCGCTCCTGGTCCCGCCTTCAATTCTCTCCCGAGGAGGTCTCGACCGTCCGGGAGGACGGTGTAGTACTTGCGCCCCGCCGCGGAGTCCGCTTCCAGGAGGTTCTGTTCCGTGAGCTGCTCCATATGGAGGTCGTCGTATTCGTCCCGAAGCTGGCTCATCCTGTCCAGTAGTGTGTACTCGTCGTCCTCTCGGTTCATCACGTCGAGGACCCGATTCAGGAACCGGACGTCGTCTCGACTGAGCCCGCGTTGGCGGAGTTCGTCATCGGGAACGGGTACGCTGCTTTCCTGGACGGGCGTTGCCCCGTTCTCCGGCTGCGCTCCTTGGTTATCTTCTGACTCCTCGTCCGTCTCGGCGGCCTGTCCGAACAGGGGGCTCATCGCTGCCTCGTCTCCATGTGGGTCGCTGTCCGTCTCGGGCTGGGTAGTCGACGTCGATGCGTCCTCGGTCGTCGATTTGCTGATGAACGCGGATTGCGTCGGGTCGATCGCTGCATCGCCGTCGGCAGCCGAGCCCGTCGTCTCACCCCCCGAACTCCCCCAGCCAGTCTCCTCTGGGGAAGTGGTCGACTCAGTCGGCTCTGTCAGCCCGTACTGGGCCTGTGTCCGCTCGACCATCCGTGGCCGGGACACGGACTCGAAATGGTCTTCCTGGGGCTCTGTGAGCGGCTGATCGCTTTCTGGATGCCCCGGCGCAATCGGCAGCGGCTTCAGCGAAAACGGCGGCGGACCAGTCTCCCCGAACGACGGACTCGGGAGTTGCGCGATCCACTCGCCACTTGGGAGCGTGTTGATTCGGTTGCGGAGTTCGGTCGGGCTGAGGTCCTCGTGGGCAAGCGACTCCGCGAGGTCGCGCTCGATCGAGATGTTCCCGATGAGCTTCGTCTTGATGTTGTTCAGCACCTCGTCATAAGCTCGCTCGTTCCGGTTCCGCACCTGTTCAGGGAACTGCATCACGAGCCCCATACTCAGGCCGAACGACCGGCCTTGGGGCAGTAGCTGCTCGGAGACCAGTTTCGTCGACGCGACCGGCGCCGCCTCCTCGATGATGAGGTTCGTGAGCTTCTCGTAGTCGGTCTGGCCATCGCGACGGCGCACCTGCACGGCGTCCCAGAGGTTGCTCAACAGCAGGAGTGTGATCGCCCGCTGTGCCTCCGGCCGAAGGTCGCCGAGGTCGAAGATGATGGTAGCGTCTTCATCGAGGAACTCGCGGAAGTCGAAGCGGTTGTCGACGTACTCCCCGGCGTCGTTCTGCTCGGGGACGTGGCTGAAGATCCGCCGGAGATGCGCGTCCTCTTTGAGCTTGTCGAGGCGGTTCCCGACGGCGTCCATCGACACCTGGAACTGGTGGTTGTCCTTCGCGAAGTGGCGCGTCAGCGATTCCTCGATGTTCTGGTTATCCGCAGAAACCGGGGGAATCGTCTGGTCGCGCTGCATCCGGAGGGCAGCAGCGAAGAGATCGTCCAGCCCGAACACGTCGCTCCCGTACTCCTCGTCGAACAGCGCCTTGATCAGGTAGCTCAGAATCTCGTTCGCGACGAACGCCTGGCCGTACTGCTCGCGGCCCATAATCATCCGGAGGATGTCGTGGAAGTGGTCGACCTTGTCCTGAATCGCGTCCTCACGGTTGCGACCGGCTTCGAGCGCGGGCCGGATGTCGAAGAAGGAGAACGCGGGGATGGTCTCCGGGACGCGGAAGTGGTAGACGTCGTCGAGGCCACCGAACCGCTCGTAGTGGCAGCGCAGGTAGTTCTCACACATCCCGTCGCCCTTCGGATCGACGAGGACGACGGGGCCACCCGTCGTCTCGCGGAGCGAAAGGGCGTCGTTGATGATGGCCTTCGACTTCCCGCCACCAGTCGACGCGAACCGCCCGTAATGCGTGGGCAACAGGTCCGGCGGGATCCGGATCGGGTCCGGCCGTGGTTCACCGTTTTCGTCGAGCGCGTAGCCAATGGCCATCCCGTCTTGGAACTGCTGGATCAGATCCGGGTTCGGCCACGGGAGCGGATTCCGACTCTGCTGTTCGGCCCTGGTCCCCCGCGTCCCTTCGACGGTCAACTGTTCGGAGGAGGGGACGAGGACGAAGTTCGCGAGCTCCGTCCCACAGAGGACCAGCTCGGGTCGGGTCTTCCCCCTCCCCGTCGTCAGCTCGCGGTTGAGGAGGCGCTGAAGAGCGGCCCGTGCCTTCTTTTCCTTCGTTTTCTCACGGAAGCCGCTGTCCCGGAGGCGTTGCCCCTCGACCTCGTAGAACGGCCCATCAAGCGGGTCGAATACGGGGAGGAGCGAGTCCATCCGGCCATCGAGGTCGTCGCGGGTGTCGTCGGTAGGGACGCCGACGGCCCGGATGTTGACCGTGAACGACCGTTTGGCGTTCTTCGCGTCGATGTACTCGATCCGCTTCTCGACGGATTCACTAATCTGCGGTTCGTTTTGGTCGCTCCGCTGGTCCTCGACCTCGAGCAACGACCCGACGACCTCCTGGAAGAACGTGTCGCGGCCGTCGACGAGGTCCTCTTTCCGCACCTCCGCGTCGGACTGCCAGCTGGCACGCCGTTGGAAGACCACTTGGAACGCGGTCGGCGCTGTCGCCTCCATCAGGTGGTCGATCAGCGACGCCAGCGCCGCGCCGGGTTCGTCGACGGACGAGAGGTCGCCGTCAGTTTCCTCTGCCGTGAACGGCGTCAGCGAGGTCATCCAGTCCTGCTTCCGTGACGCGGAGCCACACCACCGGACACCGAGCGGCGAGACAGCGTCTTGTGCCGGGCGAGCCAGAATCGTTCCCGCCGGTGTCATCGTCGGCTTCTCGATGGCCCGTCTCTCTTCCTCGTCGTCTGGAAGTGCATCGGGCGGCGCTAGTTCTAGGGCTGAGTCCCCAACAGTCACGTGATGATCGGGGACTTTCGTGGCTGCCGTACCGCCGTCGACAACGGGGTCTGCTTCGGCTGACTCGGAGTCCACTGATTCCTCGTCGACGATGACGTACTGTTCTGCCGGACCAAACTCGTACTGCAGCCGCCCGGCCTCGTAGTGGTCGACGAATTCCTGCGGTGTGAACTCAACTGGCTGAATGAGCCGAGCGGCAACGTCGACGTCGACGCGCTCGATGTCGAACGTGGCCGGATAGATGGAACGGAGGCGCTTCTCAAGCGTATCGAGGTGCGCATCGGCCCCGTAGAAGAACTCCACCGGGTCGTCCGGGCCATCACTGATTGCGAGGAACTCGAATCGGGGTGGTGTCTCACTGTGGAGCGGGTTCAGCTTCTCCCCGAGGCCCGACGAGCCGGGCGTGGTCAGTTTGTGGAGGCTATCGAGGACTCGGGGGATACTCTCCGGGTCAAGCCGCTCGGATGTCGGCGTAACGCGCAGGTACTCAGCCATCGTTGGTCTCCTCCATCGACCCGCCGTCTGGCTCAGCTTCGACGGCGTCTGGTTCCTCGTTCGGTGCGCTCGTTTCGTTCGTTCCGTTCGTTGCTCGGTGTTCGAGCTCTTCCTGGAACTCCAACATCTCAGTATCGACGGCGCTGTCGCCGGCGCCGGGTAGCGAGGAGCGAACTTGGGAGGTTGGGTCGAAGTCGATGACCTGCTTCTCTTTGGGCATTGCTTTGACCTGGATGCCGCGCCACTCGCCGTCGACGCCAACGAGCGCCTCGGAGAAGCCGGCGTCCTCGTTGCCTGGCACAGCATCCTGGACGAACCGCATCTGTGCGTAGTTCAGCCCGAACTCGTCAGCCCACTCCTCGTCCATCCCGTCGAGGCGGTGGAACTGCTTGACCGCACACTGGTCCAGAATCGCCTCGGATTCGGCGTGTTCGAAGAACTCGTCAACGGTCTGTGTGACCAGCCGGATCGAGAGGTCGTGATGGCGGTGGTGGCGGAAGACCGTCTCGAGGAACGCCAGGCTTGCGGCGTCCTGCATGATGTACCGCGCTTCGTCAATGTAGAACACGACCTCCTTCTCCGAGACTTTCGCCCGCTCGTAGACCAACGAGATGAGTAGCTGCATCGTCAGCGCCGTGCTACTGTCGACGCTCCCTTCCTGCTGGGCGAGGTCGAGATAGATGACCTTCTCGTCGCGGATGTCGAAATCTGAGGGTTGGCCGAGGTTAGCGTGCCGACCGCCCTCCTCGAAGGGCCGGAGCTGGTCGAGCAGCCACGTCGCGTCCTCTTTGATCTTCCCCGCCTCCTCATCGGACCGGACGACGAATTCCTCGGGCTCGTCGACCATCTCCTCGAAGACGTCCATCATGTCCCGAATCGTCGGACTCGGGTTCCCGTGCGTCGAGATGTCGTCGGTGATGCCGTTGCGCTTGTACGCTCGCTTGAGACCCAGTTCCAACGTCGTCCGGCGGTCACCCAGAGAGATGCCCCGCAACGCGAAGAAGTTGGTAAGGAAGCTCATCGCGTCATCGAGCTTCTCGTTGAACGGACTCGCGTCCTCACCCATCGCTCGCTGGACGTGCTCGGGCGTCTCGCGGATCTCCAAGGGGTTCAGCCCGAGCGTTCCACCGACGGTGATCCGCTTGGCATCGAGCGCCTCCGAGACACCGGCCCAGTTGTTCAGCGGCTCGAGGATGATGCCGATACGGTCCTTA